>JAKSRR010000009.1 GCA_024403455.1 Lachnospiraceae bacterium | reverse complement strand
TATGAGATGGATGTTTATTGACAATGCCAGCCCTGAGAAAATGTATGAACGCAATCCTGCTTTGCATGAATACGTATTCTGGGGAGAAGTGGCAAATATCACAGCATTTAATTTTTAGGGAGATATTTATGGTAACAGAGCTATTTAAAGAAAATGTAAGGAAATTATATACATTTGAAAAATACAGAAATGAGCAACATACTAACGAAAAGATAGATGAATCATGCTCTCCAGTTGATGCTTATAATGATTTTAAGGATTCCTTTCAAGTTAGATATTCGAATTTAGTGATAACAAAAAATAAGAAAATACCAAAACTCATTAAGACAATTGGAAAGTGGAAAGCGATTGGTGGATTTATTCAGTTTTTGGCTCTATTGAATTTTATTTATATAATTCTGATGTTGAGTGTATATAAGGAAAATTTATTAGATTACCCGCGGTATAACTGGGACAAAGGATTGTATATGGCATATATGCTCCTAGTTATTCTTGGGCCGGCGATTCTTCTTATTATTGGAGGATTTGTTCGCATCATTGGTCGTAAACCATTTGCAGAATATATTGAAGTATGGAATCCAATGAAGGCGCCCGTGGAGGCAGTGAGGTTATCTGATGGAAGGGTTGCAATAATTTCCTATCTTAACAGGGATTTGAATGAAGGTAAATATTTAAAAGCAGTAAGTGCATCTGGAGAACCATTAACAGCGCATCCAATATGGGAAAGCAAAGAGTATGAAGATGTTGCTGTAATGAAATATTGTTATATTATTGATACGATTCATTCATTAAAGGAAACCGGGGACGGATTTGAAATTGTATCAAGTGGCCAATTCAAAGGCCTTAGAATTGCAGGCTATACACATAATAGGCATAGAAGTACCAATAAAAGAGTGCCATATTATCTATGGACGGAATGTGATGTAAGGTGTAGAAAAGAAGTAATACCTAACATTTTTGAAAATATGGAATATTTAGGATTGGATTTAAAGAATTTGCTTGTTAAATAGTATTAAGCTGTTTTAGCTATTGGTAAATAATTCTTTGACGACAAAATTTAATGGGAAATAAGATTATTAGTATTGGATAAGATAAATTAAATTTAGGAGAATGCGATGAGTAGTCCTATTGAAAATTTAAGGTGGTTTGCTAATGCTTTAGTAAAACAAATCACCAAAGAATATAAAGAGGGTAAAAAAGTTGCTTTTTTCCCTTTGTTAGCTGGTATAGGCAGCTGCAAGGTGGAATATAGAGACTATGGGCATAATAGTGGTATGGTTGTAGATGCAATTCATAGGTATTATGATGAATCGAAAGATGAAGACATAATAAATGGCTATGAGGATGGAATAATGACCATGATAAAAATGGCTAAAAATTCTATGTCTGTGTATGATGTTCTAGCAATCATAGCATATGAGTGCAAGATAGAGAAAAGTGGAGAGGCAAAGTTTTCATTTCACAAAGAAGAAATCATAGAATATTATAACATGATGATAGTGATGAATCGTGGTGAGATACTAAAGAATAGTCCAGATTTTGAAGAACATTACAAGGAATATGTCGAGTATTTTAAGTCGAAATTTGGAATTGTGTTGTTTTAATTTGATGCGTCCATTTAGTGTATGTTTTCACTCAAAGGTTATACAGATTATGTTGTAGAGAATGCAGAGGGCGTTATATTATTAACAATTGAAGTTCTGTATCTATAGAACGAATGTAAAGTATGTGCTTATAATCGAGAACCATCGGAGAAATACGTTTCAATGAAAAGACTTGTATCAATATTAGGAGATTCAATATCAACATATGAAGGATTCAATCCTTCTGGATATGCTGTCTTTTATGATAGTGAGAATCAGAAACTCTTAGGGCTACAAAGTGTATATGATACCTGGTGGGCAAAAGTTAATCAGTACCTTCAAGCGTATTTGTGTGTTGATAATGCATACTCCGGCAGTAAGGTATCTGGTGCAAACTATCCAAGCGCAAGTTCTATAGAACGGACAACAATGCTCCATGTAGATAAATATCAACCGGATATTATACTGATCTATATAGGATTTAATGATTTTGGGAATGGTGTTCCCATCAATTATAAAATAGGCTGTCATAATAAGGCTGATTATTTCTATTACTCATATGAAAAGATGCTTTCGAGAATTAAAAAGAACTATCCGAAGGCAAAGATTATATGTGGCACACTTATGAAAGGGTTTGTTAAAGGACGACCTGATTTCACGTTTCCAGAAACATATGGTGGTATAAACTTTGAATTATATAATGATGCTATCCGTAAGGCGGCTAAAAAAGAAAAGGTTTATCTGATGGACCTGGCGCTTAAAAATTACAGTTATGAAACTTTAGATGGAACACATCCAACAGTGGTCGGGCATGCTACGATGGCTTCTGCCTGGATTTCCTGTCTGCAGGAGCAGGGATTTGGGTCATAAAAATTTGAATTGAAAAAATATAGAAATTGCCATACAATGAGACATGAATGAATACCCAAATTGATTTTGGCTAAATGCATTTGGGCGAAAAGAAAGGCCGATGAGATGCGCGAATTTAGAGGGCGAGAAGTAGAATTAAACAGCCTAAAGAAGAAATTTGATACAGATGAGTTTCAAATGGTTGTACTGTATGGGCGAAGACGTATTGGTAAAACAGAATTGATGAATGAATTTATGCATAGGCAAAAATGTAAATGCGTCTCATTCACGGCTTCTGAACAAAGTGAAAATGAATTGTTATCAATAATGACAGAAACCGTTCTAACAGAATTGGCTCCTGATATGATTGGAATGGTTGAATTTCCTAGTTTTGAAAAGTTATTTGAATTTATTGGAAATAAAGCGATAGATGAAAGAATAATATTCTTTATTGATGAATATCCCTATTTAGCGAAGCAATGTACTTATATTCAGTCTGTGCTTCAGAAAGTGATAGATAACAATTGGAAGAAGACAAAAATGTTCTTTTGTCTATGTGGTTCACTAATTGCTTTTATGAAAGACGAGATATTATCAGAGGCTGCACCACTTCATGGAAGGGCAACGCTAGAACTTAAATTACAGGCATTTAATTATAGGGATACAGCTGAATTTGTTCAAAAATATACTTGCGAAGAAAAAGCTATAGTTTATGGATTAACAAATGGTGTAGCAAAATATATAGAGCAATTTAATGATAATAAATCACTCGAGCAGAATATTATCGATGAATACTTTGCATTTGGAGGATATTTTACAGAAGAACAGGTAAAGACTATTGTAACCAGCGAAAGACAAAACCCAGCACTTTATAATTCAATTGTATCAGCTATAGCAACAGGTCATACAAGAAATAGTGAGATAGCTAGCTGTGTGGGTATGGATGATATATCATATCCGCTAAAGATGTTACAAAAGGCAGAAATAATAGAGAAACGAATTGCTAATAAACCATATTATTTATTGAATGATAGTATGCTAGTGTTTTGGTATAAGTATGTTAATAGAGCTGTAAGTCTAATTAATGTAGGAAAAGGGGAAAAATATTATTATAATTCTGTATCAGATAAAATCCATGATTTTATGGGGAATGTATTTGAAAAAATGTGTAAAGAGTTTCTTTTTATGAAAGCTGGCGAGAATGATTACCCTATTATTACTGAAATAGACAATTTTCAGAAGATAATCGTTGATGAAAATGGTAAGCAGAGGCAGATAGAGATTGATATTATTGGTAGAGATGGAAAAGATATTTTAATCGTTGGAGAATGTAAATTTACGAATGAGAAAGTCAACAAAGAAATATTCGATAGTTTTATGGAAAAAACACATTATATAAAAGGACAGAATCCACTTTTGTGTATGTTTTCACTCAAAGGTTATACAGATTATGTTGTAGAGAATGCAGAGGGCGTTATATTATTAACAATTGAAGTTCTGTATCTATAGAACGAATGTAAAGTATGTGCTTATAATCGAGAACCATCGGAGAAATACGTTTCAATGAAAAGACTTTCTTTTCCGTCGCAATTTTATTGATTTGAACAGTGCGTTGCACAAAAAATATAAAATGCCACAATTGTGCAAGGAAACCCTGCACAAAAACAAAGCGAAATGATAAGGGGGATGAAATGGAAGACAATACTAATATAACTGAAAACAAAGCAGAAACAAAGAACATTGTGATTACTTCGGAATCCGTGGAACTTAATGAGATGCAGCAGACATCAATCATGGGGAACCTTGAAAAAATGCAGAAAAAACAGCTCCTGTATTCACGTGTTTCTGCAGTGCTCATTTTAATCCTTGTCATTGGCTTACTTAGCGTCCTTCCAGCGGTGTTTAAGACGCTATCTGTAGCGCAGGAAACAATGGGAAATATGAATACTGCACTAATCAATGCGAATGATACGATTATTCAGTCTCAGGAGACGCTTGATGAGGTTTCTGGACTTATTTCTGCAACCCAGTCTGAACTTATTGATGCAGCAAACAAGCTGAATAGCATTGATTTCGAAGGCTTGAATAGTGCAATTAAAGATCTTGGAGATGTAGTTGCCCCGATGGCTAAATTCTTCGCAAGTTTTGGTAAATTTTAATTGTTAATGTAGAAAAGTTGGTAGTTAGCTGATTAGTAATTGTAGGAGGAGTGATATGAGTAGAATAGATTTTGGAGCAAAACCTTGGGTATTTCCGATGCCAGTATTAATCGTTGGTACGTATGATGAGAATGGTGTTCCGAATGCCATGAATGCTGCGTGGGGATGTATCACAGATATGGCGGAGATTAGCATCAGTATGTCTGAACATAAGACAACTGATAATTTTTCCAAGACAGGAGCATTTACGGTCGCATTTGCAACAGAAGATACCGTAGTTGCTTGTGATTATGTGGGTGTGGAGTCTGCCAATAAGGTACCGAATAAATTTGAAAAGGCTGGATTTACTGCTATAAAGAGTTCTCATGTTAATGCACCGATTATTCAAGAATTACCCATGTCTCTTGAATGCAAAGTGAAGAGTTTCGAGGATGGTATTCTCATTGGCGAAATCGTTAATGTGAATGCAGAAGAGAGCATTCTTACAAATGGAACGATTGATTATAAGAAGCTAAAACCAATTACTTATGACCCCGTTACCCATGATTACGTAGCTCTTGGGGCTGCTGTTGGTAAGGCATTTTCGGATGGAATGAAGCTGCGTTAATTTTAGGAAAAGGGTGGGTGAGTAAATGAAGCGAAGATTTGTGAAAACGACAGCCTGCATGTTGGCAGCGAATCTGCTACTTATTGGTTGTGGGAAGAATAACAATGCTGATGAGGAAGTAGTTCCAATAGATTGGGAAGAGGTAGAGGATATTGATGTGGAACCCGAGGAGATTCCCATGATTGATGATCCAATGGAAGAAGAGTGGTATCCAGAGGAAGAGGAATTTGAAGACACTGCTTGGAATCGTTGGGTGAGAGATGATAATAAAGAGGCGTGTAAGGAGGTCAGCTTTTCACCAGCTACATCTGAGATGGTGACGGTTGGTAATAAGGTTACGAGTATTACGACAACGGATGAGGATGGCAATACGATTCATGTGAATTGTACTGGCGTTAGTATATCGGAAGATGGAAAATTTTTTGTGCTTCAGAGTGGTGCAAAAATGACTGTGATGGATGCGCTGGGAGGAATAAAGTATGTCGACATGACATGTGAAGAAGATGAGGAATCTTCCATTTGCCTTGAAATGCTGTATGCAATTACCGGTAAGACCAGTGTAGAGAAAGAAGAGCAGCTAACGCTAGGACAGCCTGCATATTTTGCGATTACGGAAACGCTTGAAGCGAGCTTTAGAATGCTCCCAAATTATCTTAGAATTAAGGTTGATGAGCCTTCGCAGGCAAAGATAGAAAGTATTCATTTGTATTACACCGGGGAATACACAGAGATTAAAAGTTTCTATTTGAACCCTTATTTCTATACTTACTATATGCCAGGTGAAAAATATAATCCGGCATATGAGCGATTTGATCCGGAACAGAATATATGGGATTTCTATGTGAATGCAAAAGTTGATTCTCCGTATATAGAGGAGTATGAGATTGGTGATGATATTTATGCTATAGAGAATATTAAGCCAGGGAACTTACATAGTGCAGACGGTAGTATTAAGAGCAAAGATTCAATTGTGGAAGAAGGGGATTATCTTGATTTCACCTTTGATGGTATGACATTTAATTTGGATTCTATCTATGCGCAGACAGTCCCATATCAAAATTATCATGAAACCATGCCGTATGGAAATATGGAAGCTACAGGGGATTTGCATGTTCTAGTACTTCCGGTATTGTTTGCAGATCAGGAATGGACGAAGGAAGATGAAGCGGAATTAAAAGCTGCGCTTGGACGTGTGGTTGAAAAAGATGGATCAGTAAAGGAATATGATTCTTTTCCTGGAGAAGAAAGTCTGAGTTCTTATTTTGATCAGGCCTCTTATGGTAACTTTCACATAGATGCTTATATTGCAGAACCCTATGAATTTGCTCGTGACTGGGGAGAGGACTATACTTTTGCAGTTGGCCGCGATAACTTATTTAGTGGATATCTGTTAGATTGTTTTGCAGATTGTCTCAATGAACAGTTAGATGATCCTAGTCAGTATGACAGAGATGGTAACGGTTTATATGATGCGGTTTATGTTGTTAATCCGGGAGATATGACAGGCTATACTAGCTATTACTCTGTCACCCTGGGAGGTGCGCTGGAGTATCGTGCACACGATGGGTTGGAAGGTGTACGATGGGACGGAACCATGGGGTTAAATTATATTGCTTATTGTCCAATGGGATTTTTACACGACGGCAATATTCGCGGAAAAGAGGATTATGACACTAGTACCTTTATTCACGAGTTCTCCCATGCGCTAGGTGTGTCTGATTATTATGATACAACCTATAAAGGTGTTTCTCCTTTAGGTGGTTTTGATATGCAGGATGACAGTCATGGTGATTGGAATGCCTTTTCAAAGTATGCAGTTGGATGGATAAAGCCCACTGTAGTACTTCCTTCGGAAATTGATGAGAAGGGAAGCGTTGAAATTACCCTAGATGCATATGCTACCACAGGCAGCTGTTTAGTGATTCCTACTAGCCTTTCAGAAAAGGAAGAAATTGCGCAGACGCCATTTGCAGAATATATCATGGTAGACCTCTTTACGGATGAAGGACTTTATCAAAGAGAGGCTGATAGATATGGACTAAGTGGTATTTCTGGTGTGCGTATGTACCATGTAGATGCGCGGTATTTGTCTAGAAACGGCATATATATTGGAGAACCTTATACTTTTGCAACACCTTATCGCAGCAACCAGTACCAGCCACAAGGCAAGTACCTCATTACCTTGCTGCAGGCTGGTGGAACGCCAAGTCTCATTAATCCATCCAATAAGGACATGGATATCAGCAGCGGTGATTTATTTGCAGAAGGCAGCAGCTTTTCTTTGAGTAAATATAAGGCATACTTCATAAATGAAAAAATGAACGACTTATCAGAATTCCCCTATACAATCACGGTAAAGTCGATTGAGAATGGAAAAGCAATCATTGAAATTAGTAAGCAATAATCATTCGTAGAAATAGTAAATAATGTGTGGAGAAAAGGGACAGTATGACAGAGACAGGCTCGCTGTTCCTTTTTTCTTTTGGCTATTGTGGCAACGCGGCTACACAAAAAACTGGAGAGTTTTAAACTGCCGCGAAGTTATTTGATTACCCTCTACAGGAGAAAGTTTTAAAGTGTATTGTACAAAATCCTTTGTCCCCTGTGAAGAGATGCTGAAACTGGCGGATACCATTATCGAGGGCTATCAGGTTCCCGGGGGGATCGCAGAAAAATATGGAATCCTTGATTAAATGATTGACTTTTATGTATCTTTTTGTGATTTTTAGGGTTAAATGGTTGAACATTAAATAAGTAAATAATACAATGACCACTAAGATACAAAAAATAAATCTATGGAGGATTATAAAATGGGTTTTGGTGAAATGATGGGTATTAAGACTGTAAAGATTGCTACGAAAGAGGCAATGGATATTGAGGCATTTTACAATAGTATCAAGGATATTGCTTTTGAAGCAGGTACTCCTGAATATACGAAGCATGGTTTAGGCTATCTTATTGCATTTCCTAAGGTAGACAATGAGAATCAGGTATGGATTACTGGTAGTAAAGGCAAGTTTGTAATCCAGAGAAGTACCGTCATTGCTGGTGTTGGCAACATGATAGCAAGCTCTATCAAAGCAGATGTGAAGGATAAACTTACCTTCGGTGTTTCTGGATTAAAGTCAACCTTCGGTTCCCCCAAGAAGCAGTGCATGGCACAGGTTGATGAAATTGCTGCAAAAATCCAGGCGCTTGGATTATAATTTTGCGTTTGTCACGCAGTAACATGCTACTATTGTTGCATGTTACTGCGGTCGGGAATCTTTGAAATAATATATAGAAATACAGTATAATATATTGGAGTAGTAAATAGACTCTGATTTATTCATTGTACTGGTTATGATGAAGAATCGTCCAAATCTCTGAAAAAGGGGTTTGGACGTTTTTTGAGAGAAGAGGAAGCGTATGATTTGCCTAAATGATTATTTATATAATGGTGACACCGTTCTGAAAATTATAAAGAACTATTCGACTGCGCTACGGGAGCAGGCAAAGGAAAATAATAATGCCATCGACATGGCTCATGCGAACTTCCTTCTGCAGATTGAAGATATTCTTGTGCATAACGATTTCTTAACTTCCCAGTCTCAAAGAATCCGAGAATTCTATAAGTATATGGCGAAAAAGTACCTCCATTTAGCATTTACTTTTAAGGGAAGGATTAAGTCCCTGATTAGGGCTGAGAGTAAGTTTAATGGATACATAGTTAGTTACGTAAATGATTATTATAAGAAGAATGGCTGTTGCCCAGATGTGGTTACAATGAAGAATAGGCTAGGTCAGTTACATGACCTAATTGCATATAGAATCGTTATCTCGCTTCCAAAGTGCCACTTAGGGAAAGGACAGGATATCGAAACAGAAGAACTGAAGTATCTGTATGAGATTGCCAATGTACTACCCTCCTTCCTAGAAGAGAGAGGATTCTCGGCAGAAATGACCGATGTATGTAATGCTACCAGGCAGACAATGCTTCGTGATGAGGTGAAAGCGTATTACAGAGATTATATTGAACATCCAATGAAAACGGGCTATAAGTCTCTGCATATTACGTTCTTTGACAACATTTCCAGAAGTTATGTGGAGATTCAGCTAAGAACTAAGGCTATGGATGATGTTGCAGAAATTGGAGCAGCTAATCATAGAAATTATGAGGAAATTCAAAAGAATGAACGGCAGGACAATCGTGGGGAATCTATCAGAGGTTGTCTCTACTATGATGAGGCGTATGAGCGAGGACTGAAACTGCAAGGGATAGATTTGACAAAGATCGATGTGAATATGTTTGCAGCCAATGAGAATAATCTTGTAAATGATGGGTGTGGTTTATACAGGGGTAGACTGATTTTACCATTTGAGCACTTGTCCAGATTCCAAAATGATAGAGTTGATTAGGCGGGGAGCATAGAATGAAAAGAATTATAGCGATTATTTTAAGTACGGTGATACTACTTGGAACCTTGGCTGGTTGTGGAAGAACCGCAGATGCATCATTAAATTCTGTTGACTGGCATGATCAACAGGTAGTTATGCATGGGGTACATCTGAAGAATGTTGGAAAAATGACTGCGGCAGATTTGCTGGCTCTTGGCTTTGAAAAGGACGTCTTTGCGATGGCATTGACAGCGCCTACTGTAGAGAGCGGAGAAAGTGCTAACTTTTCCGTGCGAGCAACAGATGGAAGTACAGAGACTTATACTATAAAAGTAGTTAACACAAAGGATACAGAAACGGCCATTGAAAATTGTATCATCAAACGAATTTATGTATTAGAACCGGAACCAACGGATAAAATGATTATTGATGCAACAGATGTTACCTTGGAAAACGGCGTTGGCTTAGGACTTTCCTCTGAGGAAGTACGTCAGAAGATGGGCGATCCGGATGAAGAAAAGATAAAAAGCGGCAGTGAGGATTTCTACAAAACCTGGACCTATCATGCCAATGATGAAGGTGGAGACATCGTTATGATGTTTAAGGAATCTACAGACAAAATGCGTGCTATGATTATTACATACTAGTATGAGATAGATACTTTTTTACAAGGTATAGTAAGCGAGAAAAGGGAGTTATACACAATGAGAAGAAGAGTTTCAGCACTATTTATAGTGGTCATGCTAATGTTTACCTTATTGACCGGTTGTGGGCAGAAGAAGGAAGATGATTTTACGTTTGGTACCGGTGGTGAGGGAGGAAATTATTTTAGTTACGGAACCAATCTTGCTGAGAAACTGGAAAGTGAAACAGGCTATCAGATTGGCGTAAAGACAACAGCAGCATCCATTGCAAATCTTCGACTGATTAGTGGTGGATACTTAGATTTTGCGCTGGTGCAAAGTGATAACCTCTATGATGCCATCCATGGAAAAGGAGAGTTTGAAGGGAAGCCCCTTACAGGATTTCATGCGGTAGCAGGTGTGTATACCGAGGTGGTTCAAATTGTTGTGGCAGCAGATGGAGAAATTGCTTCCATAGAAGATTTGGACGGAAAAGTAGTATCCATCGGTGAGAAGGACTCCGGTGTTATGCAAAATGCTTTGCAGGTTCTAAACGCATATGGTTTGAAGCATGTGAAGCAGGAATATATGTCCTACCAGGATGCTGCCGAGGCACTAAAGAATGGTGAGATTGATGCATTCTTCTGTACTGCCGGGGCACCTACAACAGCAATCGTAAACTTAGAAGAAGAGATGGAACTGCGGATTCTGCCTATGTCCAATTCTGTTGCTATGCGTCTTCTTCAAAATAATGAGTCCTATGTGATTTCAGATATCCCTGCAAATACCTATAAGAATCAGGAAGAAAGCATTTGCACGGTTGGTGTGACTGCCGTGGTTGTAGCTAGTGATTCTGTGCCAGCAGAAGTGGAAGAAGCACTGTTAACGATTTTAAAAAATGAAAACAGACAGCTTCAGGAGATTAGTTTTGGTACTGCGCCAGAACAAAAAGAGGAAGGCACATTTACTATCAAATTGGATATGTACATGACCTTGGCGCTAGCTGTTGGTGTATTGTTCTTAGGTGCATTCTTAAGAAAGAAAGTAAAGTTTTTAGAAACATTCTGTATTCCGGCGCCTGTTATTGGCGGTATTATCTTTGCGATTATTTCTTGTGTATGTCATGCAACTGGTATCGTAGAATTTAGCTTTGACGAGACATTAAAGAATATTTGTATGATTATATTCTTCACCTCCGTTGGTTTCCAGGCGAATCTAAAGGTGCTAAAGAGTGGTGGTGTAGGTCTTGTGATTTTCTTGCTTTGTGTGGCGGGACTTATTTTCTGCCAGAATGGTATCTCTGTAGGAATCTCCAAACTGCTCCACGTAGATCCTCGTGTTGGCTTATGTACCGGTTCCATTCCAATGGTTGGTGGTCATGGTACTGCGGGGGCATTTGGTCTTGTGCTAGAGGATTTAGGATTAGAAGGTGCAACCACACTTTGTACGGCAGCAGCGACTTTTGGATTGATTATTGGTTCCCTTATGGGTGGTCCTATCGGAAGAAGACTGATTGTAAAGCATGACCTACTAAAGACGGTTCACGAAGAAGATGCTTCTGTACTCATTGAAGATGAGAAGAAACATCATAGAAGAGTTAGTATGTATGCACCGGCTGCATATCAGATTGCCATTGCAATGGGTATTGGAACCATCGTTTCAGGACTGCTGTCAAAGACGGGCATGACCTTCCCAGTATATATTGGTGCCATGATAGTGGCAGCGATTATGCGTAATCTTGGGGAATACTCCGGAAAGTTCACCATCCATATGGGCGAAATCAATGACCTCGGCGGAATCTGTCTTTCCTTATTCCTGGGAATTGCGATGATCACATTGAAACTGTGGCAGCTCACCAGTCTTGCATTACCTTTAATCATTTTGCTGTGTACCCAGACCCTATTTATGGCGTTATTCTCTTACTTTGTGGTTTATAACATCATGGGTAGAAATTATGATGCAGCCATCTTGGCAGCAGGAACTTGTGGATTTGGTATGGGTGCAACACCAAACGCAATGGCAAACATGCAAGCGCTTACTGACAAATATGCTCCTTCTGTAAAGGCTTACCTATTGGTACCTATTGTGGGAAGTATGTTTGCCGATTTCATTAATAGCTTGGTAATTACATTTTTCATTAATACGATTTAGTCATGGATTGTAGTTTTGATAGCGTATGAATAGATAGCAGTCTAGGATGTGAACAGATATAAGGGAGAATTGATAATGAATACCGACATAAAGAATAAACAAGCTAACATGCATCTGCAGTCTGGGGATGTGGCCATTCCTGAAGTGCTTGTGGACAGTGAGGATGAACTAGAATTGAAGCGCAGATATAATGGGGAAGAAGAGATTGAGGAAGAATCGGAAGCAGAAATTGATTATAGCTGTGCAATACCGGAAATACATATAAAGAAAGCGGAGTAATGATACATCTATGAGACCATGTATTCATTTTACACCGCAAAAAGGATGGATCAATGATCCCAATGGACTGATTCTGGTTGGGGATACCTATCATGTATTTTTTCAACACTATCCGGATGACACTAAGTGGGGACCGATGCATTGGGGTCATGCTACATCAAAGGACCTGATTCATTTTGAAGAACAGGAAATTGCCTTGTTTCCCACAGAAGAGGAATACATCTTTTCTGGTTCTGCAATTTTGGATGTAGATAATAAAAGCGGTTTAGGCGTAGATGAGAAGCCAGCCATACTTTTGTTTTATACCAGCCACAATCCCAAAACAGGAGAGCAGATGCAGAGTCTGGCATACAGTACAGATTATTTGCATTTTGAAAAATATAGAAACAATCCCATTGTGAAGAATGAGAAAAATGCGGAAGACTATAAGCCGGATTATAGGGATCCGAAGGTGTTTTGCAATTCCATCCTAGGTGGGTTTTCTATGGCGCTGGCTGCAGGAGATCATATCGAGTTTTTACATTCTGATAATCTTATCGATTGGACTCCAACTGGAACTTTTTGCCCAGCTGGTATAGGATACGCAGGATTATGTGAATGCCCGGATTATATAGAGATGCAGTATCAGGGGCAGACGGTAAGTGTTCTTACCATGAGCATGATATTTAAGGAAGAAGGGAAAGCGAAAGAAACCCATATCATGCAATATTTCATTGGTTCCTTTGATGGAGCGAGCTTCCAAAGTAAGCAGCCTTTTGATAAAAATATGAGGCTAGATTTTGGGGAAGATCATTATGCAGCAGTATCTTTTTCCGGAACAGAAACTCCATTAATTCTTGGCTGGGGGGAGGATTGGAATAAGGCAAGAGAGAATAATGCTACAACCTACTTCGGAAAGATGACACTGGCTAGAAAGCTGGAACTTCGAGAATGTGAGGGAAAGCTTTATCTATCACAGCAACCAGTCGTTACGGTGGAGACTGGTGCGGAGAATGTATGGAAGAAAGAAATTCACTTAGGCACTGGGGAGAGTATTCGTATATCGCCCCAATTAGCGATTAAGAATAGTGGAAAAAATCTGCTACTGAATGATATAGAGGTTCCTAGAATTCATGCGGAAGCAGCGTGCAATATCACAGTTATTTGTGACTGTGGATACTATGAGATTTTTGCTGATGATGGAACAATATCCTTCAGTCAAAGCATATAGAGGGAGCATAAGAAGAAAGATGCCAAACTCTTCGAGAAGGAGAAATTCCCTGACTGACGTGGAAAATTATAGAGAAATGTGAGAAAATGGCTACGTTGTAATAATTATTGTAGGAGTAACAAGGATTATGAAAAAGAAAAAAACATTGATAATAGCAATCTGCGCGGTTGTGTTGGTTGCCGTAGTGGTAGCAATTATTCTGATTGTAAATGGAAAGAAAGGTTATCGCCAGGTAAATGTTGCTGATGTGCAGGGTGTGGCATCTATTGCTCGCGATAACAAAGAACCTTTTGATGCAGTAACGGGTATGAAGCTGCAGTCTAACGATGAAGTGCAGGTAAAGGAGAATTCCACCTTGCTTCTTTTGGTAGATGAGGACAAGCACATTGCGGCAGAAGCAAATACAAAGTTTAAATTGGAAGCTACCGGATCTGTGAAGAAGGGTAATGTTGAGATTACACTTTTAGAAGGAAAGGCCTTATTTACCATTGATGAGAAACTTCCCGAAGGTTCAGAGTTTAAGGTTACCACTTCCAATGCAACCATGTGTGTTCGTGGTACAAAATTTGCAGTCACCTATGATCCCGTTACAGATACTACCACATTGGAAGTATTTGAGGGTGTTGTAAATACTACCTATGAAGATGGAACAGAAGAGGATGTTACCCCTGGCGAGAATCGTGTATTTACGGCGGGTGTAGCTTATGCTGGCGCTACCATGAAAGAGGCTCTTATTGCCGCAGGACTTGCTAGTGCGTCAGACGAGGGAGAGGATGGAACAGATATTACGGCAGTAATTGATGGTGGTTTTATTCCCGGAGCAGGTGGTACCTATACGCCTGTTAATGGAAGTGCGCTTGCACAGTATAATAATATCGTTACACACATGGATTCTTACGTAGCACAGATAAAGGGATATGGTTTGCAGGAGAGCTACTTGCAGTATGATTATATGCTGCATGATTATGATTTAGACGGGGAGAAGGAAGTCATCCTTTATCTGAGATATTATAATGAAGATGATGTGTATATGCTGGATCTTTGCTTCCTGGATTATACGGATGAACTGGGCGCCTATGTTCGAGCTGTCAACACCAATGATGCTGATGAATCATGTTACTACGCAGATCTTGGTGGCTTGCTAGTGAGATACTCCTGGAGAACCAGCCCCTATGAATCATATCTTTACTCTATTCGAATCTTAGATGATGGAAGGCTTTGCTATGTGTTAGAGGACTCCTTTGATGAAATTCTTACGGATTTTGAAATTACAGGGCAGCCTCTTGCTCTGTACGGTAGTTGGGAAATGATTCTTGAAGATATGATGACTATAAAAGATATGTAATGGAGACAGGCAGCCTGTAAATAGAAAATAACTTAAATGGATGAATACGTAGAAAACGTACTCATCCATTTTTACTTGAAAATATACTATCTCAGAGTTATTTTCTGCGATATAATATGAAGGATTATGTTTATAAGGAGTTATAGACAATGAATGATAAATTTCCCTTAGCGTTACCGGTTGGTACGGTGCTGCAGGATAAGTATACGATTGAAAGTGTACTTGGACAGGGCGGTTTTGGCATTACTTATAAAGCAGTAGAGAATGCAAGTGGTCAGGCAGTTGCCATCAAAGAGTTCTTTCCTGATTCATTAGCAACCAGAACCGGAGTGACCGTAACCAGCTTTTCGGGAGAACGTGCGACGAATTATACCTATGGCCTAGACTGTTTCTTAGAGGAAGCGAAGACATTAGCACAGTTTGGAAGCAATCCGGGTGTTGTTAATATTCGTGATTATTTTGAGTGTAACAATACCGCTTACTTCGTGATGGAGTTTATCGAAGGAAAGAGCTTCGAGGAACTGATTAAAGAAAATGGTGGACGCATTGAATACAAGGAGGCAGAAAAAGTGCTTCTTCCTGTGATTGAGGCGCTTGGTGCCGTGCATGCACAGGGAATCATTCATCGTGATGTAACACCAGATAATATTTATATTACCAATGAAGGAGATGTAAAGCTCTTAGATTTTGGTGCTGCAAGATATAGCTTAGGTGATAAGAGCCGTAGTTTGGACGTTGTACTAAAACATGGATATGCACCCAAGGAACAGTATTCCAGACACGGACGTCAGGGCCCTTATACCGACGTATATACGGTAGGTGTTTGCTTTTATTTTGCACTTACTGGAAGACGTCCGCCGGATTCCATTGACAGATTGGAAGAAGATGACCTGATTCCCTTAAGCACGCTTGGTGTGGAACTTGAACAATATCAAGAAGATGCCATCTTAAAAGCGATGGCTGTACAGCCGGCGGATCGTTTTAACTCGATGCAGGAATTTAAGACAGCACTTTTAGGTGGGGAAACAGCTTCGCAAACTGCGACGGAAGTGGTACCTTCTGCTCCCGCAAAGGAAGTGCAGGCAGAGGAGAAGAAGGCAGAAAAATCTGCTGCGAAGGAAAAGACCACATCTAGTGAGAAAACTGCAACTAAGAAAAAGCCACTAGTTCCCATTATTATTGGGGTAGCAGTTTTGGCGGTAGCTTCCGTATGCATTTTCGTTCTTCCTAAACTTGGTGGTTCTAAAGAAAACACTGGTGAGCAGGCGAATGCGGGAGTAGACACTGGCGAACAGGTGAATGCAGGTGGAAATAATAACGAACAGGCAAATGCAGGAGAAAATACTAGCAGTGAGACGCCTGTATCCTCTGAACATGCGGGTACCATCAAAGACTCTTTTGAAGAACAGATTTATGAGGAATTGAATTTTAATAATCTAATCCCTGGTGGCTATGCAGCACAGACCAATGGCGGTACTGTTTATTATGTTCAGATGGAACGCGGAAAAATCAGTTTGGTGAAAAACACGAAAGGCGTGGAGAAAACAATAGACCATGGAGATGGTGATATGCATGACCTCTGCGTCTGGGGCGAGGATGTTGTTTACAATAAAGATAATAAATGGTATCGATATCACGATAGGGATGGAAGTATAGAAAAACTGACCGGAGCTTTTGCGAAGGCGCATGGTGGAATCTTTGCAATTTCTGACTCGCAATATCTGACGATGCGGGAGGATGGCAAGGATAACTATAGTCTGGTAATGCTTTCCGCAACTGGTGAAACGCTGGGTAGTGTCTCGATTGGTGCAAATGATGAATTTGTAGCAATTCTTGATGGTAATGTATATTTTGTCGGAGAGGGCAATACGCTTTGTAAAACTTCCCTATCTGATTTTGGAAAGAAGGTTGTGGATACATATATTGATGTATCTGACGCTAGAGGATTGACGGCTTATAATGGTAAGCTGTATTTTGGAGAATGGTCTGGCAACATCAGCTATTATGATCCGAAAACTGGTGGCGTTACCATATGGAGAAATATTGCTCCCCGGGAAGGAATGGGATTAACTGAGATGAGTATCTTGGATGGGGAACTGTATATTATGTTTAATGACTGGTATAACTATACCATGGAGATTAGAGAGGTTGGGTTGTCTTCACTGAGAGAGGAAACCATTTTCGAAAAGAATGGTGCATGCGGTTATTGTATAGGATTCTCAGATAAATTAGATAAGCTTGTATTTGGTCACACAGATGGAGAAAGTCACAATATCACAGCTGTTTCCATAAAGTAGTCTAATAACAAATTGGTTTGGAGGAGAAAAATGAAAAAGAAATTTTTGCTAGGACTTATGGCGCTTACAGCTTCTGCAACTTTATTGAGTGGTTGTGGAAAGAAGGATGAGCCGAAAGAAGAAGTTATAGAGGAAACCAAAGAAGAAAATACCTCTCCGGAAAGCTGGATGGAGGACCTTACGGAGGACATGAAGGAAGAGCCCGAAGAAGATTACGAATACAGCGAAGAAGATGAAGAGGCAGAATATGCTGCAGCAGTGGCGGAAGCAACAAGAATCACTGGTTTCGTTGATGAGTTTTTGAATGCTTTAAAAGCTGGTGATGTAGAGTATATCTTGGCGCATATTGATCCAGATTCTGATATGGTGGAGGATATTCAGAAGATGGATGATCCAACCGTATTGTCAGATGTGTTTAAGATTATCTATGGAGACACCACTTGGGTGTATCCAGAGGAGTATTTGACAGATTTAGCGGATACTGTTTCCTATAAGGGAATGTTAGATGCGGACAATGAGTATTACATCGATGTATTCGCATCAGCACCTGCTATCCTTTATTTAGATAACTTTTATTTTGCATCTCTTCCTGCTGGAACTGTTTTGGAAGAGGATTTTGAAGGGGCTAGTGAAGAAGATGCAAGACAGATTTTAGAGGATATTGTGAAGGCTACCCCGGTTACCTATGATACACTGTTAACCATTACTGGAGATGGTAATGGTAGCTATTATATTGAACCTTCCTTCCTTAGAATGGATGACCTTCCTTGGGATGATATCCGTTATGGAAAAGATGGAACAATCTTTAGAGTTGCTGTTCGTGAAATTCTGGATATTGGTTCTGATATCACCATCAGCGATCCTGCTGCTGTATTCGAAGAGGAAGACGAGAAGGCAAGGGAGATGATTGCCTTACTGAAAGAGAAGAATCTTCCAGAGATTGAGAAGAAGTACGAAGAATATAAGGGCGAAAAGTTTAGCGAGAATGATTCAACCTATGACGATCTTACAGATGAGCAGAAGGCAGCAGTGGATGAAATCTTAAAGAAGGATGTATTGTTTATCCGAGATGATCATTCGGTGAATTATAGCCAGGAATACGAAGGAGCCTCCTTCTTATGCTTCTCTGCAGTATACGCCTATGACATTGATGAGTCCCTTTATGATTGGGTAAGAGAAAACAATGTCTATGTTGTAGAAACAGCCTTTGATGGTTTTGTGGATGAAAATGCCCTTGGCTTAGCATATCCCTTCCTTTCAAATTATCACGACATCATCGAATTTGTAGAAGCAAATAATTAAATTATGGTGGAATGGGTACACGTAGGTGTACCCATTTTTTATCGAAGGGTATGTAACATGAAGAAATCACGTATGTACTCTTTGCCTACAAAACACAGAAATCATGTTTGGAAAAAAGAAAACGCAGACAAGTACATACGATAAAGAGAACCAAAAGCCGATACTAAAGTGCAGCATCTGTAATGGTGAACAGGTGGCAGGACTGAAAGATCTTCGCACAGGACAGTTTGAAGAAATCATGTTTATAAGCGATGAAAATGACCTGAAGCATTTTATGAATATGTTTGGCATTGATAAAGTGGAAAAGGAATATTAACCACGCAGTCAAAAGGTATTGGGAGAGCAAACATTGTCAGTAGAAAATGGAGAATGGATTATGTATGGTGTAGAGGAGGAGGATCCCTACTGCCTTCATAATGTTAATGAACTGGAAAAATATGTAAACGAAGTTGGCTTCCTGCCCCTCTTCAGGAATGATATTCCTGGATTTTCGGTAGAGGAGAGAACGGTTCCAACCTACTGGTGGAGTGGAGATATAGACAAAGATCCATGGGAGTGGCGAGCAGTGATTGCTCGAAAGGGTAAGATCGCCTATGGTAAATTTTTTAATGGTAAGGCTGGATTTATTTCTAAAAAGTGGTTGCCCTACTTTGCGAATTTTCGAAGGGATGGATATGATTTCGATGCACTTTGGGATGATGAGAAAGCCAGCATACGAATGAAGAAGATTATGGATTGCTTTGGGGAAAAGGAGGAATACTATTCCTTTGAACTGAAAGAGAAAGCGGGATTTACTAAGGGCGGCGAAAAGAACTTTGAAGGTACGATGTCTGAACTGCAGATGAAGACCTATCTTGCCGTAAAGGACTTTAGACAGAAGAAAAACAAAAAGGGTGAAAGTTATGGGTGGGCTATAGCCATCTATTCGACGATGGAAGAACTCTTCGGGAAGGATGTTATTTCCAAAGCATATAACGAAACGCCCCAGAGAAGTTATGAGAGAATCATTAGCCATATGGAAGATATCTATCCTGTTGCTACGGAAAAAAGTCTAAGGAAAGTTATTGGGAAAATATAAAAGGATGAGGGTTACTCCTCATCCTTATCTTTTGGAACTTCACAGCCAATGATATTTCCGTCTTCTTCCCAACGGAGAAGTGCATTATAGGCTTTTGAAATCTTTCGAAGACTCTTTTTGAGTGTTGTATAGTCATCGGTTTCGGTAACATCAATGAGTCCATCTTTGGAAATTTCAACAACTCGTTCAATATTTACTTTTTGCAATGAGTTGATGCTATCAATGAGAGATAAGGCGATGAGCCCCAACTGTTCTTTTTCAAGACCATCCACCTTGGGAAGTCCGAGACGCTGACCAACAGGGCACTCGCTGGCACAGTACCATCTGCAGAGCCTTTTGTTATCGTAAGCATCAGAAAGGACGACCACATCTTCTGGAGCGGGCTTTCGATAGCCGCGTTCAATATCCCCTAAGGTGTCCTTGGGGATACCTGTCTTTAGCGAAATATCATCTAGGGAGTTCTTCTCGTCCATATTCTTTCGAATTCTTCTATAAACAGATTCTTCAGCCATAATTTTCCTCGATTTTCAATATAGTAGATATATATGTTTCTGCGTGATTTCCACGCAAGAAAACTCCTAACACACACCAATAAATTATACCATTATGTAGGCCCTGGACACAAAAGGGAGAAAGTGATTCATGGATATATCCCATGTTTTGACAAAAATGTTGGTGGATTTCCTGCGGAAGTCTCGGATAACTCTATTTTATAATGAGTAGGTAACGAAAACGCATCTTGAATAGAAGGTAGGAGGGTAGCGTATGAATTACGAACAGGAATTATATGAAGCAGTAAATGCAGGAGAAGCGGCATTAGTTAGTCTAAAGCAGGCGCAAAAGTATTTAAACAGTGCCAGTGGATGGGGCGTGGTTGATATAATCGGTGGTGGATTTTTCACGAACCTAATCAAACACTCTAAACTGGATAATGCAAATTACTATATGGAACAGGCACGAACAGACCTCATGCGATTTAAACAGGAACTGGATGATGTGGATGATTATATTCCTAATTTTGATGTTGGAGGATTTATGTCTTTTGCTGACTTTTTCTTTGATGGTTTTGTGGTGGATGTACTGATGCAGTCGAAAATCTCCAATGCGAAGAAGCAGGTGCAGCAGGCTATAAGTCAAGTAGAAAGTATACTGGAGAGACTACGATATGCCGGTGGGAACCCTATTTTTGTATAAAAATGGCTACATATGTTTATTGACATAAAATATGCCATCTTTAGAATATTGTAAAAGGACAGAGAAACAAAATAACAACTTCAAAAACGAATATAAGGAGGAATGACTATGAAATTTTATAAGTGTGATACCTGTGGAAAAATTATTGAAGTCGTTAAGGAAACGAATGTCCCCACAGTTTGCTGCGGGCAGAACATGAAAGAAATCGTTCCCGGAGCTGTGGATGCAGCTGTTGAAAAACATGTTCCTGCAGTACAGATCTGCTGTGATGAGGTAAAGGTATGCATTGGAGAAGCGGAACATCCTATGATGGATGCTCATTATATCGAATGGGTGCTTGTGGAGACTGACAAGGGAAGTATGAAGAAAAACCTGAAGCCTGGTTGTACCCCGAAGGTATGTTTCTGCTTAGGCAAAAATGAAAAGGTAATTGCAGTGTATGCATATTGCAATCTTCATGGTTTGTGGAAGAAAGAAATGTAATATTGCATTTACTGGTAGATAAAATAATATTTGGAGGATGAGAATATGAGTAAGTATGCTGGAACCCAGACAGAAAAGAATTTGGAGGCTGCCTTCGCAGGGGAGTCCCAGGCAAGGAATAAGTACACCTATTTTGCGTCGAAGGCAAAGAAGGAAGGTTACGAGCAAATTGCTGCATTATTCTTGAAGACTGCTGATAATGAGAAAGAACATGCAAAGTTATGGTTTAAGGAATTAGATGGAATTGGTGATACCAAGGAGAACTTAGAAGCGGCTGCTGACGGGGAAAGTTTTGAATGGACCAATATGTATGAGGGCTTTGCGAAGACTGCTGAGGAAGAAGGTTTTCCAGAGTTGGCAAAGAAGTTCCGATTGGTTGCAGCCATTGAAAAGCATCATGAGGAAAGATACCGTGCGCTTCTTAAAAATATTGAAATGCAGGAAGTATTTAAGAAGAGCGAAGTAAAGGTATGGGAATGCCGCAACTGTGGTCACATTGTAGTTGGCACCGAGGCTCCAGAAGTATGCCCAACTTGCAATCATCCCCAGAGTTATTTTGAAGTTCATGAAGAGAATTACTAAGTAGGAACAGCTTCACATTATTTTATTCTATTAGAAGGACGGTATAGTTATTGAGCGAAAATCGATAATTATGCCGCCTTTTCACATTTACATAATACTCTTTGCTATAATAGAAGTTGAAGTGATTATAAGGAGTTATGTGCATGGATAATATAACAGAAAAGAAAAGACAAGAATTAGATCGATATTTGGCCAGTGTGTCCTGCGGAATTTTGCAGTATACGCTAGATACAAATGAGATTTTATATGTCAATGATCGCGCCCTTGAGATTCTTGGCTATGATAGTTTAGAGGAAATGCAAGCGGATAATTTCCATGGTGTTGCTGGCACTGTTGCTCCGAAGGATGCCGGTGTGATTCAGAAACTGGTACAGGAACTCAAGGATAAGAATACTACGGAAGTAGTTGAGTGTGAATATCGTGTTGTTCATAAGGATGGCCAGGAAATCGACTGTTTTGGAACGTTGCGTATACTAGAGGGGGAAAATGGGCGCCCCATATTGCAGCGCAGTATGGTTGATATTACTGAGGCTAAGAGGACCGAGAAATTATATAAAGAGACAACGGAAATACTTGCAGGTGCAAGTATGGGACTTTGGTATTTCATTTTAGATGAAGGAGAACCGCGTTTTATAGTGGATGCCAATGCGGCAGTGTTGATTGGACTCACAGAGCCATTAACAGAAGAAGAGACTTACAGATTTTGGTTTGATCGTGTTGATAAAGAGTATGTTTCAAAGGTTGAAAAGTGTGTAGAAGCGATGCGCGCCGGTAATTCTGCAGAGGTAATCTATCCATATCATCATCCAACACGTGGTGTGATTACGGTTCGTTGCGGTGGTGTCCTGGAACAGAAGTATGATGGCAATGGTATCATGATTCGTGGATATCATCAGGATATTACAGAGTACAATGAAAAACTACTGGAAAAGGAATTAATCAATACCTCTATTGCGCAAATTTATGACACCATGCATTTGCTGGAGATTGCCACCGGGAATTTTCAAGAGGTTGGCTCTAGCGCACATGTAAGAGAGATAGTAAAGGAGCAGGGCCTCGCAAAATGTCAGGAAGTTATTTGGGAAGTAATGCGTAAAAGAATTGCAGCGGAACACTTTGAGTCTGTCAAAGATTTTACGACTCTATCAACGCTGGAAGAGCGTATGCGCAATACGTGTAATATTCAGATGGATGCCATTAATGTAGATAATAGATGGTTTCGTTTTGGATTTATCCGTATCGGAAAAAAAGAAGATAAACTGGAAAAGGTGCTATTTGTATCACAGGATATAGATGACTCTAAACGATGGGAAGAGAATCTGATTACAATGTCCAACACGGATAACCTAACCGGTCTTTTCAATCGTAATGCATATGCGGAAAATGTGGAAAGCATTTCCGAAGACGAAATTGGACAGGATTTATGGTTTATTGGATTGGATGTAAACAATCTAAAACATGTTAATGATACATTAGGACACCAGGCTGGTGACGAAATCATTTGTGCTGCAGCAGATTGCCTAAAGCTAGCATTTTGTAATGTGGGACAGGTGTATCGTATGGGGGGTGATGAATTCCAGGTGGTACTGAGAGGAACCGAGACAACGGTTAAGAGTGCATTGCAAAATATGGAAAAATATCGAAGAAAGTGGCGTGGAGATTACGTGGCGGAATTCACCATTTCCAAGGGGATGGTATGTTCTTCTGAATTTGATCACTGTACGATAGAGCAACTATCCAAAACCGCTGACGATAGAATGTATGAAGAAAAGAAATTGTTCCATAGTATGAATTAATGTTTGCGCCGTCTTTCCATATATGGGGAGACGGTGTTTTAGAGATTGCGAGAGTGCGTAGCAGGTCGAAATCTCGTGTATCTGCCTTTTGACACCAACATTATATTACAAGCATGAAGGAGAAAAACATTGCCGAATCCAATTTTGCCCTTGTGGGAGTATATTCCAGATGGTGAGCCTAGAGTCTTTGGGGACAGAGTGTATTTGTATGGTTCCCATGATACAGTAGGAACAGATAAGTTTTGTGATTATAAGTTAAAAGTATGGTCTGCCTCTATTCATAATTTGAATGAATGGCAATGCCATGGGGATAGTTTTCGTACCAGAGATGGGGAAAGGAAAGCAGATACCCCTTGGACCAATCGTGAACTTTATGCGCCTGATGTGGTTGAAAAGGATGGGAAATATTATCTTTATGCATATATCGTTGGATCCAAAGGAGCCATCGGTGTTTCTGATAAACCGGAAGGACCATTCCAGCTGCTCTCCCAATATATCTATGATGAGAAGACAGAGGTAGGGGATGATGGCATATTTAATGATGCAGGGGTATTAGTGGATGATGATGGAAAAGTATATGTGTATTATGGGTTTGAAGCATCGAATATGAATGAATTGAATCCAGCAACCATGTGTGATGTACTTCCTGGTAGTTATATGCATTCTGTAATTGATGACAGGCAGGAGATACCGGAGGAGAGAAGGTTTTATGAAGCTAGTTCCCCAAGAAAGGTAGGGGATACCTATTACTTAATCTATTCTCCTAGAAGAGGCAACAGGCTAGCCTATGCGACAGCTAAAAGTCCTAAGGGGCCATTTATCTACAGGGGATATATTGTAGATAATGGCGAGGATTATCCAGCTGGCAATAATCATGGCTCTATTTGTTGTATTGATGGACAATGGTACATTTTTTATCATCGAATGACCAATAACACTTGTATGTCTCGTCGTGCCTGTGTGGAAAGAATATCAATTCTGGAGGATGGAACCATACCAACCGTAGAAATGACGTCTCTTGGATTTGAGGAAAGTCTAAATCCTTATCAGATTACACCTGCTGAGATTGCATGCGTACTAAAGGGCGGTTGCTATGTTACTGAAAAAGATTTATTCACAAGGGTGGTAACAAATATTACAGATGCCTGTATCGTAGGCTATAAGTATTTTGATTTTGGGGATGATTATACAGGAGATCATCTTACATTCTGCATGAAAGTGCGGGGCATGGGAACTCCCTGCAAGGTGCGTATTTTACTGGATGATGCCAACGATGGAAAAGAGGTTGGCGTTCTTTCTATAGGTACCGGCGATGGCCTGTATAAGACAAAAGTAGAAAACATTACCGGTCGTCATGCCCTTTACTTTATTGTGGAACATGGAATAGAACCCAGTTGGATCAGTTATGCTTTCGAAGGAAAGCAGTTACTGGAAATGGTAGAATTTGTATTTATGAAGTAGATGTATGAATTTATTATCCATGCTGTCTAAAAATCGCAAAGAGATTCATTTTGGAAAAGATATATTTGCAGGTGTTGTGATAGCGCTTGTATCCATACCAATTTCCATGGGATATGCACAGATTGCAGGATTGCCAGCGGTCTTTGGTTTATATGGATCTATATTGCCCATATTTGTCTTTGGATTGATTACTTCCTCTAGACAGTTTGTAGTAGGTGTAGATGCTATGCCAGCAGTTATGGTTGGTTCTATGCTTGCAGAATTAGGCATTGTGGCAGAAAGTAGGGAAGCGCTTTCTTTTGTGCCGGTGATAGCAATGGTAGTTGCGTTGTGGTTTATTCTCTTTGCTGTTTTTAGATTTGGTCGTATTGTGAAATACATTTCCATGCCTGTGATGGGTGGTTTTATTTCAGGGGTTGGCTGCACTATTATTCTAATGCAATTACCGAAATTGTTTGGTGGAAATCCCGGGGTGGGAAATGTTATACAACTAGTGGATAATATTGTTGAGGAGGCAGGGCATTTTCACCAGCTTTCTTTTTGGCTTGGTTTAGGAACCACCCTCGTGATTTTGATTTGCAGGCGGTTGTGCCCAAGGATTCCCATGACAGCGGTGCTTTTGGTTGTGGGAGGGCTGATTCAGGTTGTGTGTAAGGTTGATACCTATGGAGTGAAACTTTTGCCGGAGGTGGCAAAGGGGCTTCCGCAATTTGCTCTTCCCGACATGACAATCATAGCCGAACATCCGCAACTTATTTTTACCCAATCCTTTAGCATTGCTATTGTAATTATGGCACAGACGCTGCTAGCTTCCGGAAATTATGCCATAAAGTATGGAGATAAACTAAATCATAATAGGGAGTTGGTTGCCTACGCAGCCATGAATGCAGCATCTGGTATTGTGGGTTGCTGTCCAGTGAATGGTTCTGTATCCCGTAGCGGAATTACAGATTCCTTTGGATGCAGATCTCAGCTCATGTCTGTTGCTGCAGCTGTTACCATGCTTCTGATTTTGCTGTTTGCAACGCCGCTACTAAGCTATCTTCCTGTGCCGGTATTAACAGGTATTGTCATGGCTGCACTTGTTGGTATTCTGGAAATGAAGATGGCTGGTCGTCTTTGGAAAATTAGAAAAAATGAATTTATGATCTTTATGATTTCATTCTTTGGTGTGCTTTTTTTAGGTACTGTGGGAGGCGTAGTGGTGGGAACCATTCTGTCCTTCTGTGAAGTAGCCATTCGTGCTACGGCGCCGCCAACAGCTCTTGTAGGAAGAATTCCAGGACAGGGGAATTTCTATTCTCTAGGGAGAAATTCAAATGCTCGACCAATCAAGAATGTCGTGATTTATCGGTTTGGAGGAAATCTGTTCTTTGCGAATATAGATCGTTTCCAAAATGACATTGCAAGGGCAGTAAAAGAGGATACGAAATGTATTGTTGTGGATGCCAGAGGAATTAGCAGTATTGATATTACAGCCATTGACAGACTGATTGTGATGGCTAGAAATTATATGAAACAGGGAATACGGTTTTACATTACAGAACACGAGGGTTCCCTGAATGATGCCATTCGAAGTCTAGGTGGAGCTACGTTAATTGAAGAAAATCATGTGAGAAGAACCATTACGCTGGCACTTCGTGATGCCGGATTTGAAAAGCCCTATGAATTGGAAGAAAGTGGCCAGGTAGGTGCTGTGGCTGAACCGGATGAGGAACTGGAAAAATTGGTTGAAGTAGAATGGGCATTTGGTGTAGATGCAGAGAAGTGGTTGGAGCGTTTGGCATCGGAGGAAGCGAGGTTGATTGAGCAGGAATTGCATGAAACAGAGACCTTGGGAGAGGTGGTGCAGGATATATCTTATACGGAGATTGTGAATAAGATTTTTGGACAGGCAAGGCTGCACACTATCTGGGGCATGCTGGGGCGTTTTGATGAGAATGAGTTCTGGGATTATCTGGAGATAAAACTGGAAGAACTGAGTGTTACGAAAAAGATTACGCCGGAAGAATTAGTGAGTTTGGAAAGGGAAATTGAAGTCAGACGAATGGAAAGTGAGGAACACTTGCGGGCAATGGGAAGCAGTGCACTAGGTCGTCTTAGAGAACATCGACGTGAACTGCGTAAACGCATGCGCGCCCAGCATCCAGAGGCCTATGCGCATATGGACAGCCTTCATAAGAAACTGTATGGGGAACTTAAGAAAAAGAATCCTAAACTGGCAGAAGCGATTAAAGAACTTCACGAGAAATAGAGGGGCGTTTATGGTGCTTTTTATAGATGCCGCTATGCGATAATGGGTCTATGAAAAAAGTGAAATGGAAACGAAAACTGAATACATTGCTGCCGGTACTATCATTTTGGTTACTGCTTCTATGGATGGCTGGATGCAATCCAGATACTTCTAAGGAAAGGGAAGAGATACAGATAGAACAGCAGGAAGCGGCGGCTTTGCAGGAAAGCGAGTCTCAGCAGGAAAACGAGTCTCAGCAGGAGAGTGGTTTTCTGGAGAGTGACTGCCAACAGGGGAGGGAACCTTCGCAGGAGACAGATTTCATAGGAGAGTCGGAGTATTCTTTAGAAGTACCAGCCCTAGAGGAGTCAGATTCTGAAGGGGAAGCCGGTGAAAAGATAATAGGGCAGGAGGAAAGTTTTTCATTGAAGGACATACCAGTCTTCGTGGATTTTCCCTATGTCATTGTTCATGGGAATAAGCCTTTCTTTACGGAGGAAGAGCTTACGACTTCGCCCTTTGAGTTCTATGCATCTTTAGATGAGTTAGGTCGCTGTGGCATTACCTATGCCAATATCTGTGTGGAGATTATGCCGACAGAGGAACGCGGCGAGATTGGTATGATTAAGCCCAGCGGTTGGCAGACGGCAAAGTATGATTTTGTAGATGGAAAGTATTTGTATAATAGGTGCCATCTGATTGGTTATCAATTATCAGGTGAGAATGATAATACACGGAATCTGATTACGGGTACAAGGTATCTGAATGTTAGAGGGATGCTCCCTTTTGAGGAACAAGTAGCGAAGTATGTACAAAAGACCGATAATCACGTGCTTTACAGGGTTACGCCTATTTTCGAAGGAAATAATCTTTTGGCAACAGGTGTCTTGATGGAAGCCATGAGTGTGGAAGATGTAGGAGAAGGGGTCTGCTTCTGTGTCTTTTGTTATAACGCGCAGCCGGGAGTAATCATTAATTATGCTGATGGAACCAATGCTTCCGATGGAAGTCAGGAAGCTCTCTTGGCAGAAAAAGATTCAGACGTATTGCCTGTGCCAGAGCGTTTACCTGACCAGCCATCTATGCCAGACTCTGATTCGAGCAATGTACCGGATTCTGAGTCTACGCCATCACAGCCAGTACTTACCTGCACCTATGTAATTAATACCAATACAGGGAAATTTCATTATCCGAACTGTTCTTCCGTAGGCGAGATGGCAGAACACAATAAGCTTCCTGTAGATTGGGATAGAGAAAAAGTCATTGCCGAGGGGTATGTTCCTTGTAAACGTTGCAACCCGTAAGTGAGGACCTAGAGGTTAGTTATAGCGAGACGGGGTGATTCGTTGCTAGTAGAATCACTTCTTTGTATTATGTTATGATACTATGATACAAGGGGCAAAAGCCTTGAAGACTTTTAAGAGAATGCGGATAAATGCAGGAAACAGCAAAGATTAAAGAAAAGTTTATATTGGCCGGGATTGGAACCGATGAAGAGGAAGTTAGCATTAGCCTAGATGAACTAGGCGAACTGGTAAAAACTGCCGGCGGTGAAGGGATACTAAAAGTGATACAGATTCGTGAGAATCGTCATCCCCAGACCTATATGGGCACCGGTAAGATTGAAGAAATTAGCCAGCAGGTCTCCCTTATGGAGGCTGATGGCGTGGTTTTTGATGATGAACTTTCTGCCTCTCAAATGAGCCGAATCGAAGAGATGCTAGGCTGTAAAGTTATGGACCGAACCATGGTGATTCTGGATATATTTGCAGCGCATGCATTAAGTGCAGAAGGTAGTATTCAGGTAGAATTAGCACAGCTTCAGTATCGTGCAACACACCTGATTGGTATGGGTAAAGTGCTTTCTAGGCTAGGCGGTGGTATAGGTACCAGAGGACCTGGTGAGAAAAAACTGGAGATAGATAGACGAAGGATTCATGAAAGAATCAGCCAGCTCAAGAGAGAGTTAAAGGAAGTTGAGAAACACAGAGGTGTAACCAGAGCACGCAGAAGTCGGAACGGGGAGTTTTGTGTATCCATTGTTGGATATACAAATGCAGGAAAGTCCACACTGCTAAATACACTAACAGGTGCAGGAATATTAGCTGAAGATATGCTTTTTGCAACCCTAGATCCCACCACGAGAGAGTATAAGATGCGGGATGGGGAGAAGATGCTATTAACGGATACAGTAGGTTTTATTCGGAAACTTCCTCACAATCTGATTGATGCTTTTAAAAGTACATTGGAAGAGGCTGTACATGCAGATTTGATTTTGCATGTAGTGGATGCGGCCGACCCCGATAGGGATGCCCATATGGACACGGTGTACAGAACGCTTTCAGAACTAGGAATTCAGGGGAAACCTGTGATTACAGTGTTCAATAAAGCAGATTTGCTGACGGATCAGTTGATTTTATGGGATCCAAGGGCGGATCGTAGTGTTCGAATCAGCGCAAAAGAGGGCACAGGCATTGAAAAATTAGAGGATGCTATTGCCAGATTTATGCATGAGGGTATGGTATATATAGAAAAGATATTTGCATTTTCTGATGCATCAATTATCTCAAGAATGCATGAAAGTGGTAATATTGTAGAAGAGTACCGAGAAGATGGTATTTTTGTAAAAGGCTATGTTAAGAAAGAATTGGGAACAATGTTCCTGTAAGAATATTTCTGAGGAGAGATGATATGAAGAAAAAGTTAGCAATAATGTTGGGCGTGCTTACTATGGTATCAATGACTGCCTGCACGATTAATATTGGAGAATCGGGAACCGTAGAGATTAAAGACTCTGGACTAACTGTTTCTGGTAATTTGGATGGGGAAGTTGTAACTGGTACGACAGATAAGGAAGAGGAACCAGAAGTTGTAGAAGATACGCAGGAGGAGAAGGAGACTGCTCCGGAAGCAACCGAAGAAACAGATTTGGAAGAAGAACAGGAAGAGGATACCGAAGAAGGTGATTCTGACGAAGAGGATGCTGAAACGGAAGAGGACGATACCGACGAAGTAGATGAGGAAGAAGAGGACGGAGACGAAGAGGAAGAAGCAGAAGACGAAGAGGATGCTGAGGATGAGGTCGCAGAGGTAGAAGCAGATGCGGAGGAGATGATTTCTGCAATCCCTTATGATGACTATAAGAATTGCGTATACGTAACGAGCACGGAACTCTTGGTGGAGTCCATTGCGCCGGATACTTTACTTGTACTAGCACCTGGTGTGTATGATATTACAAGATATGTAGAAAATGCAGAAGAGATTGCCAATAAAAAAGTAAAGTATGATGCAGATGAAGGACTTCAGATTAACAGTGTAAATAACTTTGCAATATATGCAGAGAGTCCAGCTAGACTTACCCAGATTGTAGTTGAGGATGCCTATGCAGACGTGCTGCAGTTTAATAAATGTAAAAACATTACGTTGTCTGGAATTGTTATGGGACATGCTGTTGAACCAGGCTATTGTACCGGTGCAGTATTAGGGCTTATCTCGACCAACAATGTAGTCTTAAACAATATGAATCTTTATGGCTGCGGTACCTATGGTATAGAAGCAGAAAAGTGCAATAGTATTACCGTTAATGATTCATGGATTCATGACTGTAGTTATGGTATTGTGTGCTTTACTGCTGTGAAGAATGCTATCTTTAATAACTGTACCATGAGTTATTGCCAGGAGTTTACCTTGTTAGATTTCAATAAGTCTGCGGCGGTATTTAATAATTGTCTGTTTGCCTATAACTATGGACAGGCAATGCTTTCTAAGTCAGGAACCTATACATTTAATGGTTGTACATTTATGGGAAGCGAAACAGAAGAAGGTATTGAAGGTATGAAGGTTACCATGGATGATGATTGTATTTTTGGCGAAGATGATTCATCTATGAGTGTAGGTTAAGTAGAAATCATGCCAAAGTATGTGACACTTGGAATTCTGGCACATGTGGATGCTGGAAAGACAACTTTATCAGAGTGCATGATGTATCATGCTGGGAAACTAAAGAGCCTAGGCCGAGTAGATAAGGGCAATGCTTTTTTAGACACAAATCCTATGGAAAAGGAGCGCGGTATTACTATTTTTAGTAAACAGGCGCTCCTGCCTTTTTATAGAGAAAAAACGGATGAAGTATCCATTCTGGCAACGTTATTAGATACTCCTGGGCATGTGGATTTTTCGGCAGAGATGGAGCGTACCCTGTCCGTTCTAGATGCCGTAATCTTGGTAATTAGTGCTTCAAGTGGTGTGCAGAGCCATACCAGAACCTTGAAGAAACTATTGGATACTTATGAGATTCCTTATCTAGTATTTGTTAATAAGATGGATCAGGTAGATGCCACTAAAGAGGATATTTTAAAACACATTCAAAAGGAATTGGCAGGGAACTACATAGACTTTACAGAAAAGAATGATGCATTTTATGAGTCTGTGGCAACCACAGAGGAAACGCTTATGGAAGCTTATCTTAATGGGGAACTCATTACTGATACACAGGTTGCCAAGTTATTTACAGATAGAAAAATACATCCTGTATGTTTCGGTGCTGCGCTAAAAGATGAAGGTGTTTCTGAATTTATGGGGACATTATCGTGGTTGTTAGAAGCGGTAGAACAGAATGCGGCTTCTGAAGATTTTGGTGCCAGAGTATTTAAGATTTCTTTTGATGAAAAGGGAGAACGACTGACGCATCTACGGATTACTAGCGGCGTATTAAAAGTTAAGGACTCTTTGGAAAAAGAAAAAATAAATACTATTCGTCTCTATGATGGGGTGAAGTTTGAACAGATTTCAGAAGCTAAGTGTGGACAGGTTGTGGCAGTTACGGGGCTGACCGCCAGCTATCCAGGGCAGGGGATTGGCAGTGAAGAAGGAGAGAGAAGACCACTGCTTTCACCGGTGATTTCTTATGAATTGATTTTAGAGGATGGCGTGGAGGTAAATGTAGCGCTTCCTAAGTTGCAGAAACTGGCAGAAGAGCAGCCGGACTTGTCCTTGTCTTATGAAGAAGATAGCCGATCTATTCAAATCAGCCTTATGGGGATGGTGCAGACGGAAATTATTCAGAAATCTATTTTAGAACGTTTTGGTTATCATGTTTCATTTGGCGAGAAAAAGATTATTTATAAAGAAACTATAGAAGATGTTGTTGAAGGTGTGGGACATTTTGAACCACTTAGACATTATGCAGAAGTACATCTGTTGCTAGAACCGACGCTGCCTGGCGAAGGTCTAATCTTTGAGACGGATTGTCGGGAAGAGATATTGGACAAAAACTGGCAAAGACTGATTATGACGCACCTTAAGGAACGTACGCACAGAGGGGTTCTTACGGGTTCGGCGATTACCGATATGAAGATAACTGTGGTCAGTGGTCGCGCTCATCCCAAGCACACGGAAGGCGGGGATTTTAGGCAGGCTACGTATCGAGCCATCCGGCAAGGCCTTATGCAGGCAAAGAGTAGGCTCCTAGAACCTTATTATGCATTTCGTTTGGAACTCCCCACAGAATGTGTAGGAAGAGCAATGACGGATTTGGAACGGTTGTATGCTAGAGATTTTGCGCCGGAGGTGGAAGGTGATAAGGCTGTTTTAGTGGGAACAGCACCAGTATCAACCCTGGCAGGTTATGGTGCGGATGTGACGGCATACACATCAGGAAGGGGGATGCTGTCACTTTCGGTATTTGGATATGGACCTTGCCATAATGAGGATGAGGTTTTGGCAGCGAGGGCATACGATCCGCTGAAAGATACAAGGAATACGCCCGATTCTGTCTTTTGTGCTCATGGCAGCGGTGAGATTGTACCATGGAATGAAGTGCACACAAGGATGCATATGCCTTCTGTGCTTCATCCAACCAAGGAACTGACAGAGGAACAGATTCGAAATCGTGTGAAGCAAAATACTGTCCAAGAAGTTAGTGATTTTGTGTCGCAGGAAGAAATTTCAGAAATTATGCAGAGTACATTTTATGCGAATAGTCATGAGAATTTTATCCCTCATAAAGGGAAGAATCATCATACCACTAAGGATGTGAAGGTGACAGCAGGAACTTCGACCGTAAAGTCCTATCAAGCGCCCTTGCCAGAATATCTTCTGGTAGATGGATATAATGTACTGCATGCCTGGGGAAATTTAGCAGGAATTTCAGGAGATGCCCTAGATGGACTACGAAGAAAACTAGTAGAGGATTTATCCGAGTATCAGGCCATTAAGGGGATGCAGGTGATGGTGGTTTTCGACGCCTATAGGTTACAGAATCATGCGGAGGAAGTAGCTGAAGAAGGCGGCGTAAAGGTGGTGTTTACTAAGACGGCACAGACAGCGGACCAATTTATCGAACGATTTACCCGACTGAATGCGGGAAAACTCCGGATTCGAGTGGTAACTAGTGATGGACTAGAACAGATTATTGTGCGCGGGGCAGATGCTTTAGTAACCTCTTCTAGAGAATTTAAGCTGGATTTGGAAACTACAAAGAAAGTATTTTATGAGAAGTATAAAGTGCAGTAGTCTTTCATTGTATAATAAAGTATAAGAATTACAAAAAAATCCATAAATTAGTAAAAGTAGTTCGTATCATTTATAGAAGGGGGCATCCCCCAAGTGAAATTGTGTAGAAAGAGAAAGGAAAAGGGAAATTAGTATGACACATAAAGAACAATGCAGAAGACTGAAAGCGATTCGTAAGACAGTTGCAGATGAGATTGGTGTAGATTTACACCAGAGAGAATGTACCTACGAAGGAGAGTGTAGTGGTACCTGTCCTAAGTGTGCACAGGAAGAGAAAATATTAAACAAAGCATTGCTTGCTAGCGCTGTCGCTGCAACAACGGTGATGCTGACTGCCTGCGGAATGGAGAAGGTACCCTCTGGTGTTGTAGACCCGAAAGGTGGTAGAGACGTTGAGGCGTTAGGGGGCGCTACAGAACCGCCTATCAATGAAGTAGATGGTATGGAATCAGCACCTCCGGAAGAAGTGGATCCTAATGACGATTATGATGGCGGTTTAGAGTATGAGCTAGATGGTGATGTGGCATACGATCCAAGCTCCGAGGGTGGAGAGATTGAGTACGAGCTGGATGGGGACGTGGTATGTGTAGATGAAGTAGATCTTTCAGACCATAATGTCGGACTTACTATTGCAAAGAATTATTCCAATGCTCCGATTGTGGAAATTGACAGTGTGGAGGAAAATGGCAATTACATGATTCACTGCTATGAAGTCGTAGAAGAGGAAGATGGCGAAAGCCACACAGCAACGTGGGATTGGATTTATGTTGATCTTGCAAATAAGACTGTGACCAATTTGAGCGAAGAAGAGATTGATTATTACATTTATGCAGACTAACCAGCAGCTATTTAAAGTACAAGTCATCAACCGACATCGTTTGCTTACTGATGGGGAAGGCGTTACCACGCTTATTGGACTAGCCGGGTGTCCGTTAAAATGCAAGTATTGTATCAATATGGATATTCTTGGAAAACAGAAATATCGCCCTATGTCTGCGCAGGAATTGTTAGACAAGGTGATGATTGACTACTGTTACTTCCTTACTACAGGCGGGGGACTTATGTTTGGCGGCGGTGAGTCTCTGCTACATGGAGAAGCAATTTTAGAATTTTTGAAAATACGCCCCATGGGGATGAAGGTGTACATGGAGACCTCTATGAATTATGAGAGTCCTGTTTTAGATGAGGTGTTGGAGAAGGTGGACTATTTCCTCATAGATGTTAAGAGCCTAGATGATGCTATTTATGAGCAGTACACGGGACTATCGTCCGTGGTGATGAAGAAGAACCTGCAGCGGATATGTGAAAAAGGTCTGCAGAACAAATGTAGGATTCGTATTCCGATTATACCTGGCTATAAGACAGAAGAACAAGCGAACCAGGAAGCGGAAATCATAAAGACTATGGGATTTTCGGATGTTGAAGTATTTTCCTATATTCTTCGGGATTACATGCATGTGGGGGATTTAACATCTGCGGGATTAGTTGAGAAGACAGAGCAGCAGGAAACGCCTGTGGAAGACGAAGAAAATTATACCTTGGAAGAAGGGTGCTAGAAAAGGAAGGCAGGGGAAAACCTCTGCCTTCTTGTGTTATAATAGAAGTGTTGTGACATATTATGTAAATCAGAAAATATGTAGTGAAAACTACTCTAGGATATACGATGATGGAGAAATTACCTCTTACCAATAAGAACACCATAAAAGAATATGTGGATGTATGTGTCATTGGTGCGGGACACGCCGGTTGTGAGGCAGCCCTTGCCTGTGCACGTTTAGGGTTGTCTACGGTGCTATTTACCGTATCCGCAGAATCCATTGCACTCATGCCTTGTAATCCAAATATTGGAGGCTCATCAAAAGGACATTTGGTGCGAGAACTAGATGCTCTGGGCGGCGAGATGGGAAAAGTGATTGATGCAGCATTTATCCAATCGAAAATGCTAAATGTATCGAAAGGCCCTGCAGTACATTCCCTGAGAGCACAGGCTGATAAGCAGGTTTATACGGGGGAAATGCGGAAACGTCTAGAGGCCCAAAAGAATCTCAGAATTAAACAGGCAGAAGTCTGTGAACTTTTATATGAGGCATATGAAGATGCGCATCCAGAGCGTGCTTATCAAATTACAGGTGTTCGTATTTTTACCGGGGCAACCTATTTTTGTAAGGCAGCGATTATTTGCTCCGGCACCTATTTGAATGCAAGATGCCTTTGTGGAGAGGCAATTAGCTATACCGGCCCCAATGGACTAAAAGCAGCAACCTATTTGTCAGATAGTATAAAAGCGATGGGAATAGGACTTCGTCGCTTTAAGACGGGAACACCGGCACGTATGGATGGAAATAGTCTGGATTATGACAAGATGGAGCCACAGTATGGAGATGAGGTGATTACACCATTTTCCTTCTCCACAGACCCGGATAGTATACAGAAGGAACAGGTATGCTGTTATCTGACATACACGAATGAAAAGACACATGAAATCATTCGAGCGAATTTGGATCGTTCTCCGATTTATGCTGGCATTATAGAAGGTACCGGTCCTAGATATTGTCCTTCCATTGAAGATAAGGTGGTTAAGTTTGCAGAGAAGGAACGTCATCAGGTATTTTTAGAGCCAGAGGGATTATATACTAATGAGATGTATGTTGGCGGAATGAGTTCTTCGCTTCCGGAAGATGTGCAGCTTGCAATGTATCGTACCGTTCCTGGTATGGAACACTGTGAAATTGTAAAAAATGCTTATGCCATTGAGTATGATTGTCTGACGCATGGACAGCTTCTCTTATCTTTGGAAACAAGGCGTACGAAGGGACTGTTCTGTGCTGGGCAGTTCAATGGATCTTCTGGCTATGAAGAGGCAGCAGCCCAGGGACTCATTGCTGGAATTAATGCTGCTATGGAAATTCTTGGGAAAGAACCATTAATTCTAGATCGTTCGGAAAGTTATATTGGTGTCCTCATTGATGATTTGGTAACCAAGGAAAATAGGGAACCATATCGTATGATGACATCCCGCGCAGAATACAGACTATTACTTCGTCAGGATAATGCAGATCTAAGACTTCGTAAGCATGGTCATCGTGTGGGGCTTGTTTCCGATGAAGTTTATGAAGCATTACTGGCAAAGGAAAAATTAATAAATGAAGAGGTTGCCCGATTGCAGGAAACCTCTGTTGGTGCAGGAAAAGAAACGCAGGCATTTTTAGAATCCATGGGTTCAGCTACGGTGAAGAAGAGTACGTTTTTATCGGAATTAATATGCCGTCCGGAATTGTCCTATGAAAATATTGCACCGATTGATCCAGAGAGGCCTTCCGTCTCGGCGGACGTGGCAAACCAGATTAATATTGCAATCAAGTATGATGGATATATCAAAAGGCAGGAACAGCAAGTAAAACAGTTTAAAAAGATGGAAACTCGCCGGATTCCAGTAGATCTTGATTACGATGAAGTCTCCAGTCTTCGTTTAGAAGCACGGCAGAAATTGAAAGAATTTCGCCCGGATAATATTGGTCAGGCTTCCCGTATCTCGGGTGTAACCCCAGCCGATGTCAGTGTTCTTTTAGTATATCTGGATGCAAAACTGCGTAAGTAATTGGGGACGGTCCTTTTGAGCAGAGGAGTGTCACTTTGGGTAGAGGAGTGTCCCTTTGGGCGGTTGACAAGAGATTGAACCAACTAATTATAAGTACGGAGAATAATATTGGAAATTCGTGAATTATTTAAACAATTAGATATTACCTTATCAGATGCGCAGGTGGAGCAGTTCCAGAAATACTACGAATTATTGGTTTCCTGGAATGAAAAAATGAACTTGACCTCCATTACAGAGTATGAGGATGTTTTGGTAAAACATTTTGCGGATTCTGTTTCGTTAATTAAGGCAGTGGAGGTTCAAGAGATTCGTGAGGCGCTAGTGGATGGGAAAGAGGCCAGCCTTTTAGATGTTGGAACTGGGGCGGGATTCCCTGCTATTCCTCTAAAGATTGTATTTCCTAATTTACAGGTGACGATGATTGATTCGCTTAACAAAAGAATTAATTTCCTAAAAGAAGTAATCCAGGAACTTGGCCTGACTGGAATAGAAGCTTACCATGGCCGTGCCGAAGAGTATGCCACTCCAGATAAATTCAGAGAGAAGTTTGATTTTGTTGTATCCAGAGCCGTGGCAAATTTATCGGTGTTATTGGAATATACGCTTCCTTATGTAAAGGTGGGGGGATATTTCATAGCATACAAATCAGAGGATTTATTGAATGAAATGGCCACTGCTGGCAATGCATTCAATGTGCTTGGTGGAAAGAAGAAGACGATTGTCGACTTTACGCTGCCGGCGTCTGATTATGGAAGAAGTCTGTTAGTAGTTTCCAAAGTGAAGGAGACACCGAAGAAGTATCCTAGAAAAGCTGGGACACCTAAGGATAAGCCATTGTAGAAACGTTTTGAAGGACAATTGAAATCATTGACGAATGAACCAAAGGGACACTCCGCTATTCAGAGGGACACACCACTGCCCAAATGGAACGTCCCCGTGAAGGAAGGAATATGACGAAAAGCCAAAAGGCGTATTTGCCTGTAAAAAGATTTTTGGATATTTTGATTTGTCTGCCGGTGTGCATCATTCTTGCACCCTTTATGTTGATATTTGCGATTGCTATCAAGATTGATTCTCCGGGACCGGTTTTGTTTAAACAAAAAAGAGTAGGTAAGAATAAAAAGTTATTTGAAATATGGAAATTTAGAACCATGAGGACAGATACACCGAAGGATATGCCCACACATATGTTAAGCAATCCGGAAGCGTTTATTACCAAAACGGGCAAAGTATTTAGAAAACTAAGCATTGATGAATTACCCCAGGTTTACCAGTGCCTATTTACCGGGCATCTATCTTTAGTAGGGCCAAGACCAGCGCTTTGGAATCAGGATGATCTGATTGCCGAGAGAGACAAGTATGGTGCTAATGATGTGAAACCTGGAATCACTGGATGGGCGCAGATTAATGGAAGAGATGAACTGGAAATACCAGTGAAGGCGAAACTCGATGGGGACTATGTCAAAAACATAGGTTTTGCCATGGACTGTAAGTGTTTCTTCGGAACATTTATCAGTGTGCTTAGAAGTGATGGTGTTGTTGAAGGTGGCACCGGAGAAATGAAAAAACATAAAGAGCAGAAATAGATGAAGAGTGTCGTAGGTAGAAATTATGCTATGGATAAATCCGATGCCGAGCTTATAGGACATATTGGATTTGGACATAGTGTTGAAGTAAATAAAGCATTAGAAAAACGTGTTTTAATTACGGGTGCAGGTTCGTATATTGGAGAATCTTTTCGGGAATATGCCGCTGTGCATTATGGGTCTCTAAAGATAGACACCATGGATATGAAAGATGGAGCGTGGAGAGAAAAGGATTTTTCTAACTACGATATTGTTTTTCATGTGGCAGGAATTGCCCATGCTGATGTAGGAAAAGTTGATGATGATGTAAAAGAAAAATATTATGCAGTTAATACAGATTTGGCCGTCGAAGCATGCAAGAAAGCAAAGGCGGAAGGTGTAAAAGAATTTATATTTATGTCGTCTATGATTGTGTATGGTGATTCTGCGCCTTATGGCAAGGAGAAGATTATAGATGAGAACACGGTTCCTAAAGCAGCCAATTTTTATGGTGACTCCAAACTGCAGGCGGACGTGGCAGTAAGAGAACTGGCAGAGGAATCCTTTCAAGTAATAGTATTAAGACCCCCGATGATTTATGGAAAAGGTTCTAAAGGAAATTATCCGACTTTAGCAAAGTTTGCAAGGAAACTTCCACTCTTCCCAAATGTTGAAAATCAAAGATCTATGTTACATATAGATAATCTGTGTGAATTTCTTTGCAAGATTATGCTTGTAGATAAAATGCAGGAGAATGCCGTTGTTTTGATTCCGCAGAATGCCCAGTGGACGAAGACTAGCCAGATGGTTAAGGAAATCGCAGAAGTACGAGGAAAGAAAATCAGAATCAAAGGCGGAATACTGAAACTCGGTGTAAAACTTGGCGGTAAGATGCCAGGAAAGATAGGCAGACTTGTGAATAAGGCATTTGGAAATTACGCTTATGATCACAAGATTTCAGTTTACCCTAATATAAATTACCAGATTGTATCATTAACGGAATCCATCAAGAGAACTGAAGGAGAACTGCATGCTGATGAGTAAAAAGAAACCGAAGGCGCTTATTCTTGCATCGGTGGCTTCTATGATAGAACAGTTTAATATGCAGAACATTCAGTTCCTGCTTGACAGTGGTTATCAGGTAGATGTAGCTTGCAACTGCAAAGAGGGTAGTACCATTTCGGATGAACGAATCCAGAATATGATTCATCGCTTGGCAGAAAAAGGTGTAACCGTCACGCATGTTCCTATTCCAAGAAAAATTACAAATATTGGTGGAATTAAGCAATCGCTGAAACAAGTTAAGAAAATGTGCGATGAAAATCAGTATAATCTACTGCATTGCCATTCCCCTATTGGATCTGTGGTTGCCAGGTTAGCTGCCAAGGATGCTCGTAAACAGGGAACAAAAGTCATTTATACAGCCCATGGATTTCATTTTTATAAGGGTGCACCAAAGAAGAACTGGATTCTGTTTTATCCGATAGAAAAAAAGTGTTCCAAGCTTACGGATGTACTTCTCACAATCAACCAGGAAGATTATGCGTTCGCGAAAAAACGCATGAAAGCGGGCTGTGTAGAGTATATTCCAGGGATTGGTATCGATACGAATAAATATCAGATAGAAGATCTTGACTGCTTGGCGAAGAGAAAAGAACTTGGAATTACAGAGAAGGATTGTATGCTTCTTTCTGTTGGTGAACTCAATGCTAATAAAAATCAGGAAGTTATTATAAGGGCGATTGCAGAATTAGAGAATCCTTCCATCCATTATTTCATTGCAGGTAAAGGCGATAAAGACAGATACCTTGAAGAGTTGGCTGCGAAACTAAATGTTCATCTCCATCTTCTCGGGTATAGAACGGATATTGCGGAACTATTAAATACGGCTGACGTATATGCCTTTCCTTCCTTTAGGGAAGGATTATCGGTGGCGCTTATGGAAGCAATGGCAGCGGGGTTGCCTTGCGCTGTTAGCCGAATCCGCGGAAATGTAGATTTGATTGATGAAAAGGGCGGAGCGTTATTTGATCCGCATAAAGTGGAAGAATGTAAGGAAGCCATTGAACGGATTTTATCTGGGGATAAGGAAGCTCTTGGAAAGTACAACCAGGAGAAGGTAAAGAATTTTTCGGAAGAAATTGTCCTTTGTAAGATGGATGAAATATATAAAAGCGTTTGCCTTTAAATATGGCAGACAAATAATGAGGGAGAAGACAAATGAAAAGAAGAATAGTATCAATGCTTATGGCGGCGATGGTGGGAAGTATCATGCTTACCGGTTGTGGTGAGAAGACAGAAAGTGGTGAACCAACAGTAGTAGAAACGCCAGAGGGAAACACCCCTTTAGTAGAAGAAACACCGGATGTAGAAGAACAACCTGAAGTAGAAGAAGAACCTGTGGAAGAGCCAGGGAATACAACGGTTAGTATAAGCTATGCCTCCATAGATGCTTACTATGACTTTTTTGATGGTAAGAACAAAGTGAATGTGGATGCAGAAGCTAGTGCCAAAACCTATGGTGATGTACCAGAAGGAAACTATGATATTGCAGAATTGAAAACTGCATTAGAGGAAGCATTCCTTGTGGAAGATGCAAACATTAGCTATACTATTCTCACTATGGAAGATGAGAATTTCTTATGTGTAGTGCGTTATGCATCCTCGGAGAATTCTGGATTACAGTTAAACTGGACCGGCGTGATTACCTATGCAGATGGGGAACTTAATTTAGTGGACTGCTACACCGATGGATACAGAACATATGCTACATTATTTAACAATGGCATCCTTCTGACAGGCGGCTCTGCTTCGGCAGGGGAATATATTGATGAGGTTTGTATGATAGAGCCTTCAGGGTTTATCGTGCCCTATCGTTCTGTTTATAGCGTTTATGGAACATGGATTGCTGATGACATCAGATACCAGGCTCCGTTCCCAGAAAAACTGGATGAAATCATGTTAGATGAAAATTCACCCTATGATATTGCTGCGCTGAATGACACAGAGTACTGCGTTGCTTTCTGTTCTAGCGGAGATGACACGAAAGTTGTTATTGTGGGTTATGAAGAAGGGGTAGATGAAGCAGCAGACAAGCTTTATGCAACTCTGGAATATTTAGGATTCACGATGGCAGAGGAAAGCATTATTGAAGAATATCAGCAGTATGGACAGGAAGATTGCGAAGAAGTAGTGTGGAAAGAACTGTAGAGAGGGAGGCATAGTCGATGCTGAAGATAGAGAATCTAACAAAACAGTATGGAGATAAGAAAGCTGTTGACCAGCTGTCGTTACACATTGCTCCAGGAGAAATCTTTGGCTTCATCGGACATAATGGAGCTGGAAAGACCACAACACTGAAGTCTGTTGTAGGTATTTTGGAGTTCGATGAAGGGGAGATTTTTGTAAATGGAAAGTCTATTAAGACTTCACCCATGGAATGCAAAAAGGATATTGCTTATATCCCAGATAACCCGGATTTATATGATTTTATGACAGGAATTCAGTTCTTGCAGTTTGTGGCAGATATTTTTGAAATTCCTGCATCTGTAAGACAGGAACGAATTCAAAAGTATGCAGATGCCTTTGAGCTTACGAAGGATTTGGGTGAGGCTATCTCCAGCTATTCCCATGGTATGAAACAGAAGCTTGCTATTATATCAGCATGGATTCATGCTCCTAAAATGATACTCATGGATGAACCCTTCGTAGGGCTGGACCCTAAGGCAGCGCATATTCTGAAGGACATGATGCGGGAAGTTTGTGCGCAGGGGGGTTCCATTTTCTTTTCCACGCACGTGCTTGATGTGGCTGAAAAGCTTTGTGACAAGGTTGCCATTATAAAGGCTGGCAAACTAGTTAAATCCGGGTCCATGGAGGACGTGAAAGGTGATACCTCATTAGAAGAGGTATTTTTGGAACTGGAGGAAAAGTAGTATGGCACATCCTTTACTTAGAAAACAGTTTATGGAAGCAGGTGCTTTTCTTACGCAGAATAAGGAAAAGGGAACCCGCAGAACGAGAGGCAAAATCATTGAGCTGGCAATACTGTATTTGATTATTGCAGGTGCCCTTGGTGCCTCCGTTTATTATATGGCGGAGCTGATGTGCGAAGCGCTTGTGGCAATCGGCTTTGGTTGGCTGTATCACATGAGTATGAGTACCTCGGCGGTTGTCTTAGGCCTATTCGCCTCCATGTTTAATATTAGTGGAATGGTATATCAGGCAAAAGACAATGACATGCTCCTAGCGATGCCTATCAAACCTTGGAAACTTTTGGCAGCCAGACTATTTAGCGTATGGTGCTGGATTCTGATTTATGAGGCAGTGGTATACGTTCCATCCATGATGGTGTATTACAAGGTTGCATATAAGTACCAGATGCTAAAGGCGACGACGGTACTGTGCAACATAGGGATGTATTTTAGCCTGTCGATTCTAATCCTTTCCTTATCCTGTCTGCTTGGATTTTTAGTATCGCTCATAAGCCAAAAGGTGAAGGGAAATAGTATGGTGAAGGTGGTCCTTTCCCTAGCATTTATTGCCCTTTACTATTACCTCTATATGAGAGCATATTCTGTGATACAGCAGTTTTTATCGAGTGCAAGTGCCATCGGTGGAAAAGTAAAGGGTGCAGCTTACCCGCTGTATCTTGTTGGAAAAGCTGGAAGCGGCGATGGGGCAGCCGTGGGGATTATTACAGGCGTAGTGATTATTTTCTTTGCCATTGTCTGGCTTGTGATGAAGGCTACGTTTATACAAATGGCAACGAAGTCCCAGGCAAGAAAAAGAAAGAAGTTTTCACTTCGTGGGGAAAAGGGAAGATCTCAGCAAAGAACGCTACGCTATAAGGAAGAAAAGAGATTTCTGGGAAGCGCTGTTTATATGTTAAATAGTGGTTTGGGTGTCATCGTTATCCCCATATTAGGCATTTTTCTTCTAGTGAAGAAAAACGCAGTATTGGGTATGTTAACACAGCTGGAAATGACAAAGCCAGGAACTTCGATGCTGGTTCTTATAGCGGGGATCTGTATGGTGGCAATCATGAACGAGATGACTGCGGCATCTATTTCCCTAGAAGGAAAAACGATCTGGATCTTACAATCCCTGCCCGTGGATTTGTGGAATGTACTTAAGGCGAAAATAGCCTTGCAGCTGGAATTTACGGTACTGCCAGTGCTATTTTGCTCTGTATGCATGATGATTGTATCGAAGCCAGTTTGGTATTATGGTCTTCTTATGATTTTGCTGCCACAGCTGTTTGCACTGCTCGTTGCACAGTTTGGATTATTTGCGAATCTACTATGGCCTAACTTAAAATGGACCAGTGAAGCGGCGGTCATTAAACAGAGTATGCCTATGCTAGTTAGCATGTTTGGCAGCATGATTTTTGTGGCTCTTTTGGCAGGTGCATATTTGCTGCTTTCTAGTGTGGTAACAACGCTTGTATTTCTTCTGATCGTAGCAGTACTTCTTGTGTCAGTAAACGTAGTGTTATGGTGGTGGCTAAAGAATAAGGGAACAGAGAAATTTAGACAATTATAGAGAAAATGTGGTGAGATGGCCGTCTGGGGACAGAGTTTCCAGGCGGTTTTTTATTTTGCCAAGATGGTGGTTGTTGACAAAAGAATTTATTGTCTTGTCAGTTGTAAATACTGTCTTGTCAGATGTAAAAACATGTGCTATACTAGCGGGGACTTACAGGTAGTAAGTGTAGCGACAACAAAGCTATGGAGATGAATGTATGAAGACAGACATTTTAATTGCAGGAAGTGGATGTGCCGGCCTTTACTGTGCGCTTCACCTTCCCAGTGATAAGAAGGTGCTAGTGATTACGAAGGATATTGTGGAACACAGCGATTCTTATCTTGCGCAGGGCGGTATGTGTATGCTTACAGATGAGGATGATTATGATTCTTATTTTGAAGATACCATGAATGCCGGACATTATGAGAATGACAAGACCAGTGTGGAGATTATGATTAAATCTTCTCCAGCTTTAGTGGAGGAACTTCTTGGCCTTGGCGTGGATTTCAAAAAGAATCCCGATGGAACGCTTTGCTATACCAGAGAAGGTGCACATAGCAAGCCTCGTATTGTCTTTCATAAGGATGTGACAGGAAAGGAGATTACTAGCCATTTATATGAGGCAGTAAAAAAGCTTCCTAACGTGACCATTATGGAGCATACCACACTCATTGATATTCTAGAGAAGGATGGAAAGTGTGTTGGTGGTGTGATTAAGACGGAAGAACACGAGATTGAAGCCGTTGGTGCGGCTGCCGTGGTACTGGCAACGGGCGGTGTCGGTGGTGTTTACAGACACTCTACCAATTATCGTCACTTAACAGGAGACGGTTTGGCAATCTGCCACAGACATGGGGTAGAACTTAAAGATACGACCTATGTGCAGATTCATCCCACCACCTTCTACTCAGACAAGATGGAGGACAGAAGTTTCCTCATCAGTGAGTCCGTGCGAGGAGAAGGCGCAAAACTATATAACAAAGATGGAGAGCGTTTCGTAGAGGAACTGCTTCCCAGAGATAGACTCACTATTGCTATTCGTGAGCAGATGGAAAAGGAAGGCTCTAAGCATGTATGGGAGGATTTACGTCCTGTGCCGGAAGAAGACTTATCAGAGCATTTCCCGAACATTGTGGCACACTGTGCAGAGAAAGGTTACGATGTGCGCAAAGAGTGCATTCCCATTGTACCTGCCCAGCATTATTTCATGGGCGGTATCAAGGTAAACCACGAGAGTGCAACCACCATGCCCTGCCTGTATGCTGTTGGTGAGACTGCATGTAACGGTGTACACGGAAGAAACCGCTTGGCAAGTAACTCTCTTTTGGAAAGTCTTGTATTTGCTGGCAGAGCAGCACAGGATATTGCCGAAAAGAGTGAACCAGGTATGACGGATGCAGAGTGGAGCGCCTTTGTTTCACGATTTAACTTTGCACCATATCAGGAGACGGAAGTCTTACAAAGAGAATATATTGCTCTTACCAGGCAGTTAGTAGGCTATACCTTCAAAGAATAATTGTAAATGTATACATAGTTTAGATATGTCTAGGAGACAGAAGGAGTTAAAAATGTTTGATGAAGTAACCTTAAAGATTAGCGTTGATCCTTTAATTCTGAGTGCGATTAAGGAAGATATTACCAGTGAAGATGTCACTACCAATGCCATTATGCGCCAGCCCCAGGCAGGTGAAGCAGATTTAATTTGCAAGCAGGACGGCATCATTTGCGGCCTTCAGGTATTTGCAAGAACCTTTGAACTTTTGGATGCAAATACAAAGGTAGAACTTTTTGCAAAAGATGGTGATGAAGTAAAGAAAGGGCAGCTCATGGCAAAGCTCCATGGTGATATTCGTGTGCTTCTTTGTGGAGAAAGAACTGCATTAAATTATTTACAGCGCATGAGTGGCATTGCAACCTATACGAACCAGATTGTGAAGCTATTAGAAGGTACCGGTATTAAATTATTGGATACTAGAAAGACCTCTCCCAACAACAGAATTTTCGAGAAGTATTCTGTAAGAATCGGTGGCGGCAACAATCACAGATATAACTTAACCGATGGTGTTTTATTAAAGGATAATCATATCGGAGCAGCAGGCGGTGTTACCAAAGCAATTACCATGGCTAAGGAGTATGCTCCTTTTGTTCGAAAGATTGAAGTGGAAGTAGAGACTTTGGAGCAGGTTAAGGAAGCTGTAGCTGCAGGTGCAGATATTATTATGTTAGATAACATGGATAGAGAGACTATGCAGCAGGCAATCGATATCATCAATGGCTCTGCAGAGATTGAAGTATCTGGTAATGTTACCAAAGAGAATATCGAGAGATTAAATGGTCTGAAGGTTGATTATGTATCCTCTGGTGCATTAACACACTCTGCACCTATTATGGATATTTCCTTAAAGAACATGCACCAGGTATAAGAATCATTTCATTTGTGAGGGTACTATGAACGGCGAAGAACGACGCAGCGCTATGATCGCACTTTTACAAAAGAATAATAAGCCGGTAAAGGGAGATGCACTGGCACAGATGTATGGTGTCAGCCGTCAGGTAATCGTATCTGATATTGCATTAATCAAGGCAAAGGATATTCCTATTGTTTCGACCAATCGTGGCTACATCATTGAAGGCAGCGGTGAAATGGAACGTGTTTTTAAGGTGCAGCATCAGGATAGTGATGTAGAAAGAGAACTGTGCACCATTATTGATAATGGTGGATGGGTAAAAGATATTTTTGTATATCACAAGGTCCATGGGGTTATTAAGGCAGAGATGGATATTCATTCCAGAAGAGATATTAAGTCCTATCTGGAGGAACTAAAGAATGGAAGTTCCCTGTCCCTTAAGAACGTAACCAATGGATATCATTATCATACGGTTCGTGCAAGAGATAAGGAAACGCTGGATTTAATTCAGGAGGAACTGCAGAGTCTGGGGTTCCTTGCAAAATTGATGGATTACGAACCGGTAGATTTTTGGAAGAAGGACGATGAAGCATAATGGCAACCAGGAAAGTAAATCATAACCATCAGAAAAAGATTGCACTTATCAATGATTACTCTGGGTTTGGAAGATGTTCTGTAGCAGTGGAACTTCCTATTATATCGAAGATGAAAATCCAGTGCTGTCCATTACCGACTTCCATTTTGTCAAATCATACGGGGTTTGAAAGCTTCTTCTTCGAAGATTTTACCAGCCGTATGCAGGCATACATGGATGAGTGGAAGAAGCTGGATTTACAGTTCACGGGTATCTGTACTGGTTTTCTAGGATCCCATTTACAGATTAAAGTGGTAGATGGATTTTTGAAAACCTTTAAGAAGAAAGACACTATTGTCGTGATTGATCCCGTTATGGGTGACTATGGAAAAATGTATCCGACGTACACCTTAAAGACCTGTGAGGAAATGCGTAAACTAGTGCATTATGCGGATATATTAACACCGAACTTAACGGAGGCAAGTATTCTGACGGAGGTTCCGTATAAGGAAGATTCGACCAATGCTGAGTTATATGAGATTGCGTCGAAGCTTTGCAAGATGGGACCAGACAAGATTGTAATTACGGGAATTGTCAGAGGACAGTATATTGCAAACTATTGTTATGAAAAGGGGCAGGAACCTTTTGAAATTCGTACGATGAAGGTGGGAACCCAGAGGTCTGGAACGGGAGATATTTTTACGGCGATTGTGGTAGCAGATGCAGTCAATGGTGTGCCGTTCAAAGAGTCGGTAAAGAAAGCTTCACATTTTGTGAAGAAATGTATAGTGAAAGCAATCGAGATGGATATTCCATTAACGGATGGTGTTCCGTTTGAGGAAGTATTAAGCGAGCTGAAGTAGATAGGCAATCTGCTCTACAAAAAAATGGTTGGAAAAAACTTGTTGTAGAGCAAGATGACAATATCTGGAAGAGAAAGGCAAGAACAATGGAAATTGTATATAAGGTAGGAAATAACATTTATGTAAATCTTACGAATAAGTGTCCCTATGCATGTACTTTTTGTCTTAGACAAAGTATGGATCATTACGGAGAGTCTAACAGATTGTGGTTAGAAAAGGAGCCCACTGTAGAAGAAGTAAAAGCAGAATTTGAAAAGTGGAATGTATCAGAATACGGCGAAGTGGTATTCTGCGGTTTTGGTGAACCTACGGAACGCTTTGATGATTTAATTACCATTGCTAAATTTTTAAAAGAAAAATATGGCTGCCCGATTCGCATCAACACCAATGGCGCGGGCAATTTAATCAATGGACGTAATATTATTCCGGAAATGGAAGGCTGTATTGATACCGTTTCTGTAAGCTTAAATCATCCAGATGCAGCGAAGTATCATGAGTTAGTTCGGAGTAAATTTGGAGATAAGAGCTTTGATGCTATGCTTTCGTTTGCGAAAGAGTGTACAAAGGTGGTGCCGAAAGTTGTTATGACGACGGTGGAGACCACCATTACGAAGGAAGAAGAGGGCAGATGCGCTAAGATTTGTGAAGAACTTGGTGTAACGTATCGTATCAGACCTTGGGAAGATTAATGCTTGGGAGGGGCAATGCCCCTCTTTTTGTTTTGTTGAGAAATAGGGAAAAAAAGAGTAAAATATTAGGTTGTGAAAATAACACAAAAAAGGAACTGAGGTAAGTAAAATGGCATTGATAAAAAAGCCTGTAAAAGGAATGAAGGATGTTATGCCCAAAGAGATGGAAATCCGGGCATATGTACAGAACTTAATTCGTGAAACCTATGAAGGGTATGGCTTTACCCAGATTGAGACACCTTGCGTGGAAAGCATTGAGAATCTGTGCTCTAAGCAGGGTGGAGAAAACGAAAAGCTAATCTTTAAGATTATGAAAAGAGGAGATAAGCTTCGTCTTTCTGAAGCGCAGTCAGAAGCAGATCTTACGGATACAGGACTTCGTTATGATTTGACCCTGCCTCTTTCTAGATATTATGCTTGCCATAGCAGTGAATTACCTACGCCTTTTAAGGCATTGCAGATGGGAAATGTATGGCGTGCAGATCAGCCCCAGAAGGGAAGATTCCGTCAGTTCATGCAGTGTGATATTGATATTTTGGGTGATGCTTCCAATTTGGCAGAAATCGAACTGATTCTTGCGATGTCTACCGTGCTTGGAAAACTAAACTTCAAGGACTTTAATATTCGTTATAATGATCGCAGAATGTTGAAGGCTATGGCATCTTATGCTGGTTTTGCGGAAGAAGATTACGACAGCGTTTTCATTACCCTAGATAAGATGGATAAGATCGGTACAGAGGGTGTGAAGGAATGCTTAGTGGCAGATGGCTATGAGCCCGCAAAGGTAGAAAAGTATTTAGCATTATTTGATGGTCTTGAGAAGGCGGCAGACGGTGTAGAATACTTGAAAGAGACGTTAGGGGAATTCCTGCCTGCAGAATGTTATACCAATTTAACGGAGATTGCAGATAGCGTGAATAGTGCCAAGACGACAGATTTCACCTTGCTCTTTGATCCTACGCTTGTAAGAGGTATGAGTTATTATACCGGCACGATATTTGAGGTAGAGTTAAAGGAATTTGGTTCTTCCTGTGGTGGTGGCGGTCGTTATGATAAGATGATTGGACGCTTTACCGGACAGGATACGCCGGCGGTAGGCTTCTCCATTGGTTTTGAAAGAATTATTACCATTCTTTTAGATAATGGATTTACAGTACCTGGCAGCCAGGATAAGGTAGCTCTTTTACTAGATAAGGGCCTGGCAGGTGATAAATTATCTGCAGCGATGAAAGATGCGGAAAGCCTTCGAAAGGAAGGAAAGAAAGTCTTAGTGGTTCGCATGAATAAGAATAAGAAATTCCAGAAGCAGCAGTTAGAAGAGAGCGGCTACAAGGAATTTAAAGAGTATTATGCTGAAGAATTAAAGAATTAATATTATACAGGGGCTTCCCCGGAAAGGATAGAAACATGGCAGAATCAATGCAGGGTATGAAACGTACCCACAGATGTGCAGAAGTTGTGAATGCACCCATTGGCAGTGAAGTTACCGTTATGGGATGGGTACAGAAGAATAGAAATAAAGGTGGTATTATCTTCGTTGACCTTCGTGATCGAAGTGGTATCTTACAGGTAATTTTTGAACAGGGAGAGGGCGACAAGTATATTGATGCTGAAGGCTTTGCAAAGGCAGAGAAACTTCGCAGTGAGTTTGTTGTGGCTATCACTGGTACCATCGAGAAGAGAGAAGGTGCAGAAAATACGAATCTTACCACGGGCGCTTTAGAACTTCGCGCTACTTATGTAAGAATCTTAGCTGAAGCAGAGACTCCTCCGTTCCCTATCGAGGCAGATAGCAAGACGAAGGAAGAACTTAGATTAAAGTATCGTTACCTTGATCTTCGTCGTCCGGATATTCAGCACAACATTATGTTCAGAAGCCAGGTAACCCAGTCTGTGAGAGATTTCCTTACAAAGGAAGGTTTCTTAGAGATTGAAACGCCTATTTTAAACCGTTCCACACCGGAAGGTGCAAGAGACTATTTGGTTCCTTCCAGAGTACACCCTGGAACATTTTATGCGCTTCCGCAGTCCCCGCAGTTATTTAAGCAGATTTTAATGTGCTCTGGCTACGATAGATATTTCCAGATTGCAAAGTGTTTTAGAGATGAAGACCTTCGTGCAGATCGTCAGCCTGAGTTCACCCAGATTGATATGGAGCTTTCTTTCGTAGACGTTGATGATGTTATCGATGTTAATGAGAGACTGATTCAGAAGCTCTTTAAAGATACCTTAAATGTTGATGTACAGATTCCTATGCAGCGTATGACCTGGCAGGAAGCGATGGATCGTTTTGGCTCTGATAAACCGGATGTGCGTTTTGGAATGGAGCTTTGCGATGTTTCTGAAACCGTGAAGGATGTTGAGTTTGCTGTATTTAAGGGAGCACTAGAAAATGGTGGCTCTGTTCGTGGTATCAATGCCAAGGGACAGGGAGAAATGCCTAGAAAGAAGATTGATGCACTTGTAGATGTAGCAAAGACCTATGGAGCAAAGGGACTTGCTTATATTGCTATCCAGAATGACGGAACCATTAAGTCTTCCTTTACGAAGTTCTTAACGGAAGAGCAGACCAAGGCTCTTGTAGAAAAAATGGAAGGCGAGAACGGAGATCTTCTTCTCTTTGCAGCAGATAAGAATAAGGTAGTTTGGGCTGTACTTGGTGCCCTTCGTTTGGAAATTGCGAACCAGCTTGGAATTCTTAAGAAAGACGACTATAGATTCCTTTGGGTTACCGAATTCCCGCTTCTTGAGTGGAGTGATGAGGAGAACAGATTCCAGGCAATGCATCATCCTTTCACAATGCCTATGGACGAGGATCTTCCACTTTTAGATACCGATCCTGGCAAGGTACGTGCGAAAGCCTATGACTGTGTATTAAATGGTGTTGAACTTGGTGGTGGATCTGTCCGTATTCATCAGGGAGATGTACAGGAAAGAATGTTCAAGGAGCTTGGCATTGAGACAGAGGCTGCTTATGAGAAGTTTGGTTTCCTTCTGAATGCATTTAAGTATGGTGTACCTCCTCACGCTGGACTTGCTTTTGGTTTAGATCGTCTAGTTATGCTGATGGTTGAAGCTGACAATATTCGTGAAGTTATCGCATTCCCGAAGGTGAAGGATGCTTCCTGCCTGATGAGTGATGCACCTAATGTAGTAGATGCAAAACAGCTTGAAGAATTAGGCATTGGTATTACCGCTACAGAAGAAGATGCGAAACTGGCAGCAGAAGAGGCTTAACCTAGCACCCGATGACGAAGCTGTATATTGCGAAAACAGATAGTATTCTGGATGATTCTGGAAGACTTATGAATCGTGAATGGGAGAAGGCAAGAGAAGTCTTGCCTTCTTATCGTATAGAACGAATCATGCGCTTTGCCAAAGATGGTGACAAGGCCAGAGGTATCCTAGCAGGATTGCTCCTGCAATATGGGTATAGAGATTATACTGGACACGTGACAGCAGAACTCCCCGAGGTAAGCTATGGTGTGCACGAGAAGCCATTCTTTGTGGGAAAAGAGAATGTGCAATTTAATTTAAGCCATTCAGGGAATTATGTGGTTTGTGCTTTTTCAGAGTATCCCATTGGCGTGGATGTGCAGGAAATCAAACCTTTAAAGGAACATTTTATTAAAAGGGTTTACAGTGAGGAAGAACAGGCATACGTTCGGTCACAGCCTGCAAGTGTGCAGAATGATGCATACATGAGACTATATGCATTTAAAGAAGCCCTTGTGAAATACACAGGGGAAGGCATGTCCAGACACTTTGCAGAGCTCTATGTACTTCCGTTTTTGCAACAGGGAACTGCCAATGCAGAAGGGAAATGTCTGTATGGGCAGGAAATTACAGAACTGACTGGATATGCATTTGCTATCGTAGGGGAAGACGCAGTATTAGCAGAATGTGCATTACAGAAGAATTTTCTGGAATAAAATGATGGCAGAATGAGGTTATAAAATGGGAAAAGTTGAAGTCGATAATCCTATGACGAAAGTGAAACGAAACAGTGAGATGGATCTTTGTAGTGTGCGTAGTAAAAAGGTGCGTAGAAAACTGGAAGGTGCATTTCAGTATAGCAGTGTATCGTACTTTTTGCGTTGGCAGGAGCCGAACTTCTTTCAAAAACTGTTTTTGAAAAGAAAGACAAAACTGATTTTCTGCGTTAATGAGGCGCAGTTGGCCAAGGCTACCGCAGTGATAGAAAGTCTTGACCTTGCGGAAGGCGATGTCACAATGATTGGGAAGAAGAGCAATAATAAATACATATTCTAGCCAGATTCCCCTGCAAATTGAATTTTGTCTAAAAAAGTGTTGACACTTATACAAAACTTTGATAATATATCCACTGTTGAGCGCGAGCTTAACGGAGTGCTGCTGTAGCACAGTCGGTAGTGCGTCACATTGGTAATGTGGAGGTCACGGGTCCGATTCCCGTCAGCAGCTCTCGATTTCGGGGTGTGGCTCAGTTTGGCTAGAGCGCCGTGTTAGGGACGCGGAGGTCGCAAGTTCGAATCTTGTCACTCCGACTGGGGACAGAGATGTCCCCTTATTTTTTGCAATTTTGTTGTTATGAAAAGAGCCCATGCGGCTCTATTTTTGTAGGCAGGACGGAGCGTAACTTCTTTTATAAAAGACGGCAATTTCTTGACTGTATTGCGACAAATACTATATAATAATACGGTATTTTGTCTATGCTTATATATGGCAAAGAAATGGGGATTACAATGATTAAAAGTATGACTGGCTACGGTAGAGCGGAAGTCATGGAAAATGGCAAGAAGATTACCGTAGAGATGAAAGCTGTGAACCATAGGTATCTAGATGAGAACATTAAGATGCCGAAGAAGTTAATCTTCTTTGAATCACAGGTGCGCAGTGTTTTAAAGGATTATATTTCTCGCGGTAAAGTGGATGTATTTATTACATTAGAAGACTTTACAGAGGAGAATGTTACCGTTAAATATAATGCTTCTGTGGCAGCAGAGTATTTAAAATACTTAAAGCAGATGCAGGAAGAGTTTGGAATCGAGAATGATATTCGTGTATCATCCCTGTCCAGATACCCGGAAGTCTTCACTATGGAAGAAGCGGGAGAAGATGAAGAAGAACTTTGGAAGCTTTTGGAAAAGGCGGTCAGAGGGGCAGCGGAAGGCTTTGTAGAGTCCAGAACCAGAGAAGGGGAGCATCTAAAGAACGACCTTATTGGTAAACTGGATGGCATGCTGGAGACAGTGGACTTTATCGAAAAGAGAAGTCCGGAACTCGTAGCGGAGTATAGAGCAAAGCTCACTGGAAAGGTAAAAGAGCTGCTGGCAGATACTTCTATCGATGAGAATAGAATTCTTCAGGAGACGGTCATTTACGCAGATAAGATTTGCGTTGATGAGGAAATGGTTAGACTTCGCAGCCATATAGAGGCAACGAAGAAGGAATTGACAAAAGGTGGTAGCGTCGGTCGAAAGTTAGACTTTATTGCACAGGAGATGAACCGAGAAGCAAATACCACGTTAAGCAAGACAACAGATCTTGGTATTTCGGAAAGAGCGATTGATCTGAAGACCGAGATAGAAAAAGTTAGAGAACAGATTCAGAACATTGAATAATCGCAAGAGGTTTCAGTATGGTGAGAGAAGGAATCTTAGTTGTTATATCAGGGTTTGCCGGGACAGGAAAGGGCACTGTTGTAAAGAAGCTTGTAGAAAGCTATGACAATTATGCTTTGTCGGTGTCTATGACAACAAGAAATCCTAGGCCAGGTGAAGTGGAAGGCAAAAGCTACTTCTTTGTAGACAAGGAAACCTTTGAAAAAAAGATTCAGGAAGATGGATTCATCGAGCATGCCTGCTATTGTGAGAATTATTATGGTACTCCCAGAGCATATGTAGAGCAGCAGATGCAGGAAGGAAAGGATGTTATTCTGGAGATAGAGATCCAGGGTGCCCTGCAGATTAAGAAGATGTTTCCTAATGCGCTTTTGCTGTTTATGATGGCTCCCAGTGCAAAGGTACTGCATGAGAGACTGGTTGGCAGAGGAACAGAGACACCAGAAGTTGTCGCTAAGCGTATGAAACGAGCCAGTGAAGAAGCCGCTGGTATCGAGAATTATGATTTCATTCTCATCAATGATGAAGTGGATAAATGTGTGCAACAGGCTCGTAATGTGATAGAGTCAGCCCATTTAACACCGGGAAGAAATATTAAATTTATTGAAAAAACGAGAGAAGACCTACAGGGTATTTCGAAAGGAGAATAAAAATGTTACATCCCTCTTATGCAGAACTTATGGACGTTGTAAACAGTGACGTAGAACCTGGTGAACGCCCCGTTGCGAAAAGCCGTTATTCCATCGTTATGGCAACTGCAAAGCGTGCCCGCGAGATGGTAGAGTGGAAATGGGCTAGTAACACCCAGAATGCATACAACCAGCAGCAGATTAAGGGCGATCACGAAGAAAGCAAGAAGGAAAAGGTTAGTAAGCGTGACAATGATCGTGCAGAGATGATTCTTGCACACGTATCTCCTCTAGTAGAGGATACAGCACAGAAGCCACTGTCTATCGCTGTTGAAGAACTTTACGAAGGTAAAGTAAGAATTGTAGCTGAAGACTAAAAAAGTAGGCGCGCCTTACTGGCGCGCTTTTTTCCGTTATTAACAATCGTTTTATGAGCAAAAAGATTTTTTTTACTTCCCTTGGCTGTGATAAAAATACGGTAGACTCAGAGATGATGCTGGGGCTTTTAGCAGATGCCGGTTTTTCTTTCACAGATGATGAAACAGAGGCAGAAGTTGCAGTAGTAAATACCTGCTGTTTTATTGGAGATGCCAAAGAAGAAAGTATCAATACATTAATTGAACTTGGAAAATTAAAAGAGGAAGGCAAGCTGCAGGCACTCATTGCGACTGGTTGTCTTGCACAGCGTTATGCTGAAGAAATCAAGGAGAATCTTCCGGAAGTCGATATGATTTTGGGAACGACGGCCTTTGATGAAATTGTCAGTGCTGTGGAGTCAGTGCTTGGTAAGCAGCAGGAGTATGCCATCTTAAAATCTCTGCAGGAGGCACCAATTGCTGGGAAGAAACGTATATCCACAACAGGTGGACATTATGCGTACTTGAAGATTGCAGAGGGCTGTGATAAGCATTGTACTTACTGCGTGATTCCATCCGTACGAGGCGGTTATAGAAGCGTGCCGAAGGAAACGTTATTAAAGGAAGCGCAGGAACTGGCCCAGAAGGGTGTAAAAGAGCTGATTCTGGTTGCGCAGGAAACGACGCGGTATGGTATTGACCTTTACGGAAAGAAAAGTCTGGCAACGTTAGTAAGAGAACTGTGTCAGATTGATGGAATTGCATGGATTCGTATTCTCTATTGCTATCCAGAGGAGATGGAAGACGATTTAATCGAGGTGATAGCGACAGAGCCGAAGGTGTGCCACTATTTGGATTTACCGATGCAGCATGCGGCAGATGCCATATTAAAGCGAATGGGACGTCAAACCGACAACCGGCAGCTTCGAGAACTTGTGCAAAAACTGCGCACTCGTATTCCAGATATCTGCCTTAGAACCACATTTATTGTTGGATTCCCGGGAGAGACAGAGGAGGATTTTGAAGAACTCTGTGCTTTTGCAGATGAGATGGAGTTTGACAGACTGGGCGTATTTACATATTCTGCTGAAGAGGGAACACCTGCAGCAGGGATGGAAGGGCAGATTCCAGCTGAGATTATGGAAGAAAGACGTAATATCCTAATGGAGATGCAGCAGGAGATTGCGTTTGAAAGGGCAGAGAAGATGCAGGGCAGAGAACTCCTTTGCATGGTGGAAGGCCGTATTCCGGAAGAAGGGATTGTTGTTTGCCGAAGCTATAAGGATGCACCGGATGTGGATGGTTATGTGTTTGTTGAGTCCGACCGGGATCTGATGAGCGGAACCATGATGAAGGTGAAAATAACCGGTAGTGATGAATATGATTTAACTGGAGGGTTTACGGATGAACTTACCTAATAAATTAACTTTACTTCGTGTAATTTTGATTCCATTCTTTATCTTCTTCACCTTAACAGATGTGGCAGGAGCTGCCTCTCCTTGGATTGCGCTGGGAATCTTTGCAGTTGCATCCTTAACGGATATGTTGGATGGAAAGATTGCTAGAAAGTATAATCTGATTACAAACTTTGGAAAGTTTATGGATCCACTAGCAGATAAGCTTTTGACCTGTAGTGCCATGATTTGTTATGTATCCAAGAACTTAGTTCCTAATCTTGTATGGGTTGTGATTGTTATTATTGCCAGAGAGTTTATTATCAGTGGTTTTAGATTGATTGCGGCTGATAATGGAGTTGTTATTGCAGCCAGCATGTGGGGCAAGGTAAAAACCGTATTTCAAATGATTATGGTTATTCTGATGATTGTTTATCAGGCGAAAGAGTACGTACCTGCACTTGATGTATTATACATTCCCGTGCTTGTAACTATGTATATCGCATTGGCGCTGACTGTAATTTCTCTGATTGATTATTTGGTAAAGAACAAAGCTGTAATGAAAGAACAGAAATAATAATTTCCCCGTCTGCATAGGCAGAGGGGGATTTTTTATTGAGATGTACTGAAGGAGGATATCCATGAATGCGGAACTGATTTTTGTTGGAACGGAATTACTTCTTGGAAATATTGTGAATACCAATGGTGCGTATTTGGCAGAACGTCTTGCGGCTATCGGTGTAGACTCCTACTATCAGACAGTCGTAGGAGATAATGCAGAACGCTTGATGAGCGTATTGAAAATCGCCTTTGACAGAAGTGATGTGGTGATTTTATCTGGTGGCTTAGGACCCACGCAGGATGATATTACGAAAGAAACTGTGGCAGAATACTTTCATAAGGAATTACTGCTGGATGAGGAGATTAAAGCTGACATTGCCGCATATTTTAAAAAGCGTGGCAGAGAGATGGCGGAAAATAATATCAAGCAGGCGATGATTCCGGTGGGTGCTAAAGCATTAAAGAATGCAAATGGTACAGCACCGGGGGTTCTTATAGAAGAAGGAGGCAAGGTTGCGATTCTTTTGCCGGGACCACCTTCAGAACTGAAGCCTTTGTTTGCTGAGCAGGTGGAACCCTTCCTAAAGGCAAAGTCTGGATCAATTTTATACTCTGTCCTAGTAAAGGTATGTGGCATTTCGGAGAGTAAGATTGCAGAGCAATTAGATGATCTCATCCAAATGCAGGGAAAGGTGACGGTAGCACCTTATGCTAAATTAGGGGAAGTGCATCTGCGCGTAACGGCAAAGGGAAACGATGAGAAGGAAGCAAAAAAGGCTGTTAAGCCGATTGTGAAAGAAATCAAGAGCCGTTTAGGTAGTGCGGTATATACCACCCATGAAGAAGTAACGTTAGAGCAGGCAGTGGTTGACTTACTGTTGGCTAATAAGCTGACAGTGACGACCGTTGAATCCTGTACCGGTGGTCTTATAGCAGGAAGACTGATTAATGTATCCGGTGTTTCCGAAGTATTTAAATCAGGCTTTGTGACTTACTCCAATAAGGCTAAGAAAAGAATTGTAGGAGTAAAGAAACTGACTTTACAGAAGTATGGTGCAGTAAGTACAGAAACTGTGTTGGAAATGGCGAGAGGTGCGGCTATTTATTCCAAAGCAGATGTGGCAGTCGCTGTGAGTGGTATTGCAGGGCCAGATGGTGGAACTGCCGAAAAGCCAGTAGGGCTTGTTTACATTGGATGCTGTGTGTGTGGAGAAGTAACTGTACGAGAATATCATTTTTCGGGCAATCGTGAAAAAGTTCGTCAAAGCACCGTTACAGAAGCACTCATTCTGATGCGTGACTGCATTCTTAAGAATTACGCTGAGAAGACTTTTAAGAAAGAGTAGAAACTTGTCACTCCTTGTAAATTCTGTTATATTTATGAGGAGTGATTTTTATTTCGTGGAAGTTCTCCAATTTTTCCAAACTTATTGTTCGTGTCCCGTTTATGGAACAATAAAGGAATGCATACGTGGTATTATAATTTTGTTAACAGGAAAAAAATTATGTTGACAAACTCGAACGGATGTTTTATTATATTTATCGAACAACTGTTTGAAACGTTTATTCGAGTGAATAGAGAATGATAAAGGAGTATCAGTTTAATGGAAAGAGATGAAAAGTTAAAAGCATTAGAAGCTGCGATGGCACAGGTGGAGAGACAGTTTGGTAAAGGCGCCGTGATGAAGTTAGGAGATCCTGCTTCAAAGATGAGTATTGAGACGATCCCTACTGGTTCCCTGTCTTTAGACCTTGCACTTGGTTTAGGCGGCATTCCTAAGGGAAGAGTGATTGAGATTTATGGACCGGAATCTTCTGGTAAGACCACGGTTACCTTACATATGATCGCTGAGGTACAGAAGAGAGGCGGCATCGCAGGCTTTATTGATGCAGAGCATGCCTTAGATCCTGTTTATGCAGCTGCTATCGGTGTTGATGTAGACAACCTGTACATTAACCAGCCTGACTATGGAGAGCAGGGACTAGAGATTGCAGAAGCTATGGTTCGTTCCGGTGCGATGGATTTGGTAGTTGTAGACTCTGTTGCAGCATTGACTCCAAAGGCTGAGTTAGAGGGCGATATGGGGGATTCCCACGTAGGTTTACAGGCAAGACTTATGAGCCAGGCACTTAGAAAGCTGGCAGGTGCCATCAGCAAGAGTAACTGTACGGTTGTATTTATCAACCAGCTTCGTGAGAAAGTTGGCGTTATGTACGGCAATCCACAGGTAACCACTGGTGGTAATGCCTTAAAGTACTATGCTTCCGTACGTATGGATGTACGCCGTGTGGAGACCTTAAAGGCCGGTGGAGATATGATTGGTAACCGTACCAAGGTTAAGATTGTAAAGAATAAGGTGGCACCTCCTTTTAAGGAAGCAGAGTTTGATATTATGTTTGGTGAAGGTATCTCCTATGAAGGTGACCTTCTGGATTTAGCCACTGAGATTGGTATCATTGAGAAGAGTGGTGCATGGTATGCCTATGATGGAAGCAAGATTGGTCAGGGCCGTGACAATGCAAAGAACTTCCTAAAAGAGAATACCGAGATCTGCCAGACGATTGATGCAAAGGTACGTGCACACTATAACTTGGAAGGCGCACCTTCAGAATTAGAAGGTAAGCCTAAAAAGAAGTCATCTAAGGCAAGCGCAGAGGAGTAAATTATGCGAATTACCAGTGTTCAGCCACTGGGGAAAAAGCGCTTTAAGATTCAAAGAGAAGATGGGCTCACCCTGGCATTATATCAGGGTGAGCTTTTCAAATATCATTTGCAAGAAGGCGCTTCTTTACCAGATGAAGTTGTGGCAGAGATTATTAAATCTATTCTTTGCAAAAGAGCTGAGAATCGGTTATTAAACATTCTGCAAAAGAAAGATTATACGGAAAAACAGCTAATGGACAAACTCCGTGAAGGATATTATCCTGAGGAAGCCATTCACTATGCGCTACATAGAATGAAAGATTTTGGCTATGTAGATGATGAAAGATATGCCTGTACATACATTCGGAATAGAATTGACTCGAAAAGTCAAAAACAAATCCGCATGGCGCTCCAGCAAAGAGGAATTGCAGAAGATGTGATTGCACGAGCCTTTCTTCAAAATGAAGAGGAGGGGCAGGTTGTAGATGAAGTGAGCCAGATTAAAAGAATATTAGACAAAAGGCATTTTTGTAGGGAAACGGCGGATTATAAGGAAAAGGCAAGGCATTATGCCTATCTGGTCGGAAAAGGATATCGTGGGGAAAGCATTCGTAAGGCTATGGCGATTGCGGAAGATGAGGTTTAAATAACATCGTTTACATAGTGATTAAGAGAAAATTGACTAGCTGTCAACTTGGGGGTGGAAAGGGGCTTTTTACCTTGACAGAAAAGCATTCTTTCGATAGAATGGATACGTTATTTGTTGCGACAAGAGGGTGCTCCATCTACGGTGCTCTCTTTAAAAACGTACAATGAAAATTAAATAAGGAGGTGCTCCTGCACATGATGCCGTACGTAATTACCGCGGTAATTGCTGTCGTCGTCACGGCACTGGTGGCCATTCCTGTAACCCATATGATTGCTGTAAAGAAGTACAAAGCAGCAGAGGAAGCAAAAGTTGGGTCCGCAGAGGATAAGGCCAGAAAGATCATTGATGATGCTTTAAAGACTGCAGAGAACAAGAAGCGTGAAAGCCTTTTAGAGGTTAAGGAAGAAACCATTAAGGCAAAGAACGAACTTGATAAGGAGATCAAAGAGCGAAGAAATGAGGTAACTCGTTCTGAGAGACGTATCCAGCAGAAGGAAGAGAACATTGATCGTAAAACCGAGGCGATTGAGCAGAAGGAAGCCGCAATCAGCGCTAAAGAAGCTTCTTTAGCAAAACAACAGGAAGAAATTTCCAAACTCAACGAACAAAGATTGCAGGAACTAGAACGAATCTCAGGTTTAACCTCCGAGCAAGCAAAAGAACAACTACTGAAAGCTGTTGAAGAAGATGTTGCACACGAGTCTGCAGTGATGATTCGTGAAGCGGAATCTAAAGCGAAAGACGAAGCTGATAAGCGCGCTAGAGAGATTGTGGTTACAGCCATCCAGAGATGTGCTGCAGATCATGTATCCGAAGCTACGATTTCCGTAGTGCAGCTGCCTAACGACGAGATGAAGGGTCGAATTATTGGTAGAGAAGGACGTAATATCCGTATCTTTGAAACCCTCACTGGTGTAGAACTCATTGTGGATGATACACCGGAAGCGGTTGTATTATCAGCCTTTGATCCCGTGCGTAGAGAGATTGCCAGAATTGCCTTAGAGAAGATGATTTTAGATGGACGTATTCATCCGGCTCGTATTGAAGAGATGGTGGAGAAGGCCAAGAAAGAAATCACCAAGGCTATTAAGGAAGCTGGTGAAGAAGCTCTTATTGAAGTTGGCGTTCAGGGATTACATCCCGATTTAGTAAGCCTTCTTGGACGTATGCGTTATCGTACAAGTTTTGGCCAGAATGCCCTTCGTCACTCCGTTGAAGTAGCCCAGTTATCAGGACTGATGGCTGCAGAGATGGGATTAGATGTAAGAATGGCAAAACGTGCTGGTCTGTTACACGATATTGGTAAAGCTGTTGACCATGAAATGGAAGGCAGCCATGTACAGATTGGTGGTGATATCTGCCGTAAATACAAAGAAAATGATGTGGTTATCAACTCTGTGGAATCCCACCATGGTGATTGTGAACCCACTAGCCTCATTGCATGCTTAGTACAGGCTGCAGATGCTATTTCTGCCGCTCGTCCTGGTGCGCGTATGGAAACATTGGAAACCTACACTGCCAGATTAAAGCAGCTTGAGGAGATTAGTAACAGCTTTAAGGGAGTAGAAAAATCTTTTGCGATTCAAGCCGGTAGAGAGGTTCGAGTCATGGTAGTTCCGGAACAGGTGAGCGATACTGATATGGTACTGATGGCAAGAGAGATCAGTAAGAGGGTAGAAAGCGAGATGCAGTACCCTGGACAGATCAAAGTCAGCGTTATCAGAGAGTCACGTGTAGTAGATTATGCGAAGTAATGATCTTCGAGATAAAAGCCGTCCGTAAGGGCGGCTTTTTTTGTGGGGAAAAGGGTTATTCCATTTTGCTTTAAACACCTCTGCGTTGTTGTGAATAAAAGCGAAAAATAGTACAATAAAGGGGATTTGTGATAGAAAATGGAAAGCGTGCGAGAACCTATATGGCAGCTTATTTAAAAACATACATGGGATATAAGGTTGATCCTTTGGATCCCAAGGAAGAATATATCACTTTGGAAGATATTGCGCATGCATTATCGCTGAATTGCAGAGGCAATGGACAGGTCACACATTTTTACTCGGTGTGTCAGCATTGCATAAATTGTGCCAAAGAAGCAAAGGCTAGAGGAGAGAGTGTAAGAGTGCAGTTTGCAGCGCTTTTACATGATGGGGCAGAAGCCTATCTATCGGATTTAATTCGACCGATTAAGGATGGGATGCCTGGATACAGGGAGATGGAAGACCGTTTTTTGAAAGTTATTCTTGCAAAATTTGGGCTTGCCGATCTTACTAAAGAAGAGTGGCAGAAAGTAAAAAAGATAGATGATGATTTGTTAACCATTGATTTGGTAGAACTTTTGAAGGAGCCTATGCCAGAAGAGGGTTATCAGGTAAAACGTCGTCCGGATATTGCATTTGTACCATTTGAAGATGCGGAAAAAGAATACCTTCAGATGGCGAACGAATATTTAACTATGTTACAAAACGTTTAGTTTCAATTAAATAAAGTAAGGGGGATCTTATGGAAAATTTATTGAAAGCATTTAGAGAACTTAGTAGAGAAGAGCAGTGCGAGGAAGTTGCGTTCCTTTCTGTCATTAGTAATGGTAACTATGCAAGAGAATTGTTATCCAAAGCAAAGAATGCCGGTACCAAAGCGATTAATAAAGCGGCAGGTCTCATTAAGAAGAATGGTGTGACGGAAGCTGAGGTACTCACCCAGAGCGATCGTATTGCCTTAGTTGTGGAAGAAATGGCTGATATGGAGGCAGATGAGATTGTAGAAAAGTGCAAAGAGGTCATTAGAGAAAAGTTGACTTCTTTAGGCTACAAGGATGCAGACATTTTAGATGAAGAGATTATGTCCCAGCGTATTATGAAGGAAGCTGGTATTGCAGTATCTTCTGAAATTGGAGCCGAAGGTACACCTTATCAGAAGGCCGATGATGTGATGGTAGCCATCACTAAAAAAGATGTGAGCCAGTTTAAGGTGACCATATCAGGAAACAAGTTAACCAGAGAATTGCTGGCACACTTTATCTGGAAGGTTACGGGAGAGGGTAAGAAGTATTTCCCCGAAGGCATTGCTGCAACAGAAAAAGAACTTGAACTGGATGAGCAGTATTTTGCAGCGATGAGAGAAAAGGTTTCCACCGATGAGGAACTGGCTGAATTAGACAGACAGGTTCTTAATATGGAGAACAAGATTTTAGGGGATATTTCTTCTATTACAGATCTTGAAAAGAAACTTGTCTTTGTGGACAAGAGAATTTCAGAGTATGAGATTGAGAAGATGCCTGAAGATGCTGCAGACTTTGTATCTGCGAAGAGTGTAAAGAAGATTACAGAGGATGAACTGCAGGCAAAGAAAGCTGACAGAGAAGCGCTTACAGAAAAGATTGAGAGAGTCAAAGCAACGAAGAAGGAAAAGTTAGAAGCTATCGAAGCAAAGCAGCAGAAGACAGAAGCTCTTGCCGCTGAAATTGCTGTAGAGGTTAAGAAGATTTTCCAGAGTGCATTCGCATTAACGATTTATAGTGAAGCGATTGAGAAACTTTGCAAGGTATATTCCGCAAAAGATAGAGAAGTTTTATCTTCTGCACTTAAGGAATTGGCAGCGGCAAAGGAGCCTGCAGAGTTAGCAGATCCTTTAGAAAAGGATGACCAGAAGGTAATGACTTTTGTGCTTAGCAAGAAGGCGCTGGGTCGCATTTTCTATATCTGCAAGGATGGCAATATCGAAGTAACAAATGTACTGAAGGTAAAGAGAAGCTAAGTTGGCCATATGGGGTATGACAGTTCTGTGAGGGGTTACAGATGAAGAGAGATAGAAGAACGACAATTGGATTGTTAATCAGTGATGTTAATGATGCATTTGATAGCTCTATTATGAAGGGCGTGATGCAGGGAGCAAAAGAAGTTGATGCGAACCTTATTATGCTCCCCGGTAGATATTTAAAAGCGCAGTATAGAGATAAGGAAAGAAGCCGTTGTGACTATCAATACAATACAATCTATTCCTATGCTACAAAGCAGAATGTAGATGTTCTTTTGGTGCTGATGGGTAATATCGGAACCATGATGACAGAACAGGAAAAGAAAATATTTTTACAGATGTATAAGGGGATTCCCACCATTTTGATTTCAGATCATGTGGAAGGGTATCCCTCTTTACATTTTGATAATAGGAGTGGATTACGAGATGGTATGGTTGATTTGATTGCCAATAAGGGATGTCGAAAAATTGGCTTTGTGAGTGGTCCCTTAACCAGCGCAGATGCAATGGAGCGATTGGATGTTTATCGAGAGACGCTAAAAGACTATGAGATTCCTGTAGAGGAAAAGAAAATTGTATATGGAAACTTCTCGGAGTATTCGGAAGAAGTAGTGCAGACGCTTCTTGCAGAGAATCCCGATTTGGAAGCGATCGTTTTTGCCAATGACCAAATGGCAATAGGTGGGTATAAGGTTCTCAAGGAAAAAGGACTTCGTATTGGTGATGATATTCTTGTCATGGGATTTGATGATTCGCCGACTGCCATCGAACTGGTGCCGAACTTAACTTCCGTGCAGGCCAGTGCATTAGGACTTGGTAGGGCAGCGGCCATCGAGGCTGTAAATTACCTGTATACTAAGAAGATACGTAATGAGAAAGTAAAGACCAGACTGATTAAGCGTCGTTCTACCGGTACAAAGGAAGAATATAAAGCATTAAGTGGAATGTTAAAGGGATTGGATCAGGCTTTGCAGCAGGATGTCTTGTCCATTGCTTCGCAGATTGTCTGCACTGTGTTTGGTGAGAATAAGTACAATAGTAATAATTTTGAATTAATGATATCCAACTGGATTGTTTTTGTGCGGGAGTTTTTCCTGCAGGTGCAGAAAGATTCTAGGGCAAAGTCTGTTGGAGATATGGAAGCTCTAATTGAGCATACAGTAATGCATACGGATGAAGAGAATTTTGATTCTCAGAAGGTGTTCTCTCTGTTTGCAATGTTAAAAGATATCATGATTGAGAATATGGCACCGGAGCGAGCAAGTGAAATTTTAGATATGCTTAATGGCTATATGCTTCATATGACAGTTATTTTGGCACAGCAGCATGCAAAGACTAATGAAGAGTTTGCGCGAGTACTGTGGATGAGTAACTCTATTGCAAGAGATATGTTGGCTTATGAGGAAGGCTCTGATAAGTGTTATGTAACTGTTGCTGACAAGTTGCAGAGATTAGGTTTTCCCAGCGCTTATATTTATGCATTTCCGAGAACATTTATTAATGTGGATGGGGCAGCATGGCACGATTGGAGTATTCCTAGTAAAGCGGCGTTAAAAGTATTCTATAGAGATGGGGAACCAATTGAAGCTGTTCCAGACAGTAAGCAGCTGATTTCTACAATGAATGTTTTTGATAATCCCTATATGCCGATCAAAGAACGCTATGATATGGTTCTGAATATCGTCTATATTAATGAAGAACAGATGGGACTACTTTTGTGTCAGGTGGATAGTCGTAAAATACAGTATCTAACCTCCATTATGGCGCAGTTATCTTCTGCCTTTAAGATTATTAATATGTTAAATACACAGATTGGCATTCAGCGAGAGTTAGAATCCAGCCTAATGCGTATTCGCGAGAATAATCAGATGCTGGAGATGATGTCCAAGCAGGATGAATTGACAGGACTATTGAATCGTCGCGGGTTCTTTGAAAAAACAAATCATGTTATAAAGGATGCGAGAAACCGCAATAAAAAGGCGATTGTAATTTACGCAGATTTGGATAATTTGAAATTAATCAATGACCAGTATGGGCACGAGGAAGGTGACTTTGCACTCATTGGTGTGGCCGAGGTCTTAAAGGATTCCATGCGTGCTTCTGACGTGGTTGCCCGTATTGGCGGTGATGAATATGCTGCCTTAGCAATCGTTGAAAATGATATTCATGGTGATATGCTAAAAGATCGTATCAAGGCGATTTTGGAAAAGTATAATGGAACCAGCAATAAAGATTACTATATCGGCTTAAGTGTGGGATTTGCAGAGTTTTCGATTTCTAGTGGAAGTACCTTAGAAGATTACTTGGAAATTGCAGATGAACGTCTCTACGAAGATAAGAAGTGCAAGCGAAAAGCTATCACGAAGTAGGATTGAAATTCTATTCTGTTTGTGATATAGTGTTGAACGTTGTAAAAATTGAATACCGCAAGTAGGTGTCGAAGGAGCGATTTTGCTGGCTTCGATGAAAAGGGAAACAGGTTAGAATCCTGTACGAACTCGTCACCGTATTTAGGGAGTGAAGTCCGAAATATCACTGGGCAACTGGGAAGATGGATGGAACGATGATCTTTAAGCCGGGAGACCTGCCTATGCGCAGTACGAAAGCATTTGCTTTAAAACCACGAGTAACTGGTTGTACGTTAGGGAGTGTAGCGTTAAGCTGCACCTGATTTGCATGTAACCTCGTTGCTTTGATGGTAACGAGGTTTTTATATTTTTATAAATCAAAGGAGATAAAAAGATTATGAAAAAGAAAATGTTGTCATTTGTTTTAGGGGTAGCTATGGTGTCAGTTCTGACTGCTGGTTGCGGAAAGCAGGAGGTTCAGGAACAAACACCTGTAGAGACACAGGAAACGGAAGTGGTAGATACCCTGCAGGAAGTTGAAACTTCTGAGAACACAGAAACGGAAGAAACAGAGGAGGACGAGCAGGAACCTACCGATCAGGAACTGGCAGATAATGTTGCTGCACTAATCGATGCTATTTATGTACAGGAAAGAAATGAAAATACGGACCAGCAGTGTCTTGACGCCAAAGCAGCATGGGATGCATTAACGGATGCACAGAAAGAATTAGTGGAAGGCGAAGAAGCTGACCCTGACTACTTTGGAAGAGATACTGGTGATGCTTCCTTAGATGATGCCAGAAATGCTGATGAAATCGGCGAAAATGAAATTTTAGTAGTAAGTTTTGGTACTTCTTTTAACGATAGCCGTGCAAAGGATATTAAGGGAATTGAAGATGCTATTGCGGAAGCATTTCCTGATTGGTCTGTAAGAAGAGCGTTTACTGCCCAGATTATCATCAACCATGTGCAGGCAAGAGACGGTGAAAAGATTGATAATGTTGAGCAGGCATTAGACCGCGCAGTAGCCAATGGTGTTAAGAATCTGATTGTACAGCCCACCCATTTGATGCATGGTGCAGAGTATGATGAAATGGTTGAGGTATTAGAGGCTTACAGCGACCAGTTCGAAACAGTTGCTATCGCTGAACCCCTTTTAGGTGAGGTTGGATCTGATGCAACGGTTATTAATGAAGATAAGGAACGTGTTGCTATTGCAGTGACGAAGGCTGCTTTAGAAGAAGCAGGTTTTAGTACTATTGAAGATGCAGAAGAAGCAGGTGTTGCATTTGTGTTTATGGGACACGGAACTTCTCACACGGCAAAGGTTTCTTATTCTCAGATGCAGACCCAGATGCAGGAACTTGGTTATAATAACGTATTTATTGGAACAGTAGAGGGAGAACCTGAAGCAACTGCTTGTGAAAATGTTATTGAGGCAGTGAAAGAAGCAGGGTATACTAAGGTTATTCTTCGTCCGTTAATGGTGGTTGCTGGCGATCATGCAAACAATGATATGGCAGGCGACGATGAGGATTCCTGGAAGTCAATGTTCATTGCAGCGGATTGTTTCGAGTCTGTTGATGCACAGATTTCTGGTTTGGGAAGAATTGGAGATCTTCAGAGTCTCTATGTTGAACATATTAGAAATATTATGGAGTAAGAAAACAGTATGCATAAGAGGATTTTAGGTATCAGTGCTGTCATCACGTTGGCATTTGCAAGTGTGGCTTGCGGTAAGGAAACGGAAGTTGATGTTATAGAAACACTTGAAGCAGAGAACGAAATAGCGATTGTGGAGGAAGAAAATCCCGAAGCAGATGCGAATGATCCTGAGAGCGATGTAGAGGAAGCGTCGATAGGGTTAGAAGATGGTATCTATCTGGCAAATTTTGATACGGACAGCAGTATGTTTCATGTGAATGAAACCTGCGATGGCAAAGGCATTCTTACGGTAAAAGATGGAAAAGCGACGATTCATATTGCTTTGGTTTCTAAAAACATTGTCAATTTATATTTAGGAACAGTGGATACGCTAGATGAATCGCAGCTGTTGGAACCCACTGTAGAGGAAATTACGTATCCTGATGGGTTAACGGAGGAAGTAAATGCCTTTGATGTACCGGTACCATGGTTAGATGAAGAATTTGATCTGGCACTGCTTGGAAAGAAAGGCATATGGTACGACCATAAGGTTTCTGTATCTAATCCTCAGCCTTACGAAGCAACAACAGAAGAAACTACTTCTGAGGAACAGGAAGATGTAAGTGAAGCAGAGACAGTGCTTGTGACTCTTACTGGTGGTTCAGGAAAGTCAACCATAGACAGTCCAGCAAAGATGGTGCAGAATGATGCGGGTCAGTATGTTGTAACGATTGTCTGGAGCAGTCCTCATTATGACTATATGATTGTGGATGGGGAGAAGATATTTCCCATCAATACAGAAGGAAACTCGACCTTTGAAATTACTATTAGCGAAATCCCTTGTGTAGTTGATGTGATTGCTGATACGGTAGCAATGAGCACACCTCATGAAATAGAGTATACAATCGGTTTCGAGTATATGTTCGAGGCAGAATAAAGTTAAGTCTACAGCCCACCGGGGTTGTAGACTATTTTGGTTTATATGGGAAGAAGAAAATTTCTATTTTTTAGTTTCATAATACTAATTCTTATCGTTGGCTGTGGAAGAGGAAATATCTCTCAAGGCGTGAACGAGGGTACTACCAGCGCACCAGATGAATCATTTGCAGAGAACATGAACGAGGAACCTTCTCTGATTGGCCCCATGGAACTTTCCTATGCAACAGAGTATTCTGTGGATTTATATGAGCATGGATATGCGCATATTCATGTTGCGGATGGCAACAGTTATGTACTTATTCCCGAGGGAAAACCTGTCGTTTCTTTAGGCGATGAGGATGCAACCATTATTCAGATGCCCTGTGATTCCATATACCTTGCAGCTAGTTCCGTCATGGATTTGTTTCACGAATTAGAGGCGTTAGAGAATATTCGCAGCTGCAGTACCAAGGCAGAAGACTATGGCAATCAAGAAGTGCAGACTGCCATAGAATCAGGAAACATTCAGTATGTAGGGAAGTACAGTGCTCCCGACTATGAACAGCTAATTATGAATCAAACCTGTCTTGCCATCGAATCCACAATGATTTATCACTCCCCCAAGATTAAAGAAGAACTGGAAGGACTGGGGATACCGGTGTTAGTGGAACGATCCAGTTATGAAGGGAATCCTTTAGGAAGACTGGAGTGGATCAAACTCTACGGATTACTTCTTGGAAAAAGAGAACTTGCAGAAGAGCTTTTTGAAAAACAGATGGAAAATGTGAATTCTGTCCTAGCAAGTCTGGATGAATCCGAAAAAGAGAAACCTAAAGTGCTGTTCTTTTATCTCTCCTCTAACGGCTATGTTAATGTGCGAAAGCCGGGGGACTATGTGTCTAAAATGATTGCAATGGCTGGGGGCGAGTATGCCATGGACAGCCTGCAGATTGATGAAGAAAATGCTCTGTCGACCGTGAATATTTCCTGGGAGGATTTTTACTACTACGGGAAAGATGCTGATATTATCATCTACAATGGCACGATAGATGGAGGCATTACTTCGAAAGAAGATTTGCTACAGCAGAATGCATTGTTCCAGGAATTTAAAGCTGTGCAGGAAAACAGAGTGTACTGTTCCACTGGCAACATGTATCAGGAGAGTTCAAAAATCGGAGAGATTATTGAGAACCTCTATGCGGTGATTCACCAGAAGGAAACTACGCTCGACTACATAAAATACGTGGATTAATTTAGAAAAAATGAAGAAGAAAGCAGGAATATTTTTCCTTCTTACAATTTTATTATTGCTTCTTGTGTTGGCTAACATTTGTATTGGAAGTATAAAGATTCCATTACAGGATGTATTTCATATTCTTTCAGTAAAAGAAAGCGATGCAGGAAAGATTATTTTGCAAATTCGTTTACCTCGTACGATAGCTGCACTCTTTTTAGGAGGTGGACTAGCATTGTCTGGGTATTTACTGCAGACATTTTTCCATAATCCGATTGCAGGGCCGTTTGTGTTAGGAATATCCTCGGGAGCAAAGCTAGTGGTGGCACTACTTATGGTATATGCTGCCCAGGCTGGTATTTACTTGGGTTCCGGAATGATGATTTTTGCAGCGCTTGTTGGAGCATTACTCGTTACGGTGTTCGTGCTTCTAGTATCTTCCAAAATCAGGAACATGTCGATATTAATTGTATGTGGCGTCATGGTGGGGTATATCTGTTCGGCTATTACAGAGTTTGTTATTTCTAAAGCGGATGATGCTAATATTGTTAATCTTCACAGCTGGTCTATGGGGAGCTTCTCAGGAACAGACTGGCAGGATATATATGTGATTGTACCTGCTGTTCTCATTGGACTAGTGGTAGCCTTTGTTCTTTCAAAGCGCATGGAAGCATACTTGTTTGGAGAAGAGTATGCTGTTAGTCTGGGAATCCATGTGAAAGCCTTTCGTGTCGTACTGATTCTACTTTCCAGCATTTTATCAGCTGTAGTTACGGCTTTTGCAGGACCGGTATCTTTCGTAGGAATTGCAGTGCCGCATATTATGCGTGAGGTCTTTCAGTCAGACAGACCACTTATTATTATTCCGGCCTCCTTTTTAGGTGGTGGAATTTTTTGCCTGCTTAGTGATTTGCTTGCAAGAACGTTAGTTGCGCCGGCAGAGCTTTCTATTAGTACAGTAACGGCTGTCTTTGGTGCGCCGGTAGTTATTGTGATGCTATTTAAGAGAAAACAAAGATAGTTTGTAAAAGTATGGGAATTATTGAAACAGAAAAACTGAATATTGGTTATAACAAGATTCCGGTGCTGAAAGATGTTGATCTGCATGTTTCTCAGGGAGAGTTGATAACCCTAGTCGGCCCGAATGGTTCAGGAAAAACAACACTGCTAAAAACGATAGCTTCGATGTTAGCAAAGCTGGGCGGAACGGTGTATGTAGCAGGAAAGGATTTGACGACATTACCAGATAAAGATAGAGCAAAGCTCATGTCTGTCATGCTCACAGAAAAAAGAGAGTATGATTACTACACTTGTGAAGATGTGGTTCGCGTGGGACGTTATCCCTACTCTGGTTTTGGTGGAAGATTAAGTCAAAATGATATACGAATTGTACAGGAGGTCATGGAACTGACTGGCATAAGTCAGTTGAGAGACCGAGCGTTTGATAAGATTAGCGATGGACAGAGACAGCGTGTGCTTTTAGCAAGGGCATTGGTGCAGGAACCAGAGATTATGCTATTAGATGAGCCCACCAGCTTTTTGGATGTTGGTTATAAGCTGGAGTTTATGAATGTCCTGAAAAAACTTTGCAGAGAGAAAAAAATAGGAGTACTGATGTCACTGCATGAGTTAGATCTAGCGGCAGCAGTGTCAGACAGAGTGGTTACCATTTCTGAAGATAATCGGGTGGACCGGATTGGTAGTCCCAAAGAGATTCTCACAAAGGAATATATTGGGAAGTTATTTCATATTCACCAGGGCAGTTATAGTTTGGAAGAGGGGTTTTCTCTTGCTGCGGTGAATACAGAGAAAATGCCACAGGACAACGGTGTATCTAGGGAAGAGCGTAAGACCAAATACATTATGGTACAGGGAACCATGTCTGGGGCAGGGAAGAGCCTGTTGGTTGCAGGGCTTTGTCGTATATTTAAACAAGACGGATACCGTGTTGCACCTTTCAAGTCACAAAATATGGCACTCAACTCTTTTGTCACAGAGGATGGCTTGGAAATGGGAAGAGCGCAGGTGATGCAGGCAGAAGCAGCAGGAGTTAGACCAGATGTCCATATGAATCCCATTCTGTTAAAGCCCACCGATGACAAGGGATCCCAAGTTATCATTAATGGAAAAGTTCATGGTAATATGCGAGCGAAGGAGTATTTTGCTTATAAAACCTCCCTGATTCCAACGATTCGAGAAGCGCTAGACTATTTGGAAGAACGCTATGACATTATTGTTGTGGAAGGGGCTGGATCGCCCGCAGAGATTAACCTCAAACAGAACGATATTGTAAATATGGGCATTGCCAAGATGACGAATGCACCGGTACTGCTAGTTGGCGATATTGACAGAGGCGGTGTATTTGCTCAACTCTTAGGAACCATTATGCTACTGGAAGAAGATGAGAAGCGTCTGGTCAAGGGACTTGTGGTGAACAAGTTTAGAGGGGATAAGACGATATTGGATCCAGGCATTGCAATGCTAGAAGAGCAGGGAAATATCCCCGTGGTTGGGCTTCTTCCTTATATGGATGTGCAGCTGGAGGATGAAGACTCTCTATCGGAAAGATTTGAAAGTAGAAAACAGGGACTCATTAATATTGCTGTTATTAAGCTGCCGCATATATCAAATTTTACAGATTATGATGTTTTTGAACAGTTGCCAGAAGTGGCTGTTTGTTATGTGAAGAAGAGCAGAGATTTAGAGAATGCAGATCTTGTCATTATACCAGGAAGCAAAAATACGATTGCGGATATGAAATGGCTTCGGGAAAATGGATTTGCGGCTGTACTTCAAAAATTGGAGCAGGATGGAAAGCCAATCTTTGGAATCTGTGGTGGATACCAGATGCTGGGTGTGACCATTGAGGATCCGGATGGGGTAGAAGGGGGAGGCTGTGTAGAAGGCCTGGGACTTCTCGAACATACAACGATTCTGCAAGGGGAAAAATGTCGTCGTCAGGTAGAAGGTAAACTACCCGTGATAGGCGGATGCTTTGGGGGATTATCGGGACAAAACTATTATGGATATGAAATCCATATGGGAAAGAGTAACGATCAAGGCAAAGTGATTAATCAGAAGAACAATGTCTATGGTACCTATGTACATGGATTCTTTGACAGTGAAGAAATTGCTAGGGGCATTGTGGATACACTGGCAAAAGAAAAGAAGGTTACGATTCATACAGAGGACCTGATGGATTATCAGACCTTTAAGCAGCAGGAATATGAGAAACTGGCAAGCCTTATGCGAGAAAGCCTGGATATGAATCAAATATATGAAATGATGGGGATTCGTAGATGACGCTGGAAGAACTCTTTGGGTTTCAGGTAAAACAAATCAATCAGGCACTTTATGAAGAAGCACTGCATCATTGGGATAGTATTTCTAAACCGTTAGATGGTCTTGGAGATTTTGAAAAGATTACGGCACAGATTCTGGCAATCAATGATAATAAAAAGCTAGAGAAATTAAGAAAAGTCCTGGTAGTAATGTGTGCTGACCATGGCGTGGTAGAGGAAGGCGTTTCGCAGTGTGGCCAGGAAGTGACAGCAAGCGTGGCAAAGCTTTTGGGGGAAGGTCGCAGCACAGCATCCACCATGGCAGCCTTTGCTGGTGCGGATTGTATCACGGTGGATGTAGGGATTCATTCGGAAGAGATTTTTCCTGGGGTAAGAAATCATAAGATTATGCCAGGGACAAATAACCTTATGGAGAAGCCAGCCATGGGGATGCAGGAAGTTCTATCTGCGATAGAAATTGGAATCAGCATTGCCAGGGAGTGTAAGGAAAAAGGGTACCATCTTCTGGCAGCAGGTGAGATGGGGATTGGAAACACAACAGCAGGGACGCTGGTTCTTTGCGGACTAACCGGTGTGGCCGTAGATGCGGTGTTGGGACGTGGCGCAGGTTTATCTGATGAAGGGCTTGGCCGAAAGCGACATGTTGTAGCATCGGCACTAGACAAGTATGATTTACATCATCCTGAAGAATCCAGGGAATATGCATTGAAAGTGATGCAAAAGGTGGGTGGATTAGAATTAGCAGCCATGACTGGGTTATATATAGGAGGCGCAGTATACGGAATACCTGTGATGATTGATGGGGTATTGAGTGCCGTTAGCGCGTTACTGGCGCAGCGGATTATGCCTGGCTGTAAAGCGTATATGATTCCGTCGCATGCCGGTCGTGAAAAGGGGACAGGGTATGTCCTTGGTCTGCTGGGACTGAAACCATTACTGAATGGTGATATGGCATTGGGGGAAGGAACCGGAGCCCTTATGGCAATGCCCCTATTAGATATGACGCTAGATTTTTTCCGAAAAGCAACCACATTTGCTGCGGGAAAGATTGAACAATATAAAAGACTGGATACAGAATGATTTTAGTGGTTGGAACACCAGATAGCGGAAAATCAGCCTTTGCCGAACAAATGGCTGAAGAATATAGTGGCACAGGCCAGATGGCCTATATTGCCACCATGATTCCCTATGGTGAAGAAGGACAAAGAAGAATAGAGAAACACAAAAGGTTGCGGGCGGGAAAGGCATTTGTTACGCTGGAAGAGCCTTTTTGCGTCAGCAGTTTATTAGCTGAATTACAGGAAAGAAGACTGGAAGTTGCGCTTCTGGAATGTGTATCCAATTTGGTTGGCAATGTAATCCACAAGAAGGAAAATATGGATAAAACAGACGGGAAGCTAGTGACTGAGATTGTCCAGGACATTTCAGAATTATCTCAAAAACTGAAGCAGTTCGTTGTGGTAGCAAACTATTTTGCTATGCAGGAAGCGTATGATCAGGATACGGTTCGTTATGTGAAAATCAATAATGAAGTGAACGATCAGTTAAAAAAATTAGCGGAGATGGTTGCTGTGAAAGAAAATGGAGAGTGGGTAATTTATGAAAATCATTAGAAATATGATTGTGGCGCTTTCCATGTATTCCAGAATCCCTATGCCGGTGTTTTCATGGAAAGAGGATGATACAAAGTATGCCTTGGGATTTATAGGACTTGTTGGTGTGATTATTGGGGCCATGGAGTATGGGGTGTATATTCTGGGGGAATATTTTGCGCTCCCATTATTTGTTAGGACACTATTATGGGCTACTATTCCCCTTGTTGTTACCGGTGGTTTTCATGTGGATGGATTTATGGATGTGCAGGACGCCCTAAATTCCTATAAGCCCAAAGAGGAAAAACTAAAAATCTTAAAAGATCCGCATGTGGGAGCTTTTGCGATTATCTCATTGGTAGTCTATGGTTGTTTTTATTTTGCTGGAACCTATCTGCTGCTGGAGGCTGGAAATCGCCGTCTTCTTCTTGTTGTATGCTTAGGATTTGCTTGCATGAGAGCTGTTGGCGCTTTCTTAGGGGTAGTACTAAGGCACGCCAAGCAGGAAGGACTTTTGCATGAGGAAACAAAACAGGCCGCTACGGGAACGAAAGTCTTACTTCTTACAACCATTTTGTTATGCCTTGCAGGCATGGTTTATTTGCATTACCTGGCAGCAGCTGTGGTGACACTGGGGAGTCTTCTATTGATTCTCTGGTATAGGCATAAATGTTATAAGGAATTTGGTGGTGTCAGCGGAGATGCCATTGGTTTCTTCATTACAGTGAGTGAACTGCTTGTTGTGATTTTTGTGGCTGTGGTAGCCAGAGTGATTTAATATGAAACAGATTCTATTGCTGCGGCACGGGAAAACAAAAGGCAACCTGGAAGGGCGCTATATTGGTGCAAGGACAGATGAACCCCTTTGTCAGGACGGGATTTCTCACTTGCTTCAAAGGAAGGAATCATTACAGAAAGAACTGTCTTTCGTGCAGATGGTTTATGTAAGTCCCATGCAAAGAGCTATCCAGACGGCAGAAATTCTATTCCCAGGGATAAAGCCGATGCCACTTGAGCAGCTGAAAGAAATTGACTTTGGAGACTTTGAAAATAAAAACTATGAAGAACTAAATGGCAATGCTGATTATCAGAAGTGGATTGATCAGGGCGGCAAAAGTGACTATCCGGGCGGTGAAGGCTATAACGCATTTATTCAAAGAAGTATGCATGGATTCAGAAAGGTACTCATAGATATGGAGCAGAGAAATCTGCATAGTGCGGGAGTGGTATGTCATGGGGGCAATATTATGTCTGTTATGAGTATCCTTTCTGGAAAAGATTATTTTGATTTTCAGATTGGCAATGCAGAGGGCTTTTTGCTGGAAATAGAAACTAAGGAACAAGAAATTGATTTGGTATCATATCGTCGCATTTAGTATAGGGGTCTTATTGGATTTTATCATAGGGGATCCGCATTGGCTTCCGCATCCTATAAGACTGATTGGTGCGCTCATTGGAAAACTTGATAAAGCGTTGCTGGAGCCAGCTTTGCAGAAGGCTTCTAGAAATGCAAAAGTGGAGAAAAGAAAGGGAGAACTTTGCGTTCTTGTCGTGCTTCTTAGTACAACACTTGTGACTGCGGCACTAATCATCGGGGCCTATATGATTCATATCGTTGTGGGAATTGTTATAGAATCTGTATTGACGGGATATTGTCTTGCTGCCAGAAGCTTACAGATGGAAAGCATGAAGGTATATAAAGAACTGCAAAAAGGAGATATGAAAGGTGCTAGAACAGCGGTGTCCATGATAGTGGGAAGAGACACAGCGGTGCTTGATGAAAAGGGTATTATTAAAGCGGCAGTAGAAACGGTAGCAGAAAATACTTCCGATGGAGTCATAGCGCCTATGCTGTATCTTCTGCTTGGCGGTCCAATCCTAGGATTGATGTACAAAGCAATCAATACCATGGATTCCATGATTGCCTATCATAATGAACGATATGAGCATTTTGGAAGATGTGCAGCAAAGTTAGATGATGCGGCAAACTTTATTCCAGCCAGATTGAGTGCGGTGCTTATGATACTGGCATCGTATTTAAAGACAGGTTGCAGTGGTAGGAACGCATATGCAATATTTAAGCGAGATCGTTTCAATCACAAGAGTCCGAATTCTGCGCAAACAGAAAGTGTTGCAGCGGGGGCTTTGCAGGTACAGTTAGCTGGGGATGCATATTATTTTGGAAAACTGGTGGAAAAGCCTTATATCGGAGATCCCACGAGGGAGATTGAAAAGGACGATATAAAAAGGATGAACCAGTTGATGTATTGGACGATGTTATTACTGTTTCTTGTTGGGGAGGTAGTACTCGTATCACTAGGCTATCTGATGAGGTAGAAGTTTTTATGTTGGTACATGGTGGAGACATATATCGAAACAAAGTGGATATAGATTTTTCAGTGAACACCAGTCCTTATGGTGTGCCACCCATGGTGAGGGCAGCAGTAAATGCCGCCGTTCTTTCTATTGCAGCCTATCCGGATCCTTTGTATGAAGAAATAAGGGAAGCCATTGGGAAGGCAGAGGGTGTGCCTAAGGAAAATATAATTTGCGGTAATGGCTCTTCGGAACTTCTCTTTGTGACGGCAAATGCCATTGCAAAAAGAATGGATAAGAAGCAGGCTAGTTTATTGGTGCCCTGTTTTTCGGAATATGAGAAGGCACTGCGGGCAGCAGGCTTTGTACATATTCATAAGGAATTGCTGAGAGAGGATAATGACTTTCTTCCATCGGAAGAAGCAGGAGACAGATTAGTAGAAGAAGCAGGTCTAATTATTTTAGGGAATCCTAATAATCCTACAGGGAAATTACTTCCTAAAGCATGGTTAGAGAGACTTCTATTTCTGGCCGAGCAGCAGGGAACTTATGTGATTCTAGATGAAACCTTTCTGCCCTTTTCTCAGCAGGAACAGGTATATGAAGATCTGAAGTCTAGGTGGTTGATTCGTATCCGAGCATTTACGAAAACGATGTCTATTCCAGGCGTGCGACTGGGCTATCTGATTTGCGATAATGAAGAACTGCTGGAGGACATCAACAGTCTTTTGCCAGATTGGAATGTATCAATCATTGCAGCAGAGACTGGTGTTGCCTGCGCACAGGCAAAGAAATGGTTTGCCCAGAAGGTGGGAGATGCAAAGCTTGGTGTGAAGGCATTGAGAGAAGATTTGCAGAATATGCTTAGCCAGTATGGGTGTAAAGTATATTCATCTGATGCAAATTTCCTTTTGTTGCAGGGACCGGAAGATTTGTATGAGAAACTGTTAGGACAGGGTATTTTGATTAGAAACTGCAGTAATTATGACGGTCTTGCAAAAGGGTTTTACAGAATTGCTGTAAGAAGTCAGGAAGAGAATGCATACCTAGCGTGTGTTTTGAAAAACATTTTGCAGGATATGACTGAGACAGAGCAAGAGAAGGAAAACAGGAGAGAAATCTTCGAAACAAAGCTATTAAATGTTCAGCCAGCGGAAATAGAGAAAACAAGTTTCTCGATTCTTAGTAAGGAGCTGGAAGCAAAAGGCATTGTACTATCAGGGGATACGGAGCCAGTTATCAAACGATGTATTCACACGACAGCAGATTTTCAGTATGCATCAACCCTCACATTTTCGAAGGATGCTGTGGCGGTGATGAAAAAACTTTTGCGGGAAGGGGCATGCATTGTCACTGATACCAATATGGCTTTATCAGGTATTAATAAGACGGAACTGTCTAAGTATGGTGGAGAAGCCTTTTGTTTTATGGCAGAGCCGGAAATTGCCAGAATCGCTAGGGAAAGAGGATGTACTAGAGCTACGGTAAGTATGGAGCATGCAGCATCCTTAGGAAAGAAGATTATTTTTGCTGTAGGAAACGCCCCTACTGCATTGGTCACTTTGTGCGAAATGGCAGATCGCGGAGTATTTATTCCGGACTTTGTGATTGGTGTCCCTGTGGGCTTTGTGAATGTGGAACAGGCCAAGGAAATGGTATTAAGCAGAGACTTAAACTATATTGTGAATCGTGGAAGAAAAGGCGGAAGCAATGTGGCTGCGGCGATCGTGAATGCTGTGTTGTATGCGATGAGAGATGAGTGAACTTCGTTTTGGTTTTACAACGGGAAGTTGCAGTGCGGCTGCGGCGAAAGCAGCGACCTATATGCTTCTTACTGGGAAAACTATTGAAAAAATAAGCATAGAAACGCCGAAGGGGATTCGCTTTGATGCGGAGATTTTAGATTGCAAACGTGCAGAAACAGTGACTTCCTGCTGCGTCATTAAGGATGGCGGAGATGATCCAGATATTACGACAGGAGCCCATGTGTATGCGCAGGTTTCCCTTGATGATACGCAAAGTGGAATATGGATTGATGGTGGACTTGGAGTAGGACGTGTTACGAAACCAGGGCTAGATCAGCCCATTGGGAATGCAGCGATTAATTCCGTACCAAGACAGATGATTCAAAAGGAAGTGGCAGAGGTTGCAAAGCTTTGTGACTACCAGGGAGGGCTAAAGGTTATCATCTCTATTCCAGAGGGAGAGGAACTAGCAATGAAGACCTTTAATCCAAGATTGGGAATTGTTGGAGGAATCTCCGTACTTGGAACCAGCGGAATTGTAGAGCCGATGAGTGCAGAGGCTTTATTAAAAACTATAGCGGTAGAGTTGAACCAGAAAAAAGCGCTGGGGATGGAACTTGTTCCGGTATCTCCGGGGAATTATGGACTAGACTATATGCGCAGAACCTATGGTTTTGATTTGGATGCTAGCGTGAAGTGTAGTAACTTTGTTGGTGACACCATTGCGATGGTAAAAGAAAAAGCCTTTTCTGGAATGCTGCTTACAGGACATATTGGTAAACTAGTGAAGGTTGCAGGTGGAATGCTCAACACCCATTCTAAATATGGAGACTGTCGCATGGAACAGTTAAGGGAATGTGCAGAACTTGTTGGTGCCTCGGAACAAATACAGTTACGCATCATGGAGTGTGTAGCTACAGAGGATGCGGTGGATCTTCTGCAAAAGGAGGGGCTTGCTCCCCAAGTGATGCAGATGGTTATAGAAAGAATTATGAAGCAGCTAAAAATTTGTGCTGGAGAAAGGCTGCAGATAGAGTGCATGATGTATTCCAATAAGCACGGAATGCTAGCGCAGAGCGATGGCGCAGAGAAGATGCTCGCAAAGATAAAAAAGGAAATAGAACGGTAGAAAAAATGAAGGTTCGCTTTGTAGGTGCAGGACCCGGTGCACCGGATTTGATCACTATTCGGGGGAAAGAATGGTTAGAGTCGGCTGATATCATCATCTATGCAGGATCTCTAGTAAATCCGAAACTTTTAGAATATGCAGGGAAAGACTGCGTCGTTTATAATAGTGCCACTATGACGTTAGAGGAAGTCATGGAGGTGATGGTACAGGGCCATAGGGATGGAAAGCAGGTAGTAAGACTGCATACCGGTGATCCCAGCGTTTATGGTGCAATCAGAGAGCAAATGGATCTTCTGCAGCAGCAGGGGATTGCTTTTGAAGTATGTCCCGGTGTCAGTGCCTTGTTTGGTGCTGCGGCATCCCTAGGATTAGAGTATACTCTTCCGGGAATCACCCAGACGCTTATTGTAACGAGAGCTGAAGGGCGAACGGCGGTTCCTGAAAAGGAGAAATTGGTGAATCTGGCTAAGGCGCAGGCTTCCATGGCGATTTATTTAAGTGCCGGCTTGCTTCCTGCAGTACAGACAGATCTTTTAGCAGGGGGCTATAAAGAAGAAACGCCTGCAGCAATTGTTTATAAAGCTACCTGGCCAGAAGAAAAAATAATGTATTGTACGGTGGGCAGTCTCGCAAAGACTGGCGAGGAAAATCAAATTAAGAATACGGCAATCATTTTGGTGGGAGAGGCCCTTCATACATCAGATTATGAACGATCCAGATTATATGCACCAGATTTCACCACAGGATATAGAGAGGCGAAGGAATGAAAAAGGTGGCAGTCATCTGTTTCACGGAGACAGGTTTGGAACTTGCTAAAAAAATGAAATGTCTAGCCAATACAGAGGCATACTCGTTTTCTCTATATGCAAAGTATGAAAACTTTTGTGCAATGAATCAGACAGAAGTGCAGGCGGTGGAAGAGTCGTTGTCTGCGTGGACGCTTGCTATGCAAAAAAGCGGCGTGCATCTTGTCTTTATTGGTGCCATGGGGATTGCAGTAAGAGCGATTGCTAGTGGATTGCAGAATAAGTTGCAGGATGCACCAGTGCTTGTGATGGATGAATTAGGAAGATATGTGATTCCTGTAGTAGGTGGCCATGTGGGAGGCGCCAACGAGATGGCGCTGCATTTGGCGGCGGTGTTAGGGGCAATCCCTGTCATCACCACAGCCACAGACATAGAGGGAAGTTTTGCAGTGGATCTCTTTGCCAAAGAAAATGGTCTAGAGATATACAATAAAGATGGCATTGCAAAGGTGTCTGCTAAGGCTCTGGAAGGAAAGGCCATAAGAATCAGTATGGAGAATTATCCACCTAGGGAAGCAGATGTTATTATTAGTCAAAACGAAGCAATGAAAGAACAGGGCAGTCTTCTTTTATGCCCGCGTCCCTATGCTGTGGGTATTGGCTGTAAAAAAGGGACTTCCTTTGCGGCATTACAGACATTTTTCCAGAAGATGCTTATAGCCAATCATGTGCGGGAAACGCAGGTGGGAGCCATTGCCTCAGTTGATTTGAAAGCAGAGGAAGAAGGTCTACTTATGCTTTCACAGTACTATAAGCTTCCGTTTATTACGTACACAGGGGAGCTGCTTAGTCAGGCAAAGGGAAATTTTGAAGAATCTGATTTCGTAAAGGAAAAGACAGGCGTGGGTAATGTTTGTGAGAGAGCAGCCATGCTTCTGACTGGAAATAAAGGAACAATCATACAAAAGAAGTATTCAGAAAATGGGATGACGTTAGCAATAGCGAAGATGGAGTAGAATGGGAAGAATCATTGTTATAGGAATTGGACCTGGTGAGCAGGCACATATGACGCAGCGGGCAAAGGAATGCCTGCAGGAAGCAGATTCCATTGTGGGATATTCCGGTTATGTTTCTCTTTTGGGGGAGGAATATACGCAGAAAGAAATCCTGTCTACAGGAATGAAAAGAGAGGTTCTTCGCTGCAGACTGTGTTTTGAAAAGGCCTTAGAGGGAAAAGTTGTTGCTCTTATTTGTAGTGGTGATGCGGGCGTTTATGGAATGGCATCACTAGTTTATGAATTATCCAGCGAATATGGAAAAGTAGATATTGAAATTGTACCAGGTGTCACTGCGGCAGCGAGTGGTGCAGCTGTACTAGGAGCACCGATTAATCACGATTTTTGCACCATAAGTTTAAGTGATCTTTTGACACCTTGGGAATTAATTGCAAAGCGCCTGCAGACTGCGGCCATGGGGGATTTTGTGATAACTTTATATAATCCATCCAGTATGAAACGCGCTGATTATTTGCAGAAAGCGTGTGATCTTTTGCTAGAGATTCTTCCAGAAGACAGAGCCTGTGGTTATGTGAAGAATATAGGACGAGAAGGTACGGCGACATGGACGGGAACACTGGCTGAGTTACGTGCAGAGCAGGTGGATATGTTTACGACCTGTTTTATTGGAAATAGCCAGAGTTTTTTACTTGATGGGAAGCTGATTACTCCGAGAGGATATAGAACGTAATGGGCATTGTCATTTTCTCAGGGACAACAGAAGGAAGACGATTATCAGCGTATTTGTCTTCTAAAAAAGTGAAACACGATGTATGCGTTGCCACGGAAAGTGGCGAGTTGGTGATGGAGCCAGACGAGTATGCCATGGTGCATGTTGGACGGTTGGATGAAGACGGCATTCAGAATTTTTTACGTGAGAAAAAATCCTCCGCAGTCATTGATGCCACCCACCCTTATGCGAAGGTTGTAACGGAGCTTTTGCAGACGGTTTGCAATAGGATGGGGATTTCTTATTTAAGAGTAAATAGAGAATGCGGTCAGGGTAAGCAGGATGCGGAGTGTGTACATAGTTATCCGACGGCAGAGGCATGTGCAAAAGTCCTGCGTGCGGAAAGCGGAAATGTTTTCTTGGCTACTGGTAGTAAAGAACTGGAATGCTATATGCAGTATCCAGAATTGGCAGATAGGATTTTTGTAAGAGTATTGCCATCCATCGAGGCACTGTCACTGTGTAAAAAGGCGGGGATTTGTGAGAAACATATTATCGCCATGTATGGTCCCCATACCAAAGAAGTGAATGAAGCTCTGTTTCGTCAGTATAATATCAAACATTTGGTGACAAAGGAAAGCGGCCAGACCGGAGGCTATCAAGAAAAATTGGAAGCGGCACAGGCTACAGGTGTCTTGTTACATGTGATTGAAAGACCGGAGAATGCGACTGGTTTATCTATGCGGGAGTGTATCCGGCAGGTGAATGCAATCTGTGGTATTGAGGGAGAGTTTTTACCGCAGATGCAAATGAAAATGGTTGGCATAGGACCGGGAAGCCAAGGGCATATGACAGTTTCTGCAAAGCTTGCTTTAGAAGAGGCAGACTATGTGTTTGGTGCAAAGAGAATGCTAGCAAGTTATACAGGGAAGGGCGAGCAAATTCCCCTCTATATGCCGGCAGAAATCATAGCCAAATTAGAAGAGATTCGTTTGGCATCAAGTAGAGAGTGTATAAAAGTTGTGTCTCTTTTTTCTGGGGATACCGGACTTTATAGTGGCGCAACGAAGTTATATAGGGAGTTAAAGCGTTGGGGGAAGTGCAGTAGTATAGAAATTCTTCCTGGAATATCTTCTTTCTCTGCTTTTGCTGCAGCCATTGGTGTGGATTATCAAAATGCACATTTGGAGAGCCTGCATGGAAAATCGTCTGACGAAGAGAATCTGCAAAAGATTAAAACACTACTAGCCCAAAAGGAAAAAACATTTGTACTTTTGTCAGGGAAAGATGATTTTTCTGTATTGGAAGGATTATTACCTAAAGATTTTGCGGAAGAGATTATTATAGGAATGAATCTGTCCTATCCGGAACAAAAAATACTATATACCAGTCTAGATAGAATGTCGGAACAATTAAGAGACATTCCAGATGGATTATTTATTGTACTAATTTATGCAGGATGTTAGGGATGAAGCGAGTAATGCTTAGCGCCATTTCCAGTGGAAGTGGTAAGACGACAATTACATGCGGTCTATTAAAGGCGCTAAAAGATAAGGGATTATCCGTCAGAGCCTATAAGAGTGGTCCAGACTATATAGACCCTATGTTTCATAAAAAGGTTTTGCAGATTCCTTCAGAAAATTTAGATCTCTTTTTTTCTGATGCTAAGTACTTGCAAGGGATTCTTGGTCAGAATGAGGATGCAGATATCGCCGTTATAGAAGGTGCCATGGGAATATATGATGGGATCCTTGGACAGGGAAAGACAGGTTCTGCTTACGATTTGGCTGTTCAGACGGGTACGCCGGTGGTACTGATTGTAGATGCCAGTGGGATGGGAAATACGATCCTTGCCGTACTTAAAGGAATCAAAGCAGAAGATGAGAAGGGATTGATTCGAGGCGTAATCTTTAATCGTATTTCAGAGCATTTCTATAAGACGATTTGTCCTATGGTAGAAGAGGCGGGAATGAAGGTCCTGGGATATGTGGGTAAGTTAAAGGGTGTTTCATTGGATAGCCGGCATTTGGGATTGAAACTGCCTTGGGAAGTGGAAGCACTGGAACAGCAAATTGAACAGATTGGTAAAGAAATTACCAGAACCGTTGCTTTAGAGAAGCTTTTGGCAATTGCGGAGGCTGGCGAGAATACCAGAAATGAAAAGAAGATAGAAGAAAAGATTCCACAGGAAGAGCATCCAAGACTGGCGGTTGCCATGGATGAAGCATTTTGCTTTTACTATGAAGACAATTTTAGAAAATTAAAGGAGAACGGTGCGGAACTTGTTTTCTTCTCGCCACTACATGATGAGAAACTTCCAGAGAACATCGCAGGGATTTTGTTAGGCGGCGGTTACCCAGAACTGGTGCTACAGGAACTGGAGAATAATAAAGCAATGCGTCAAAGCATAAAGGCAGCCATCGAACAAGGGATACCGTCCTTAGCAGAGTGCGGTGGTTTTATGTATCTGCATGATACCATTGAAGCAGAAGGAAGACAGTATGAGATGGTTGGTGCAGTAAAGGGCAACTGTTATAATACTGGCCGGCTATGCAGGTTTGGTTATGTGGATTTGTATTTTGCAGAATATCAGATGAAAGGCCACGAGTTCCATTATTTTGATAGTAGCAATAATGGAAGTGCTGGCGTAGCAACAAAACCAGGAAGTGGAAAGAACTGGGAATTTGGTCATTATGCATCCGGAAAAATCTGGGGATTTCCTCATCTTTACTATGGTTCTTGTCCGCAGTTTATTCGGGATTTTGTGGATGACATGAGAAAATATCAGGAGAGAAATTTGCATGGAGAATAGTGCAAAATATTTTGAAAATAGATCATGTGATTATTATCCTTGCCATAAGGGGATGGAGGAACTGAACTGTCTCTTTTGTTATTGCCCTTTTTATGGATGGGAAGAGTGTCCTGGAAAAAATGAATATGTCACAAAGAAGGATGGCAGGCGTATTAAAGTATGCACAGATTGTACGTTTCCACATGTTCCTGGAAACTGGGAAAAGGTTGTGGGAATTTTAAAGATGGGGCAGCAGGCATATTATAAGGAAAAGCATCCTCTTCCCTGCAAATTCTATGGTATCGGTGTTGGACCTGGAGAGGCGTCCCTCATTACGAAGAAGGCTTCGCAGATTCTAAAACTTGTAGATGTGTTAGTGCTTCCTGGGAAAAAAGAAAACTGCAGAGCCTATGATATTGCTGTGGAAGCAATGCCAGAAATTGCAGGAAAGGAATGTGTTTTTCTTCCATTTCCCATGTCGATGAAGGAACCAGAACTTACTGCTTTTCATAGAGCGGTTGCAGAGCAGGTGACAGAATTCTTAAAGGAAGGCAAAAGTGTTGGATTCTTAAGTATAGGTGATGTGACCATATATTCTACCTATGCTTATGTGGAACAATTAGTAGCAGAAGCGGGATGGGAGACAGAATATGTTAATGGGATTCCATCATTTCTTGCATCGGCAGCCAGACTGGGTGTTCCGTTAACTTTAGGGAGTGAGGAGATGCATATCATTCCGGGGAGTGCAGATGTTGAAACGGCATTAATGCTACCGGGAACCTTAGTCTTTATGAAGTCTGGGAAAAAATTGCTGGAATTAAAGACAAAGCTGATAGAACTTTCTAAAGTGAAGGATATGGAAGTTATGGCCGTTTCCAATTGTGGCATGCAAAATGAACTGGTTACTATCGGAGCAGAGAAGATTACAGAGGAGAATGGTTATCTCACGGTAGTCATTGTGCGAAAGAAAACTTGTTACCAACCATAGGTAAAATAGACGATATTGTTGCTATTGCATAATAGTTGTGATATAAATTTATGCATAAGAACAAAGAGGTTCACCGTTTTGATTTGGTGAACCTTGTTTTATTTTATAGAAGGACAAAGGTGTTTAGCGGATACGTTGAACACCTTTTTGTTTTTTTATTATTCCCGTGCCGAAAGGAGAAGTGCTATGAAACATTTAGAACTGTTGGAGCACACAGACACAATCAATGAACTTCTTGCAAGATATGGCGTGAAGTTCGGAATCTACAAGAATAATGTATTTAAAGAACAGCTTTTTCCGTTTGATGCCATTCCAAGAATTATTGAAAAGGAAGAGTTTGCTTATTTGGAAAAGGGTTTGAAGCAGCGCGTAGTAGCATTAAATCTTTTTCTGAAAGATATTTATTCTAAAAAGCAGATTGTGAAAGATGGTGTGGTTCCTGAGGATTTTATTTTCGCCTCCAGTGGTTACATGGTTGAATGCGAAGGTGTGACTCCGGTGAAAGATGTGTATTCCCATATCTCGGGAATTGACCTGGTAAAGGGAAAGAATGATGTTTGGTACATTCTGGAAGATAATCTGCGTGTGCCATCGGGGGCATCCTATCCTATGATTGCAAGAGGGCTTTGCAGACGATCCTCTCCAGATACCTTTGAAGATTTAAAGATAGAAGATAACCGAAATTACGCAGATCTTCTAAGAAGAACCATGGATCATGTAAATGTTGGTGGTCACACGGTCATTCTTACACCGGGAAGATATAATGCTGCTTATTTTGAGCATAGCTATCTGGCAGAGCAGACAGGCGCACATTTGGTAAATGGTTCTGAATTAGTAGTTAAGGACGATAAATTGTACTTCATTACAGCAGATGGAAAGTACGAAAGAGTGGGGGCTGTATATAGACGAATCTCAGACGAGTATCTAGATCCCATGAACTTTAATCCAGAGTCACTCATTGGTATACCGCATATCTATGATGTCTTTAAAAAGGGCAATGTGGCATTATTAAACGCTCCTGGAAATGGTGTGGCAGATGATAAGGGTATTTATTATTTCGTTCCGAAGATGATCCGGTATTACCTTGGTGAAGAACCAATTTTAAATAATGCACCTACGTATCTACCTTTTTATGAGGAAGATATGACTTATGTACTGGAGCATTTTGATGACCTGGTGCTGAAGGATGTTGCAGAAGCTGGTGGGTATGGTGTTGTATTTGGAAACACTATGACCAAAAAGCAGAAGGAAGACTTTATTGCACTGTTAAAGAGTGAGCCCAGAAGGTTTATCGCGCAGGAGGTCATTGACTTCCAGGATATAGATATTTTGGAAGGCGGAGAAAGAATTCCAAGAAAAGCAGATTTACGAGCATTTGTATTGATGGCAGATGAGCCACTTGTATGGAAGAGCGGATTGACCCGTTTTTCCAGAAATCCTGATTCATTTATTGTTAATTCATCACAAGGAGGAGGTTTTAAAGACACATGGGTATTATCTCACTAGAACAGGCTGACAGATTATATTGGTTAGGACGATACACAGAGCGTGTATATACTACACTAAACATTTTTGAGAAGAGCTTTGATGAATTAATTGATGGTATTGCAGATAGTTACGATGAATTTTGCAAGAGTATTGATATTCCCAATATTTATGAGAGTAAAGCAGATTTTGTAAAGCAGTATCCATTTGATCCAGCTAATACGGATTCGATTATCAGTAATTTGAACAGAGCTTATGACAATGCCATCGTGTTAAGAGAAAGCATTGGTTCAGAGGCTTTGTCCTTTATTCAGCTGGCCTTATATGAAATGAATCGTGCTGCCAGCAGTAAGGCTCCTGTTATTGAGTTGCAGAAGGTGAATGATAATCTGCTTGCTTTTTATGGAACGGTGGATGATCAGATTGATAGCGAGAATATCAGAAATATCATTAAAGCAGGAAAGCGTATTGAGAGAATTGATATCTATGCTCGCTTAGGCTCGACACAGAAACAACTGAAGAGAGAAGTGAACAGAATGATTCCGCGTGTAGAAAAAAGCGGACTTAAGTACGATACACAGAAACTAGATACCATTAAGGAACTTGTTTCTGCAGATACCATCGATTATTACAAAGTTGTAAATGAGGTGGAGGCAATTTTCTAAGATTAGATTCGGCATAAGGGGGAAAGTGTTATGAAAAATCTATTCTTTGATTATTATATGCAAATTGATTATTCCATAGTGGTATCCAAGTGTAACTATACGATTAAATGCATTCCGGAAAGTAATGAGAGACAGACCATAGATAGTTTGCAGATGGAATTGTTTCCGGAAACGAAGTATTCGTATGGAAGAGATGGGCTTGGAAACAGACAGATTTATGGATCCAATGATCTGGATCATACAACATTTCATTATCACATTACGGGACATGCGATTACTGGTCTGCATGTTTTTGAAGAAGCAGAAGATGATAGTAAGACAATGATTTTCAGACATCCCCATGGTCTAAACACTCCTGGTGAGAAAATAAAAGCCTACTTTCATCTGATTCGTCAGGAGATAAGACCAGAAGAAGATGCCTATATGAATAGCCTTATATTAATGAATCGGCTGTTCTGCGACTTTTCTTATAAACAGTTTGTTACGAACACGGAGACTTCCGCGGAGGAGGCATTTGCTTTAGGAAAAGGCGTTTGTCAGGATTATGCACACATATTTATTTCACTATTACACCTGGCAGGTATTCCTGCCAGGTATGTTGTGGGATTAATCATGGGGGAAGGTGCCAGTCATGCTTGGGTGGAAATTCTGCACAATGGTTACTGGTATGGACTGGATCCCACCAATAACGTTCCTGTTACATCGGATCACATCAAGATAGGCGTTGGAAGAGATGCCAAAGACTGCATGATTAATAGAGGTATCATGCATGGCGGCGGCTTGCATACGCAAAAGATAGTCGTAAACGTAAAGGAGATGGAACAATGATAAAAACAATAGCATCCGCAAATCTGCCGGTAGATGAAACGCTGGCCATTAAAAAGAGAAGAATACAGCCAAGCGGAAAAACAAAGGGGATGAAGCGTATCAGTATTGTTACTGGAATTCATGGTGATGAATTAGAAGGGCAGTATGTATGCTTTGAGGTTGCCAGAAGAATTGAAGAGCATATGGATCAGCTGAATGGTATCGTTGATATTTATCCTGCGATGAATCCGCTGGGAATAGATTCCATTACCAGAGGAATCCCGGCATTTGATCTAGATATGAATCGACTGTTTCCGGGCAATATTGATGGCAACATGACAGAATATCTGGCAGCAGAAATTATAAAAGATGTATCCGGTTCGGATCTGGTGGTGGATATCCATGCCAGCAATATCTATCTTACAGAAATTCCCCAGATACGAATCAATGAGCTGCATGAGGAAACACTGGTTCCATTTGCAGAAGCTGCCAATGTAGATTTTGTTTGGGTGCATGGAGCCAGCACAGTATTGGAGTCTACTTTTGCCTATAGTTTGAATGCTACCGGAACTCCTTGTCTAGTTGTGGAGATGGGCGTTGGTATGCGTATTACCAAAGCGTATGGTGAGCAGATGACCGATGGTATCTTCAATCTTATGAAAAAACTGGGGATTTGGAAGGGAAAAACACCCCGTGTCAGAAAGCCCATTATTTCCAGAAATCCAGATGATGTTAGCTACTTAAATGCTAGCGTGGGTGGTTTGTTTATTCAGAAAGTGAACCATTGGGAAAAATTAAAAAAAGGTGATCTGATTGGACAGATTATTGATCCGCTAAGCGGAAAAGTGCTTGATGAGGTAGTGGCTCCGGTGGATGGTATACTGTTCACCATCCGGGAATATCCTATTGTGGATGAAGGCTCATTGGTTGGAAGATTGCTGTGTAAGGAGTATTAATCATGAAAAAGAAAATTATCTATGAGATAAAAGGTTTATATAGAGATAACTTCCGAGTCACAGGATATGAATTCGGAAAAGGAAAAAAGAGCCTTTGTATTGTTGGAACAATGCGAGGTAATGAGGTACAGCAGCTGTATTGCTGTTCTCAGTTAATTAAGAAATTTAAACAGTTGGAAGCAGATGGACGAATTGCTCCGAATCATAAGGTGCTCATTATTCCCAGCTGCAATCCCTATTCCATCAATATTCAGAAACGATTCTGGCCCATTGATAATACAGATATTAACCGAATGTTTCCCGGATATGATTTGGGAGAGACCACCCAGCGTATCGCAGATGGTGTGTTCAAGGAAATCATGGATTATCAGTATGGTATCCAGTTTACGTCCTTCTATATGCCGGGAGAGTTTGTTCCCCATATCAGAATGATGGAGGAAGGATATAGTACTGTGGAAGATGCCTTAAAGTTTGAACTGCCCTATGTTATCAAAAGAGCAGTCAGACCCTATGATACCGCTACATTGAATTATAATTGGCAGGTTTGGGAAACCCAGGCATTCAGTTTCTATACCACGACTACCACGAGAATTGATCGAGGAGCGGCAGGGCAGGCGGTGTTAAGCATTATGAAGTTCTTATCTGCTCTGGGTATTGTGAAGTATCAGCATGGAGTAAGCAAAAAACAATCGATCGTCCTTCGAGATACCGAAATGACTTCTGTACGTACAGCAAAGTCTGGTCTGTTTGAATCTTTGGTAAAGGTCGGGGATGATGTAAAAGAAGGTACTCCTCTTGCAAATATTGTGCATCCCTATGATGGGGAGATTATGGAGACCTTGTACGCACCAGTGGATGCAAAGGTATTCTTTATGCATACAGATCCACTTACCTATGCGAATACAGCAGTGTTCAAACTGGTGTGAGGGATGAATCGTGGCTGAGGTAAAAGCGAAGAAGAGAAAACTGCCACCCATTGGAATGCGGATTATTAAGTCTGCTGTAGGTGTTCTTCTGTGCTTCCTGATTGATATTTTTAGAAATGGTCATGGATATGTATTTTACTCCCAACTGGCAGTCCTTTGGTGTATGCAGGAGTATAAGAAAGACACTCTTGCAAAAGCGCGACAGCGTATTTTAGGAACAATCATAGGTGCGGTCTATGGACTGATTGTTCTACTTATTGCATCAGGACTGGAATTAAAGGCAGGGATATTCACTTCTGTGATATGGTCACTCATCGTCGCCGTGTTTATTGTAATCATTTTATATAACACGGTGGTGATCAAGAAGAAAGAGGCGTCCTATTTTTCCTGCGTTGTATTCCTAAGTATTGTCATCAATCATCTGACAGATGCGAACCCATTTCTATTTGTTTGGAACAGAGTGTTAGATACCCTTATTGGAATTGTTGTGGGAGTGACGGTGAATTCCTGCTCTCTGCCCAGAAAAAAGAATCGCGATCTGCTGTTTGTTTCAGGACTAGATGAAACACTTCTGTCGGAAGACGACAATCTTTCGGACTATAGCAGAGTGGAACTGAATCGAATGATTGAAACAGGGGCACATTTTACGGTATCGACAATGCGTACGCCAGCTTCACTTATGGAACCATTACGGAATATAAAGCTGAAGCTCCCAGTTATTGTTATGGATGGTGCGGCGCTTTTTGATACAAATAAAAACACATATCTTTATAAGTATGTTATTTCCGTATCTTGCAGCAACAGGATTGCAACATTCTTCGATGAAATGCATTGCCCCTATTTTGCCAATGTGATTATTGATGATTTGCTTGTTATTTATTATCAGGATACAGAGGAGAAGGTCTATAACGAATTAGTTAATCAGTTGCGCGTATCGCCCTATAGGAATTACGTTCATCGTCACTTACCTGGTGATGAAAGTGTTGTCTACTTTATGACTATTTGCGAGACTTCTTATTTGGAAAAGGTATATAAGCAGTTTATGGAACAGGAGTATGCAGGTGGACTAAAGGTTCTTCACTATCCGTCAAAGGACTATCCAGGATATTCCTACCTCAAAATTTATAATCATAATGCAACTAGAGAGAATATGCTCCTATATCTTAAGGAATATGTTCAGGTATCTCGTGTGGTATCCTTTGGAACGATTCCAGATCGATATACCTACGTGATAGAACCTGGAGATTCTAACAGAGTGGTAAAGTTAATTAGAAAAGAATATGAGCCTGTAATAAAACCTTGGAAAAGAGGTAAATAAATATGTTTGAAGAAGAATACATGGAAACGGCTATGGAAAAGATAGCTGGAAATAGCGAAGAGATGAACAAATATTTGTTGTTCTTTTATCAGGAACTATTAAAAAATCATCGAATTGATAAGGCGCTTTATGAGAAATATGATGTAAAAAGAGGCCTTAGAGATGCATCAGGAAAGGGCGTGTTAACCGGCCTAACAGAAATATCTGATGTAGTTGCCTATGATGAAGAGAACGGCGTGAAAACACCGGCGGACGGGCGATTATATTATCAGGGGATTGATGTAAGACAGATTATTGATGGACTTGGGAATTCTGTTTTTGGATTTGAAGAAATCGCATATCTGTTGTTATTTGGAAAAATGGCAAATAGAGAAGAGATGAAAGTATTTCTCGCAGCCAATGAAGAAATGCAGAACCTAGACAATCGTTTTATTCGTGACGTTGTCATGAAGGCGTCCAATTCCAATATTATGAATGCATTGCAAAGATGTGTGTTAACGCTATATTCCTACGATGAAAAAGCAGATGATATTTCTCCTGAAAATGTTTTGCGACAGTCATTAGAAATTATTAATAAGCTGCCGTTAATTGCGGTGTATTCCTATAATGCCTATTGCCATTTTAAGAAAGATAAGACCCTTCTTATTCGCAATCCACAAAAAGGAAAAGCTTTGGCTGAGAATATTTTGTATATGCTCAGGCCGGATGGAAAATATACAGAATTAGAGGCAAAGGTGCTTGATATTGCGCTGATTTTGCATGCGGAACATGGCGGTGGAAATAACTCAACGTTCACGACCCACGTAGTCACATCTTCAGGAACGGATACCTATTCCTCTATCTCAGCATCCATTGGTTCTTTGAAGGGGCCGAGACATGGCGGCGCTAATTTAAAGGTGCAGAATATGTTTCGCAGTATCAAAGAGAATATTGCCGATTGGGAAGATGAGGCGGAAATTGCAAAATATTTAACGAAGATTCTGGATAAGGAAGCTTTTGATGGTTCTGGATTAATTTATGGAATGGGGCATGCTGTTTATACGTTATCAGATCCCAGAGAAGTTGTGCTAAAAGAGTATGCAAGAAAGCTGGCTATGGAAAAGGGCATGATGGAGGAGTTCTCTTTATACGATCGTGTTGAGAAAATCGCCCAGAAGCTGATTCCGGAGAAGCATCATGTGCAGAAGAATATCTGCGCTAATGTCGATTTCTACAGTGGCTTTGTATATTCTATACTTGGCATTCCAGAGGAATTATTTACGCCTATCTTCGCCATTGCACGTATTCCCGGCTGGTGTGCACACAGACTGGAGGAACTGCTCAATGGAAATAAGATTATCAGACCGGCCTATAAGTATGTAGGTGAACATGTAGATTATGTAGATGTGGCAGAGCGAGCATAAACCACGATAAGTAAGTATTCATAAGAAAGGAAATATCTTTGGGTAGAAGGTATTTCCTTTTTTGGTTTGGAAACGCGTCTTTTAGTATAATAAAATAAAGCAGTTCCATGTTGACTGTGGTGCCGGATATAAAGATATGTAGAGAGAAAAGGGTGACTATGAGGAAGAATATTGTATTTGATATAGGAAATGTGTTGGTAGACTATAATATCAAAGCATTCTTGGCGAAGAAAGGCTTTGGTCCCGATATGATTAAGCGCATCTTAAAAGCATCCATAATGAGTCCATATTGGGAAGCCTTTGAACGATGTGACTTGTCCGAAGAGGAAGCTATGCGGTCCTTTGTCAGTCTTGATCCAGAGATTGAGAAGGAAATTTATGAAGCCTATGAAAATATTCACGGTATGTTAACCATACGCCCCTTTGCTATTTCGCTTGTGAAAGAATTAAAAGAAAAAGGATATGGTGTCTATTATCTGTCGAATTATTCCAGTAAAGCATACAGAGAATGTAATGATTCCTTGGCCTTCATGGAATATATGGATGGGGGATGTCTGTCCTTTCAGGAGAAAATGACAAAGCCAGATGTTCGATTCTATAACTGTTTTTTGGAGAGGTATCATCTTTCAGCGCAGGACTGTATTTTTGTAGATGATACACCCGAAAATGTTGAAGTTGCCAAGCAGTTAGGCTTTCAGGGGATTGTGTTTGAATCCTATGAAAAAACGTTAGAAATGTTGAATCTACATATTCCACTATAATATATATGCAAATTACAGGGTGGAAAGCCCCCCTTGTTTCTAAGTAGACTTTATGAAGTGAGGGGAATGAATCACAACTGTAAAAAGGAGTTAAAAGAATGCAGAATCCTGTAAATCAAAATGCAACGAAAGAGGCAAGAGAATTATTAAACTATCTGTCTGAAATGGCTGGCAAGGGAATTATCAGTGGACAGCACACCCAGACGGTTTCCATGGATGAAATTAGTTATATTAAGGACGTAACAGGCAAGGAACCAAAGCTGAGAGGGTTCGAATTGTTATCCTATTCTCCCAACATTAATTATGAAGATGCGGATGCTGATTGCTTAATCGAAATCTACCAGAATAGAAATACCATGGAAGAAGCATTTGCGTGGGCGAAGAAAGCGAAAGATGCAACGGATAGAATCCTTACCTTTTCCTATCATTGGTATTCACCCATTGGTGGACGTGACAAAAGCTTTTATATAAAAAATACAGATTTCAATCCGGAAAAGGTTTTAGAAGAAGGTACGAAGGAAAGAGAAGCGTTCTATAGTGATATGGATCAGATGGCAGAACTTCTTAAACCATTCAAAGAGGCAGGAATTCCGATTCTTTGGAGACCGTTCCACGAATCTGATGGTGATTGGTTCTGGTGGGGAAGTAAAGGACCCAAGGTGGCCTCAGAATTATATAAGCTTATGTATAACCACTATGTTAATGTTCATCATTTAGATAATCTGATTTGGGTATGGAACTGCAGACTGAAAGAAGGTTATCCGGGAGATGAATATGTGGATGTAACCTCCGTGGATATTTACCTTCCTGAGTATGCACCAACAGACTATGCAAAGGAATATGAAGAACTAGTAAGTGGAACGACAAAGAATAAAGTAGCTGCTTTAGCAGAGATTGGATACTTGCCGGATGCAGAAATGCTCTCAAAGTCCAAAGTTCCCTTTGCGTATTTCATGGTATGGTCAAGAGAATTCTGTTTGGGAGAGAAGTTTAATACCAGAAAGAATTTTAAGGAAGTATACAACCATCCATATGTAGTAGTTTCATAAAGGCATGGAAGATTATCCCATAAGGGATTGTTATAGACAGAAAAGGTCGCTTCGGCGACCTTTTTGTATAAAATTAGGAACACTCAAGGTGCTATAATAGGAGGCACGTTAGGAATAACGGATTGCAGCAAACAGGTGGGACTTATAAGACTTTACGAAAAGGAAAGTATTGTAAGGAGGAACCCATGAGAAAAGGAAGATTTGCTGGTAAATATTATAAATTCATTTCACAAAGTGGATTTTCATTTGCGATCATCATCGCGTATTCTAATGAAGGAAAATCCATTCAATTAATCACCAAGGACTGCAGCTATGAGATTAAGGACTGTGACAGCATAGTCATTAAAGAAGAGAAGGTCTTTGAATTTCATATACGTCAGAAGAATCTAAATCTACAAGGAACGATCACTATAGACAAGCTAAACCCATTAAAAGGAAACGTGATGGGACCATTTGAATACATTCCATTTATGGAGTGCAAACATTCGATTTATTCGATGTATCATGGCTTGTCAGGCTGGATTAACATAGGGGACAAAAAAATCTCTTTTCAGAATGGCTATGGGTATATAGAAGGAGATGCGGGGAAGAATTTTCCTAAGAAATATATCTGGTATAATTCCGTCCTGCCTGGGAAAACAGTAACTATTGCTATTGCCCATATTCCATTTGCATTTTTTTCTTTTACAGGGGTTCTGTGTTTTGTGAAGACGGAGCAGGAAGAACTATCTATGTGCACCTGGAATGGAGTAAAAATCAGAAAAACTGCAGATGGAATCGTGGAGCTTACAAAAAGAAAATACAAAATTCATATAGAGTTAGATAAATTATCAGGACATGCGCTGAAAGCACCTGTTCAGGGGGATATGAAGCGAATTATTAAAGAAAATTTGGTGGTGCCGAGTAAGTATACGATATCGTATGATGGTATAATTGTACTGGAGACGACGGATCCATATTCTTCCTGTGAATGGGTGGATGAAGGATGATGATTACGGGAAAGACTTGTCTAAACAGATAGAAGATAAAAAGGGCAGAAAGGTGGAGTATACCATGAAGAACAGAATGATAAAAGCAGGAATCGCAGTTCCCAAGATGAGCGTTGGAGATGTGGAAGGCAATGTAAAGGAAATCATTCAAATCATTCAGGCGAATGCAGATTGCGGAATCCTTGTGTTCCCAGAGCTATGTATCACGGGCTATACCTGCGGAGATTTATTTGGTAATTCCCTACTAATGGAGGCAGCAGAGAAAGGACTCTTAAGTATTGCAGAAGTCACTGCGGCGATTCCAGGCCTGACCGTTGTGGTAGGCCTGCCATTTAGCAATAATAATCACAGATATAATTGTGCAGCATTTGTTTCAGAAGGCAAAATCAATGCTCTTGTTTCCAAGATTAACCTGCCAACCTATTCTGAATTCTATGAAAGCCGCTGGTTTACTGGGGGCAGAATAAAGACGGAGAAAGTGCGTATCGGAGAGCAGGAGGTAGTCTTTGGAACGGATATTATCCTAAAGGATTCGATGAGTGGGGCAGTTCTGGGAACAGATATCTGTGAGGATCTTTGGGTGCCGGATAAGCCAAGTACCCATGCCTGTCTGGCCGGAGCCAATATTATTGTAAATCCATCTGCTTCTGATGAAATTATTGGAAAGCAGGATTATAGACGAAATCTTGTGGCACAGCAGAGTGGTGCATGCTATTGTGCATACTTATATGCTTCTAGTGGTGTAGATGAGTCTTCCACGGATCTTGTATTTTCTGGTCATGGTATTATCGCTGAAAATGGAAAACTTTTATCAGATTCTATCTTTGCAGAAAGATCTCATGTAGAGACCGCAATCATTGATTTAGATACGATTATCCATAATCGAAATCATCAGAATACATATGGATCGGAAAACAGAGATTACACCGTTGTAGAAACCAGCGTGAAGGCCATTGGAGGCTGTGATGAAATCGCAGTAGAGAATCTGGTGGATGCGTTAAAGAAGGAACAATACAAAATCGCAGCCAATCCTTTTGTTCCGAAAAATGATGATGAACTCGAGAAACGATGCAAAACAATCTTACAGATTCAGGCGAATGGTCTTGCAACGAGAGTGAGATCTACAGGAATAAAGAATCTGGTGATTGGTGTGTCGGGAGGTCTGGATAGCACGCTTGCACTGATTGTGTGTAATGAGGCAAGAAAACTGGTGCCGGATATTCGAATCATTGGTATTACCTTGCCTAGCAGAGGAAATACGACTTCCAGAACTTATGAGAATGCGTTGGAACTGATGCGTTGTCTATCCGTGGAAAGTAAAGAAGTGCCGATTGAGGATGGCGTGAAGGAACATCTGCTAGCGATTGGCCATAGCGGAAAGTATCAGGGTGAAGGGGATGTTACCTACGAAAATGCGCAGGCACGTATGAGAACCTATATACTAATGGACGCAGCCAATTTCGAAAATGGTCTGGTAGTGGGAACTGGAGATTTATCGGAACTTGCACTAGGATGGTGTACCTATAATGGTGATCACATGTCTATGTATGCCGTAAATGCATCAGTGCCCAAAACACTGGTTCAGTACATTTGCCGTGCCTATGCGCTAACTTGCGGTAAGGAGGATCTGAAGAACGTAATATTATCTATTGTGGATACTCCTATTTCTCCGGAATTGACACCTAGTAAGAATGGTGAAATCGCGCAGAAAACAGAAGAAAAAGTCGGAAAATACGATTTGAATGACTTCTTTATGTACTATACGCTTCGTTATGGTTTAGAACCGGAAAAGATTATGGCATTTGCATTAGTTGCTTACCCGAGTGTTACAAAAGAAGAAATGAAAGAGGCAATGAAACGCTTCTTTAACAGATTCTTCCACCAACAGTTTAAAAGATCATGTCTTCCTGATGGACCAAAGATTGGTTCTGTATCTTTGTCACCTAGAGGAGATTGGAGAATGCCATCGGATGCGAATGTTAAGCTTTGGATTTCGCGCATTGAAAAGGCATAGAAACACTGTGAAGAGGAAGTGAAATGAAAGAATATATTGAATATTCAGAGGAAGTATTGGAAGCGTTACAGAGTCATCAGCCGGTTGTTGCGATAGAGACTGGTGGCACATTTGCAGGGATTCCATATCCAGAAAATGTTGAAACTGCAAAGAAGGTTATGGAAGAGGTAAGAAAAGCAGGCGCTACTCCAGCATATATTTCTATCATGCATGGGAAAATTAAGGTCGGAATGTCTGCTGACGAGTTGGAGGATTATGGAAAAAGAAGAGGAACCATGGCAAAGGTTTCCCGAAGAGAAATTCCATTAATTCTTGCGAAAGAGGAATATGGCATCATGACTCTTGCGGCCACAATGGTGGTGGCAGATTTGGTGAATATATCAGTGGTCTCCGGTGGAGGTCTGGGCGGTGTTCATCGAGGGGCGGAAGTGACGATGGATATTTCCTCTGACCTAGAAGAAATTGCCGCTAGAAATGTTATTGTTGTGTGTTCGGGAGCGAAATCTATTCTGGATCTGAATCTGACAATGGAATATCTGGAGACGAAGTCGGTACCGGTTGTGGGGTACAGGACTGATGAAATGCCTGCATATATGGCTATCGAAAGTGGAATCAAGCTTCCGTGCCGAATGGATTCTGCCATGGAGGTTGCAAAGGCATTTCAAATAAAAAATGAATTGGGGATTGAGACAGGCATGATTCTTATGAATCCCATATCAGCAGAGTATGCTGTGAATGCAGCACAGATGAATGCGGTGATAGAGGAAGCAATCGAGTGCAGTAAGACGGATCATATTAAAGGAAAAGCGATTACGGAATATTTGATGAAATATGTGAAGTCAAAAATGGGCGCAGAAAGCATGGATGCGCAGAAGAATATGATCATCGAGAATGCGGTTCTTGCAGCAGAGCTAGCGAATGTGCTCGGTTAGAATGATTGGGATGGTAAATGAATAAATAATGAGACTTACGATAAGTATGTCAGTGATGGAGGAATGATGAAAAAAATAGTTTTGGTTATGGTTTTAGCAATGGTTATGGTATTGGCGGCTTGTGGGAAAAAGCCGGATATGGATGATTATTGGAATAGTCCATTATGGAACGATTCCGAAGAAGAAAGTGGATATGAGGAAACGGATAAGGTTAAAGAAGAACTAGGCTCTCTTTCTGATGACGAAAAGAGGATTTTAACCAATACGGCAGGACAATCCACGAAAGAGAGAATTTATGCTGGCAATCTATATGATTCTGAAGTGGAGAAAGTAAAAGTTATTCGTGCCGTAAAGGAGTATCTTGCAGAAACATATCCGGATCATGAATTTAGGATAACCCTGTATTTAAGTGGTCATGGAGAATTTGAGTTAGAGACAGACTGGGTGACCCTTTATGTAGAAATTGATGGTGTTAACAACGATAAATGGGTAGATGTTAGAGTGACAGAAGACGGAATGGAATTTAAGGACAATATTGGATAAAAACGATTAAGCAGCGGGGTGGATGTAAATGATGGAAGAATGTATTGGAGGTAGCGTATGTTAGAACCCGAAAAGATAAGAAATAGAAAACTTGCAGAGCAGGTAATTAAAGGACTTACTAGTCGTAATATGGAGGCCCAGTTTGTTGAGACAAAAGAAGCGGCACTAAAAGCAGCACTAGAACTCATTCCCGAGGGAGCAACGGTAAGCTGGGGTGGCGTACAGAGTGCACATGAGATTGGCCTTATCAAGGCTGTCAAAGAAGGGAACTATGTGGTGCTTGATAGAGAGGGTGAACAGGATCCAATCAAAAGGGCTGAGATTGAAAAGAAAGTATATACAGAGTGTGACTACTTCCTTGCAAGTGCAAATGGAATGAGTGAGAGTGGTGTAATCGTCAATGTGGACGGAAACTCAAACAGAGTGTCAGCATTTGCTTATGGACCCAAGCATGTCATTGTAATTGTTGGCATGAACAAGGTTGTGCATTCAGAAGAAGATGCATACAATCGCGCAAAATATATTGCAGCACCTATCAACGCCCAGCGTTTTGGACTTGATACACCATGTGCAAAATTTGGAAAGTGTGCTGACTGCAAGCATGAGCAGTGCATTTGCTGTGAGATATTAATTACAAGATATTCAAGACATAAAGGCCGTATTAAAGTAATCCTTGTTAATGATAACTTAGGATTCTAAAGGAGTACACATGAACGTAACTGTATATCTTGGAGCAAGCTTTGGAAATGATGAAAAATTCAAGGTGGCGATAGAGGAACTTGGTACATTCATTGGAAAAAGAGGGGACACACTCATCTATGGTGGCTCAAAATCAGGACTAATGGGAGTTCTTGCAGATAGTGTCCTTGCAGCGGGGGGACCGGTTATTGGGGTTGAACCGCAAATGTTTATTGATCAGGAGTTCCAGCACGACGGAATTACAGAACTGATAGTAACTTCCAATATGTCGGAGCGAAAAGCGAAGATGATTGAATTAGGGGATGCCTTTATTGCGTTTCCCGGAGGAACAGGAACACTTGAGGAAATCACAGAAATTATGTCGCTGATCTCGTTAAAACTGCTTGATGCGCCATGTATTTTGTATAATCTTGACGGCTATTATGATGGGCTTAAAGAACTTCTGCGAACAATGATATCCTGTGATTTATCATCTAAGGAGCGCCAGAAGGGGATCTATTTTGTAAATAATACTTCGGAAATCGAGGAATTATTACAGTAGGGATGTGTATCATGATGGATAAACACGCAGGTCTTCGATTTTGAACTGTAATATCAAAATGAGCTGGCATGAATGCCTAGAATGTTTCGAACGAAATAGGGAGAAATATGAATTCTGAAATGATTATGGGGCTGGTTGTGATATCGGTGGTAGCGTTAATTATGGTACTTATCGGTATTTCTCAGTTTGCGAACAAAGATAAACCTGTTGGATTCTATAATGTGGTTGATCCGCCGAAGAAAGAAGAAATCACTGATACCATACAGTGGAACAAAAAGCATGGTGTGATTTGGATGATTTATGGTGGATGTATCGAAGCAGGATTTTGGCTTGGATATATTATGCCGACGGAATTTTGGGAAGTGTTTTTCATGATAGGCGGTGTGCTTTTTCCACTGCCGCTTATGGTGATTAGTCATCATCGCCTTGTGAAGAAGTATGTTCGTAAAACGCAGGATTTATGAGCGTTGGGAGTGGTTATATGATGAAGGTACAGAAAAGTAAATGCGATTATGAATAACGGGCAATATAGCTTTTTTTTTAGACAGTGAAAGGGATAAGGAGTATATATGACAATACAAGAAGCAAAAGAGTTTTATTTTAAATGTATGTGTATTGATTACAACATGTTTAATTCCAATGTAGAAAAATATCATGATGTGTTAAGGTGCTCTACTATAGAAATGCGTGACGAATGGAAAATAGAGTACATAGGAAATCGAGCAGAGCTAGTGTATACAGATGTTGAAAATGCGTCACATCATTTTAGGAATGCTTGCTTGCTACTTTGTAAAAGAGATCCAAGAATGAGGGATTTGGCGAAGCGAATTGTAGAAATATTTGAAGAGTGTCCTTTTCAGGACGATTTATCGAAATTGATTGTGAAAGAAGGCATTTGCGATGAAAAATCAAAGCCGTGGTATAGTGGTTTTTCTACGATTTGTTTTTATGGGGAGTATGCAGAACGGTTGAAAAATGCTATAGATGATAAGTATAGCAAGTTATTTAGTGATGAACAAAAGTTTAATGATTTTTGTGAGAAAAGTCCGCTTATAGGAAATGGTATAGTATCCAAAGATTCTCTTTTACGAAGAGCAAAGGAAAGTAGTGTAGTTGCAGATTTTTTATATGAGTATATGAAATCTGATAAATTTATGGAAGATAAGGCAAAATTTGAGAGTGGCCAGAGAATATAATATATAGGTGTTAACACAACAGAAATATGAGAAAGGAGTAGCATTTAGTGCTACTTCTTTTTCTTTTGCTAAGTGTAATGTTAAAATTAAATTGTGAGAGGAAATTTAGTGATTAGTTAAGGGGAAAATAATGTGTGTTTTAAATAATCTGTTTTCAGTGCTTTCGGGGGTGTGTTATGAGTATTACTGTAAATATATATTATAAAGGCGAAAATGGTTCAGCTCGTAAGTTTGCTGAAGAAATGATTTCTAGTGGTACTGTAGAAGCGATACGAGAAGAAAAAGGCAATATCCGTTATGATTATTTCTATCCAATTAACGATGCTGAGACGGTATTGCTAATTGATAGTTGGAAAAATCAGGAAGCAATAGATGTTCATCATGGAACGCCTATGATGGATACTATTTTCAAACTGAGAGAAAAATATAATCTTCATATGAAGGTTGAAAGATACATATCAGATGATGAAATACCTGAAACAGATAAGAAGTTTATTAAGGAATGAGGCTGTTGGATATGATAGATAAAACATTATGGAAGTGGACTAGAGAGCCAAAAGATTTCACTATAACAGATGAAAAAATAGAGATTGTAACCAATCCACATACTGATTTATGGCAGCGAACATATTATCATTTCAGAAATGATAATGCGCCCGTATTACAGATGACAACAAGTGAGAAGTTCTTTTCTTTTGTGGTGAAGACAGAATTTGAAAGCAAAGTACGCTTTGATCAGTGTGGCATTGTTATGTATCTGGACAGTGAGAATTGGCTTAAGGGTTCTATAGAATATGAGAATAATAAATTTCAGCATCTTGGCAGTGTAGCCACTAACAACGGTTATTCTGACTGGGCTACAACGGAGATTGATGCTAATATCAAATCGATGTGGTATAGATTTAGCAGACGTGAAGATGATTACTGCATAGAATGTTCAGAAGATGGAATTAAATTTAAGCAAATGAGAATCTGTCATATGTATAAAGCTGCAGATGAGATTCAGTTTGGTATATATGCTTGCAGTCCAGAAGATTCATCTTTTAAGGCTACATTTACAAATATGGAAATAACAGAATGTAAGTGGCTCACACATGATGGTCAGGCACCTGATGAAGAGTAAAAATTCCTATTGAATTTTCAGAATTAAACAAATTCTTATTCCCGGTGTGTGGGGGAAATATGCCACAAGAGATAGAACAGTACTTGGAAAAATATCCAGAAGTTAACAACATTCAGGAGGAAAAACAATGAATACAAATAACATTACAATTCG
>JAKSRR010000008.1 GCA_024403455.1 Lachnospiraceae bacterium | reverse complement strand
TGCAGATGTCAGAGTTAATTACTCTCTAACAACTACACTTTTATGGTACTAAAATGAGCCGGTACCACGAAGGTACCGGCTTTTTTTTTATTACACTTCTTTATAAGTTCTTCCAAAAATATTCTTTTCGATGATGTAGACATCGTGATAATCATCTGTTCGTACGGCTAAATAGTCACCAGGATTTCCTAACATATATTTTTCGTGATCCCATGCTGTGAAAATCTTCATTGTATGGTCAATGGGCTTAGAGAAAATATGGGTAACACCCTGGCTGACGCAGGTTTTTGCTTTTGTAATTAAGTCAATGGACTTAGCTTCTATAATATCTTTAATGGTGGGTGGATATTCACCTTCGAATACATAGGGATCGTCTACCTGTTTATAGCTTCTGAAGAACTTTTCGGCACGGTTGGGATAAATCTCACCATCAATACCGATGATGATATATAGATCATCGGTGACTTCCATTTCAAAGTCACCTTCCATGGTACGGATACAGACTTTTGTATCTACTGCTGCAACATCCGTTGCTTTTACATAGCCGAGTTTAATGGGAAGCTTCTCATATTCCTTCATGGAAGCAATATCAGCATCATAAGTAGCTGCATAGATTACTTCGCTATTTGCAAAATAGTCATGCATACGTTTTTGTAAAAATTTCTCAGGAGCATCATTTATTAAATCCTTCTGAATAAATCCGCCTGCTTTATCGATGTGTCCGCCACCATTGCCCACGCCCTTGCAAAGGTAGGCAGCTAAATCACTTGCCTTTGTTGTGGGAACGCAGCTTCTGACAGAAATTTTGATACCAAAAGGTAATATGTTATAGACAAGACAAGTTTCCACTTTGTCTACAGATAATACCATGTCACTGATGACGCCTAAGATATTAGGGTCGCAGGGCTCAGATTTGATAATGGCATATTTATAATCTTCGTAGTAATCATGATGAATTAGTGCATCGCCGGCAATGCCCATTTCCTCTAGAGAAAGATTGGAGTTTAAAAGGGTACGCAGTGTAGCACGATTCCAAATCGCCTCATCACGTAAGTCTCTGTCCATGGGGTGAGTTAACTCAGCGAAACCGTTGGTGTCAGTGTAGAGACCATAGTACATGGCTGTGGCAAGTTTTTCGTCAGAGTTTACGGGATAGTTTTCCTTCTTTAATAAGTCCCATATAACGGTGGAACAGGAACCAAGACCACTTCGTACATCCGATAAGGGAGGTAAGTTTCCGTTTACTTGATGATGATCAATTACCGCAATATTATCTGCATCAACGGTCGTAACATTGCGTTCCCCATACTGACAGTCAACTGTGATAAGGAAGGGGCAGGGGGTGGGATTTTCCTCATATTCAACAGGAATCTCCAAAAGGTCAATCATGTGAACAAGGTTGCTCTTTTGAATCTTGAATTTGCCAGAGTAAATAAAACGAACCGGCTTTCCTTTAGATGAAAAATATAAATATAGTCCATAGCCACTAGCCAAAGCATCGGCATCAGGATTGTCGTGGCACTGGATGGTAATCTCTTCGTGATCTAATAAATCTGATAACTTCATGGTGTCCCCTCTCAAAATGAATCAACACATATAAAATCATTATACCATGAATGGGTTAAAAAAGATTCTGAATACATTTGCAAATGGAAATGCTATAATGATATCTAGAGTAGCTCTATAGATTTATAAAAAGACAGGAGACTGTATGAGAAAAAGAATTGCCCTTTTGGTAGGACAGGTACAGGAACAGTATCAAGCAGAATTTACAGAAGGATTCCTGAAAAAAGCATTTGGAATGGATATGGATGTATGCATCTTTTCCACATACCAGAGAGATCCCGAAACGGACGAGGATGGTATTGGAGAAGGGTACATTTTTTCGGCGGTACAGTATGATGCTTTTGATAGCGTTGTGGTCCTGCCGGATACACTTCGGACAAAAGGTCTTGTGCTAATGATTGAAAAGAGCCTTGAAGATTATAAGGGCAAGGTTCTTTACGTGGATAAGAAGACAGATGTTTATCCCTATATCGTACAGAGCAATTACCGGCCTATGTATCGTGCGACGGAACATCTGATTACAGAGCATGGTTATACAGAAATTGGCTTTATGAATGGTATTAAGAATCATGCACATTCCATTGTTCGTGAAGAAGCTTTCAGACAGTGCATGGAAGATCACGGATTAAAGGTCAATGAAAACTGGATTACATACGGAGACTACTGGTATGCTGGCGCGGAGAGAGCTGCCAAGATTTTAATTAATCAGAATGAAAAAATGCCTAGAGCAATATTATGTGCCAATGATTATATGGCGATTGCTCTGGCTGGCGTTTTGGAAAAGAATGGTTATAAGGTGCCGGAAGATGTAGCCATTATGGGATTTGACTCTGTGGAAGCAGGACAGAATGCACCGCAGCCCATTACCTCTATTCCGATGTCATCTACTTCCTATGGTGAGTATGCTGCTGACTGTGTAAAGAATCTTTTGGAAGATAAACCGCTGCAGCCCTTTGAGGTGGATGAACCACTCTATATTGGAACCAGTTGTGGTTGTAAAAGGCATCTGAAGACAACAAAGCTAGCGCGTCACGGATGGACAACGACAGATATTAATTACTATATTCATATGACGAAACTTCTGGAAGAGTTTGTATTGCAGACTTCCTTCCAGAGCATTATGGATAGTGTGCAGACCTATACCTATCAGATTCGAGAATTTGAATCTATGTGTATCTGTCTTAATGAAAGTTGGAAAGAAGCGGACACCAATGTCGAAGCGACTAGAGAAATAGATGGTTTTACAGACAACATGCTTTTGGTTCTTTCTTGCGGACGATCTGGAGAAGGTGCAGATAAGTTAGATTTTGAAACAACATTCAATCGTAAGGAGATGCTTCCTGCGCTTTGTAAGGAAGTGGATCATCCCAGGGCATTCTTCATTACGCCTCTTTGCCATGCAGAAAAGGTATTTGGCTATGCTTCCATCAGTTATGGTGATGAGGTCAAGTGCGTAGATGATAACTACATGATGTGGCTTCGCAGTTTTATGGTTGCATTGGAGAATTTCTATCGCAATGCAAGTATCAGACAGTCTGGTGGGGAAAAGGCACCTGTAGAGATTTTAGATTCCCTTACCGGTATGTTTAACTATGAAGGTTTTACGAAACATGCAAGACCCATGGTGGATCGTGCAAAATCGGAAGATCTTTGCACCTCTATTTTGGCGGTTGATATTGCAGGACTGGATGCGATTAATTCTAAGTATAGCCGTAAGGAAGGTGACCAGGCTATTCGTAAGGTATCCCAGATGATTTTTGGGGTTGCCGACGAAGGTGATATGTGCTGCCGCTTGGGAAATGATGAATTTATCTTGGCAAAGCTTACTATGGATGCTAGCGGTGATCAGATTTCCAAAGTTAGAACAAAAATTTACGATAAGCTAGACGAATATAATAAAGACCCGAAGAACAAGTATCAAATTAAGATTCACACGGGAAGTGCTACAATCCGTGTCAACAACATGGTTGCCATGGAAGATCTTGTGAATGCTGCAGTTAGTGATAAGAACGGTAATAAGATTAGCGAACAGAAGATGCAGATGTCTGTGCAGCTGACAAAAGAGGAAGAGGAAAAGGCAGAACTTGTTAAGAAAATTCTGGATGAGAATCTGTTTAAGTACAATTTCCAACCCATTGTCAGTGCAAAAGATGGCACCATTTTTGCTTATGAAGCGTTGATGCGTTCTAAGACAGATGTGTTTGTTTCACCGCTAGAAATCCTGCGTTTTGCATCGCACTTAAATAGACTGGTGGTTGTAGAGAAGGCAACATTCTTCAATGTCCTTGAAATCGTAGGGAATCAAGAAGATAAGTTTAAAGGAAAGAAGATTTTTATCAACAGTATTCCGGGACAGAAATTAGCTGATGAAGAGATGAATGCTTTGCAGCAGAAGATGCTAAAGCTTCGCGAACATATCGTTGTTGAATTGACGGAACAAACAGAAGCAGACGATGAATCTCTTGCAAACATGAAGAGACAGTTTGAGGCAATGGGTATCGAGTCAGCGGTAGATGATTATGGTACGGGTTATTCCAATATTGTGAATCTTCTTCGCTACATGCCAAATTACGTTAAGATTGATCGTATGCTGCTAACCGGTATTCAGGACAATCGTCAGAAACAGCATTTTGTAAAGGATATCGTGCTGTTTGCAAAGGAAAATCGATTCAAAGTTTTAGCAGAAGGTGTCGAGACAACGGAAGAGTTAAAGACGGTGATTGAGCTCGGCGTTGACCTGATTCAGGGATATTATACAGCCAGACCTTCCGAGGAGATTATTCCATCAATCGATACAAAAATAATGGAGGAGATCTGCCAATATAGTGCAGAACAGAACCATGCAGATTGGCAATAAATTATTTACAAAAGAAGATGGCCCCTATGTTATGGGGATATTAAATGTGACGCCCGACTCCTTCTCGGATGGGGGCGCACATTTTTCGTTGGAGGAAGCGCTTCGTCATACGGAGAGAATGATTGCGGAAGGGGCATCCATTATTGATGTGGGCGGTGAATCCACAAGACCGGGATACACACAGATTTCTGATGAAGAAGAGATACAGCGGGTATGTCCGGTGATTGAAGAGATTCAAAAACGTTTTGATGTGGCTATATCATTGGATACCTATAAGTCAAAAGTTGCATCGGCAGGCCTTCAGGCAGGCGCACATCTCATTAATGATATATGGGGTGGAACCTATGATCAGGAGATTCTTTCTGTAGTTGCCAAGGCGGGGGCAGCAATTTGCCTTATGCACAATCGAAAAGAAGCAGTTTATGGTAATTTCATGGAAGATGTGCTTGCGGATTTGCAAAATATGGTAGATGCTGCGCTGACAGCAGGTATTTCAGCGGAGAGGATTATGGTTGATCCTGGCGTCGGATTTGCAAAGGATTATACCCAGAATCTGCTGGTGATGAAGCATGTTGGTGCGCTAGAACGATTAGGATACCCGATTCTTCTTGGCACTTCCCGAAAATCCATGATAGGAAATGCCCTAGGACTTCCGGTGAATGAACGAGTAGAGGGTACTTTGGCAACAACAGTTTATGGGTACGAAAATGGCTGTGATTTCTTTCGAGTACACGATGTGAAAGAGAATATGCGAGTGCTGAAGATGATACAAACCATTAGGGCGACATAACTTCGAACTGTGGAAAAAATGGTATTTTGAATTTGTTAATATTATACAAAAAAAGGCATGCTGTCTGGAAAAACGTGGACAAAAATGCCATAAATATTGTAAAATTGCTCTGTATAGAGTGTAGTTTTCGTACACTTTTAACATGAAATTGGGACGGAGGTTACGTCATGGCAATGTTTGAATGCCCCGTGTGCAGAAGGCTGATTGATGAGTCAGCTAAGAAATGCCCAGGTTGTGGGGAGGATGTTCGCAAACATATTAAAGAAATGAAAAAGAAGGGTGGTGACTCTGGTGCCATTGCCCTTGGTTCTGTATATAACAACAGCAAGACATCGAGTGCATCTGTGCAGCTTGATTTCCTGTCTGCTTCCCAGCCTGTACCGGAGGTGACTTTTGATTCTCCGATGCTGAATGCTCAGAAGCAGGAAGAAGCGCCGGCTATGCCAGTGATGCCTGCAGTTCCTGTCGCTCCCGCAGTTCCCAAGATGGAAAGTGTGCCACTTGGAGGAAGTGTTATTTCTGCAGCTCCCATGCCGGCAGCTCCAGTAGCGCCTGCACCTGCAGCGGCACCTGCCTTTACTGTTTCTGAAAGCGTGACAGTAGGCGGTACTTCCTTTAGAGAGGTTGGAAAGCCAGTGATGCCGGTGGAACCAGTAGCAGAGGCTGAACCAGTGAAGGAAAGCAGTATTTTTGACACGATTCCAGCTGCACCAGCAGAGGAGCCTGCTTCTATATTTGAATCAGTTTCTGAATCTCCGGTACAGGAACCTGCTTCTATATTTGAATCAGTTTCTGAATCTCCAGTACAGGAGTCTGCTTCTATCTTTGATACTCCTACAGAAACGCCTGTAGAAAGTACAGCGGCAGTATCTGAAAGTGCAAGTGCGCCAGCATATGCTACTTATGAGAAACCGAAATTCAAGTCAAAGTTTGCATACAGAGCACCTTCGTCATCTGCGAATTTGCCTGCTTATGATCCGAACTATGTAAAGCCGGCCACACCGGCGGCATCTGCAGCACCCGCGGCATCGATTCCTGGTGGTGTTATTTCTGTGGCAAAGGAAGAACCTCAGTTTGATTCACCACTGTTAAATACAGCAGCAGCTAGTGTTAGTGCTCCTGCAGCGAGCGTCTCTGTAGCTGCACCTGTTGCACCGGTTCCTGCAGCCCCTGTATTTGATTCGCCATCCTTGAATAATAGTATTGCAAATAGTGTGCCTGTGGCTTCAACGCCAGTAGCACCGGCAGAACCGATCTTTGATTCACCGGCTCTCAATGGAGGCTTTGCAAACAGCGTGCCCACCGCACCTTCTGCACCCGCAGCGCCGATTTTCGATTCACCGGCTCTGAACGGAGGCTTTGCAAATAGTGTGCCTACTGCACCTTCCGCACCTGCAGCCCCGATTTTCGATTCACCGGCTCTGAACGGAGGCTTTGCAAATAGTGTGCCTACTGCACCTTCCGCACCTGCAGCTCCAATTTTTGACTCACCAGCTTTAAATGGTGGTTTTGCAAATCGTGTACCTACTGCACCAATTTCTGTAGCTCCTATGCCTGCGGCAACCAGCTTTTCTGCAGCACCCGCAGCACCGAGTGCGCCTATGGTATCAGCATTTACCAATCGCGTACCAGTAAGTACCCCGTCAGTTTCGGTTCCTACACCGAGTGCACCTACACCTATGGATACGCCAGGTGGTGGAATGGCTGCTCCCGTGCGTCCCATCGCACCACCGCCTCTTCCACAAGCACCGCAGATGGTTGCACCTGCACCGGCGCCCTTTAATCCAGCAGCACCTGTGCAGCTCACTGCACCGTTGCCTCCAGCATTTGGTCAGGCACCAGCAGCACCTGCAGCGCCGATTTTTGATTCACCTAGCTTGAATCAGCCGAAGAAGCCGGACGTGGCATTTGCACCGGTATTTCCTGGCAGTGCCTATGCAGCAGGTGGATATGCACCGAATCCTATGCTTGGTGGTGCAAGACCGATGAATCCGTCTTATGCACCGAACCCCATGCTTGGTGGTTCTGCGCCAATGGCTCCGCAGTTTAATCCGGCATTTGGAATGCAGGCGCCTCCGACAGGAGCAGCACCGCAGCCAAACGGATTTAATAGAGGATTCTAAAGATGACTTAGAAGAGCACTTCGAAGGAAGTGCTCTTTTATTTTGAAGACCTATTTATCCGTGGTAAAATAAGGACATGATTCAAGGTATCAGAGAACCACAAAATCATATTCCGGAGTCGTATAAGTCGGACATTTCCAAGGTGAAGTCTACCAGCGAAAATGTACCTAAGTTTTTGCTAGGAGATGAGGATAAGGGAGTAGTTTGGGAACGAGGAGCGGCCCAAGGGAAAAACACACCTCGTACCAAGACGCCGTCTAGAAGTGGTGGCGTGACAAATACAACCTTTTCCAAAGAAAAAGTCACTTATACCCCCAGCAGAGAAGCAAAAGCACTATTAAAGAAAGAAGAACCGATAGCACAACCACGGGAGAAAGAAGACAAGGATCCTTCTGTATTTTCGAGAGTTGCCACAGGGATCAAGAACTTCTTTGGAAAGATTTTTTCTTTTATTTGGTATGGGAAGGAAGATGAGAAAGAGACAAAGGATCTAGCTTCTGGAGAAGAGATAACAGCAGATTCTGTTTCTGATAACGTAAAAGCGGCCACTATCAAAAAGACGGATGAAGAGAGAATCAAGGAGTATATTAAAGCTGGGAATACCGAGGGTGTTGTGGATGTGTTGACTAGAGGTGGCACAGTGCTTCCCGCGAGAAATACGACACTTCTTACCCAGTATGATAGACGCGGACATATTGCAGAGGCTGGTGTCAACACAGGCGTAATTCTGCACGGCGATAAGCCGATTGAGTTATAAAGATAAAGAGGATGAAAACATGCGAATTGGTTCAGGTTATGATGTACATAAATTGGTTACAGAGAGAGACTTAATTCTTGGTGGGGTAAAGATTCCTCACGAAAAGGGATTGCTGGGTCATTCTGATGCGGACGTACTGTTGCATGCTATTATGGATGCACTACTTGGTGCAGCAGCATTAGGCGATATTGGACTTCATTTTCCAGATACGGATGATGCCTACAAGGGTGCAGATAGTATGATGCTGTTAAAAGAGGTAAATGCGCTGGTGATGAAGGAAGGGTACTGGATTGAAAATGTAGATGCGACGGTCATTGCACAGCGTCCCAAACTCAGACCGTATATTGAGGAAATGCGACAGAATATCGCAGAGGCATTATCATTAAATCTTAATCAAGTGAATGTGAAAGCGACTACAGAAGAAAGGCTTGGCTTTACGGGTAGAGAAGAAGGAATTGCAGCCCAGGCGGTTTGTCTATTGTCTTCTCCTATGGATGGCATGAGTTATGCTGCCACAGGGTGTAATGGGTGTAGTGGGTGTTCCAAAGGATAAGATTTATAAAAAATAATAAATGGTGTAAAATAGAAAGGTGATTTACATACCATGGTAATGGGCGAAAGCCTAGGAAAGAGGAAAACAATGCAGATTTATAATACCTTATCTAGAAGGGTAGAAACTTTTAAAGAAAATGAGAAGGGCAAGGTAGCAATGTATACCTGCGGTCCTACGGTTTATCATTTTGCACATATCGGAAATCTTCGTAGTTATATCATGGAAGACGTGTTGGAGAAGACTCTTCGCTATGCCGGATATGATGTGAAGCGTGTTATGAATATCACTGACGTTGGACACTTATCTTCTGATGCAGATACGGGAGAGGATAAGATGTTAAAGGGTGCGAAGCGTGAACACAAGACGGTTATGGAAATCGCACAGTTTTACACCGATGCATTCTTTGCAGATTGCAAGGATTTAAATATTAAGCGTCCCGATGTTGTTGAGCCAGCAACCAACTGTATTCCTGAGTTTATTCATATGATTGAGGTGCTACTCGAAAAGGATTATGCCTATGCGGCAGGTGGCAACATTTATTTTGATACCAGTAAATTAAAAGATTATTATGTGTTCTCATCACAGACAGAAAAGGAACTGATGACAGGTGTTCGTGATGACGTAACAGAGGATACGAATAAGAAGAATAAGTCTGACTTCGTGCTTTGGTTCACAAAGAGTAAGTTTGACGATCAGGAATTAAAATGGGACAGCCCTTGGGGGAATGGATATCCTGGCTGGCATATTGAGTGCTCCTGCATTTCTATGAAGCATTTAGGCGAGTATATGGATATTCACTGTGGTGGTGTGGATAATATTTTCCCGCATCATACCAATGAGATTGCACAGAGTGAATCCTATATTGGCCATAAGTGGTGCAACTACTGGTTCCATGTACACCACCTGGTAGATAAGAATGGTAAGATGAGTAAGAGTAAGGGAGACTTCTTGACCGTTTCGCTTCTCAAGGAGAAAGGATACAATCCACTCGCTTATAGAATGTTCTGCCTGCAGAGCCACTATCGTAAGCCATTAGAGTTTTCCTTTGAAGTTTTAGACCAGGTTTCCGGTGCATATAATAAATTAGCTGCGAAGATTAAAGAGATTAAGGAAGAGGGTAGTCTTGATCAGGCTGCATTTGATTCCTATAAAGAAAAGTTTGTAGCTGCCCTTACCGATGATGTTAATACTTCTATGGCGATTACGATTCTTTATGATGTGGTGAAGGCCGATGTGAATGGAACTACCAAGAGAGCACTGATTGCATCCTTCGATGAAGTATTAGGCCTGGATTTATTAAATGCAAAGCTTCCCGAAGAGAAGGTAGCAGATGCAGAGCTTACCGCATTTGTTGAGGCAAAGATTGAAGAACGTAAAGAAGCAAAGAAGGCAAAAGATTTTGCAAAGGCAGATGCTATTCGTGATGAGCTTTTAGCAAAAGGTGTAGAGATTAAGGATACCAGAGAAGGGGTTGTATGGAAACTGGTTTAACGAGTAAGCAGCTGGCAACCTACTCTCCGTTAGTGCTGGCATACCTGGGAGACGGAACCTATGAACTATTTGTGCGGGCAATGCTAGTTGAAAAGCATAATGAGCCGGTGCAGAAGCTTCATAAAAAGGCTACCCACTATGTTAAGGCAGCAGCACAGTCCCGTATTATGGAAGTTTTAGAACCGATGCTGACGGAAGAAGAACTGGCAGTATTTAAGCGGGGAAGAAATGCAAAGAGCCACACGATGCCCAAGAATGCTGATATGGCAGAGTACAGAAGAGCGACAGGATTTGAGGCGCTTATTGGGTACCTCTACTTAAAGCAGGATACCAAGCGGATGACAGAGCTGATGCAGATTGGGATTGATACCATTGAAGCGGATTATCAGTCATCAAACCATGAGTAAGGAAACGAATATGGGATATACAGAAACCACAATTGAAGGCCGCAACGCGGTGATGGAAGCTTTCCGCAGTGGAAAGACGGTTGATAAAATTTTTATTTTGGATGGCTGTCAGGATGGCCCCATCAATAGTATTAAAAGAGAAGCCAAGAAAGCGGGATGTCTTGTAAAGTTTGTAAATAAGGAACGCCTCGATCAGCTGTCAGAAACAGGAAAGCATCAAGGTGTCATTGCCTATATCGCAGCATATGATTATGCGGAATTAGAGGAACTTTTGCAGGATGCCAGAGACAAGAATGAAAAGCCATTTTTGTTCCTTTTAGATGGCATTGAGGATCCGCACAATTTAGGTGCGATTATCCGTACGGCGCATCAGGCAGGAGCCCATGGAGTTGTTATCCCTAAGAACCGTGCAGTAGGATTGACAGCGACGGTTGCCAGAACTTCTGCAGGTGCATTGAATTATCTGAAGGTTGCAAAGGTAACTAACCTTGGACAGACCATTGATAAGTTGAAGGAAGAAGGTATGTGGTTTGTTTGTGCAGATATGAATGGAACCACTATGTATGACCTCGATTTAAAGGGAAGCATCGGACTTGTTATCGGTGCGGAAGGGGAAGGCGTTAGTCGTTTGGTAAAAGAAAAGTGTGACTACTTAGCCTCTATTCCTATGAAGGGGAAGATTGATTCCTTAAATGCTTCCGTAGCAGCAGGGGTGCTTGCCTACGAAATCGTTCGTCAGAATCGTTAGAGAATCATTATATTTAGAAAAAAAGTTAGGAGTTCAAAAAATTGACTGTTCCAGTTCCACTCGGTAATTTATCTATGTTCGAAATCTTTGATGCTACTGTGTCTGCCAATGCTGTCACCACATCAAAGGGATTACCTATGCATGATATTTTTCAAATTATCATATTAATTATTCTGTTATGTCTATCCGCATTTTTCTCGTCAGCGGAGACTGCTTTATCCACGGTTAATAAAGTAAAAATTCAATCTATGGCAGAAGAAGGAAACAGACGCGCAAGACTCGTCGATAAAATTCTGCAAAGCTACAGTAAGATGCTTTCTACAATTTTAATTGGCAACAATATTGTGAATATTGCGGCATCTGCGTTAACAACTCTTTTAGCCACTCGTTTATTTGGCTCTGTTTGGGTTGGTGTTGCGACTGGTGTATTAACGTTATTTGTTCTTTTGTTTGGCGAGATTACGCCGAAAACCTATGCGAAGTTAAATAACGTAAAACTATCCATGCATTCGGCACCGATCATTCGGTTCCTTATGATTATTCTAACCCCCATTGTATTTGTGATAGATAAGATTTCTAATGGCATTCTTCGTATGATGCGAATTAATCCCAATGATAAATTTACGGGAATCACAGAAACCGAAATTTTGAATTATGTGGAAGTTGGTCACGAAGAAGGTGTAATTGAATCCGAGGAAAAAGAGATTATACATAATGTTTTTGATTTTTCGGATCGTGTTGCTAAAGATATTATGATCCCGCGACTCAATATTGTGGCAGCAGATGTGGATGCTTCTTACGAAGAACTTAGAACTTTATTTGAGGAAAACAGATATTCAAGAATCCCGATTTATGAAGAGAACAATGACAACATTATTGGTGCAGTAAATATTAAAGACTTTGCCTTTGTAGAGAATCGAGAAACCTTCACCATCCGCAGCATCATGCGAGATGTGTATCTGACCATGGAATACAAAAAGGTGAACGAGCTGCTGACAGAGATGCGAGAAAAGTCAGAACCACTCACCATCGTATTAAATGAGTACGGTACGGCAGAGGGTATGATTACGATGGAAGACCTTTTAGAGGAAATCGTCGGTGAAATCAGAGATGAATATGATGAGGACGAAAAGAAAAATCTGCAGGAAGTTGGGGAACGAGAGTATATCATCGAAGGCAGTATGAAACTAGATGATATCAACGATGAACTGCATATAGAACTGGCTAGTGAAAATTATGATTCTATTGGAGGAATTATCATTGATTCGATTGATGATAGACTACCCACCCAAGGAGAAGAGGTTACGCTGGAAGATGGCACATGGCTCAAGGTAGAAGAACTTGACCACAATCGTATCGCTGTGGTCCGAATGCGATTACCGGAGCCAGTGGAAGAGGTGTCCACTGGCGAAGATGAAGAAACAAACGAGAATCCGGCGAATGAATAGCGCTCATCTGTTAAAGGAGATAAAAAATTGTCAGAGAATATTTTAGAGTTTAAAAATCTGTCCCGTGTGTTTGAAGACGGGTTTAAGGCGGTAAGCGATTTTAATTTATCCATTAAGCGTGGAGAGTTCGTAACCTTTTTGGGACCCTCCGGTTGTGGAAAGACTACTACGTTACGAATGGTGGCTGGGTTTGATTTGCCTACGGAAGGACAGATTCTGTTAGATGGTAAGGATATTTCCGACCTGCCGCCCCACAAGCGTCCAATCAATACGGTGTTCCAGCGTTATGCATTGTTTCCACATCTGAATATTTTTGATAATGTTGCTTTTGGACTAAAACTGAAGAAACTTCCTATGGATGAAATTGTCAGAAAAGTACGAAAAGCATTAGAGATGGTGGATTTGGAAGGCTTTGAAAAAAGAAAGATAGCAACGCTTTCCGGCGGACAGCAGCAGCGTATTGCCATTGCAAGAGCACTTGTCAATGAACCAGAGATTCTTTTGTTAGATGAGCCCCTTGGTGCGTTAGATTTAAAGATGCGTAAGGAAATGCAGTTAGAGTTAAAGAATATGCATGACCGCCTGGGAATCACATTTATCTATGTTACCCATGACCAGGAAGAAGCACTGACCATGTCGGATAAGATTGTGGTTATGAGTGAAGGAAAGATTCAGCAGATAGGAACGCCAGAGGATATTTATAATGAACCAAAGAATGCTTTTGTTGCAGACTTCATTGGAGAAAGTAATATCTTTAACGGTATCATGACTGGAAAGTGCAAGGCACGTTTTTGTGGTGCTGAGTTTACCTGTGTAGATGATGTTCCAGAGGGAACCATGATCGATGCTGTCCTTCGCCCGGAGGATATTGAAATTGTTGCACCGGATAAGGGCATCATTAAGGGAGAAGTAATCAGTGTTATTTTTAAGGGTGTGCATTATGAAATCACAGTGCAGTCCGGAAAGAATGAAATCGTAATCCAGACAACGAAGAAGAGTGAAGTGGGAGACCAGGTCGGACTTACGGTTGAACCGGATGGCATTCATATTATGGTTGCAGAGCATACGATGAATAAGATTGAAGTTCCATTAAACGATAAGTACGAAATCGATTTTGCAGAAGGCGCTTTTGCAACGGACATTGTTAAGCTCATTCCCGGTGCTAGCCTGGCGGATGGCGTATTAAAGGATGCCAATGGTAATGAACTGGAAGCAGACAAAATGAAAGTGCTGATGACCATTGCACCGGATGCTATTGAGATGAGTGATGATGCTTCGGAAGGTCAGTTAAATGGTCATATTATCAACCTAATCTATAAGGGTGATCATTATAGTTATGTAGTGCGTACCGAAGAAGAAATTGATTTTATTGTGGATGACGAAGATCTCTGGAATATGGAAGACTACGTTAGTTTAAAGGTGGACCTTAATAAGGTTTCCTACAGTGTTAAGAGATAGGAGAATGGCATGAAGAAACGCTTTTTTAAGAGAGAACAGCTTTGTATACCATACGCGCTGTTTCTGGTGCTGTTCGTCCTAGTGCCGCTTCTCGTAATTATTTATTATGCATTCACCAATGGAGAGGGAAAGTTTACCTTCGCAAATCTTGCTGGATTTTTTACCAGTGGAAATACCATTGGAACATTGTTCTACAGTTTTTGTCTGGCGTTAGTTACCACCTGCGTATGCCTTTTGATTGCTTATCCGGTGGCTTATATCTTGGCAAAATCCAAGATGAAACGTAAGGGTGTGATTCTTATGATGTTTGTGATGCCTATGTGGATTAACTTCACCCTTCGTATCACAGCATTAAAGGAGATTTTGACAGTAATAGAACATAACCTGGCATTTCATCCTTTTTTAAACTCCGTAATTGGTATGACCTATGACTTTTTACCATTTATGATTTTGCCTATTTACAACAGTTTAGAAAGACTGGATCCCAGTTTTTCAGAGGCGGCGGCAGACCTGGGTGCAAACAGAAGACAGGTATTTATGAAGGTTGTTCTGCCACTGTCCATTCCAGGTGTGGTCAGCGGTATTACCATGGTGTTCTTGCCGGCTATGACCAATTATGTTGTGTTAGATATGCTTTATAACAGTACCTACATTATGGGTAGCCTCATTGGAAGCTACTTCAGTTCCTATGACTGGCATAATGGTTCTATGATTGCATTGGTGTTACTACTTCTCATTGTTGTGTTCTCAATGCTAACTGGGAAATATGATAAGAATGAAGAGACGAGAGGAGGAAGTCTGGTATGAAAAAGAAGATTTTACCCTCTGTATTTATCGTGTTAGTATTGTTGGTTATCTATCTGCCGATTTTAGTGCTTGCGGTATATAGTTTTACAACTTCGCCTAACATTGGTGCTATCCATGGATTTTCTATGGAAAATTATAAAACATTGTTTACGAATGAAGATCTTCGAAACATGATTTTGGGAACACTGCTCCTAGCATTTTCTTCAGCGATTCTTGCAACCATTTTAGGCAGTATGGGCGCTATTGGATCTTTCTATGCAAAGAAGGGCCCTAGAAATGTTGTAAAGGCATTAAACCAGATTCCTGTAGTAAATGCAGATGTTGTGACCGGTTTCTCTATTTGTATTGCCCTTGTGGTCGTAATTGGAATTCCAAAGACAACATATATTCCACTTGTTTTGGGACACACGGTTTTGTCAGCTCCTTTTGTGTACCTATCGGTTATGCCCAAATTAAGACAGATGGATTCTAGCCTATATGAAGCTGCATTAGATTTAGGGGCAACACCGTCACAGGCACTGCGAAAGGTGGTAATTCCTTCCATTATGCCCGGTATTATTTCCGGCTTTGCCATGTCACTGACCTTATCTTTAGACGATTATTTTGTGGCAAATTACACGAAGCCGACTACCTTTGATACGATATCGACTTATGTAGTCAACGCAACCAGAGGATCCCAGACAAGCATTAAAACGGCGCTTTGGGCGCTATCCACATTAATATTCGTTGTGGTCGTACTAGTGGTTGTATTTGCTAATGTAGCACAGGGCAAGGGGAAAGGAGAGACAAAGCATGCAAAATAAGAAATTCAAAAAAAGCCTGTCTCTGCTTCTTGCAGGTACATTTACTGTATCTGGTGTATTTGGGCTTCTAGCAAAGCCTGCGGAAGCGAAGGAAGATGTAATTGTTCTTCGCGTCTGCAATTGGGAAGAGTATATTGATGAAGGGGACTGGGACGAAGAGGAAGTCATTGAACTGGAAAATGGCGAAAGCATTTTTGGTGAAAATGCCCTAGTGAATGATTTTGAAGACTGGTACTATGAGACCTATGGTCAGCGTGTTAAGGTAGAGTATTCCTGTGCGGGAACCAATGAGGAACTGTATACCCAGTTAACCCTAGGTGACACCTATGACCTTGTATGTCCATCAGACTACATGATGATGAAATTGATGGCGGAAGACTGGCTGGAACCATTTTCTGAGGGATTTTTCGATACGGATGTAGAATACAACTATTACAGCAAAGGTGTGTCACCTTATATCACAGATGTATTTAGGGAACATGAGATTGATGGAGAGACCTGGGAACGATATGGCGCCTGCTATATGTGGGGAACCACGGGGGTTCTTTACAATCCTGAGTACATGACAGAAGAGGAAGCATCGACCTGGGCGGTATTTAACAATCGAGATTTCTTTAGGCAGGTTACGCTAAAGGATAATGTCCGCGATACCTACTTCGCAGCCCTTGGCTTGTTAAAGGCAGATCTTTATATGAGCGAGGAGTTTAGAAATAGAGAGGACTACGAAGAAGCGCTATATGAAGAAATGAATGATACCACGCCGGAGACTATGGAGCAGGCAGAAGATCTCTTACAGGAGATTATGGGAAATGTCTATGCTTTAGAAACCGATAGTGGTAAGGCAGATATGGTGACGGGAAAGATTGTTGCTAACTACCAGTGGTCCGGCGATGCAGTGTATGCGATTGATTTGGCAGAAGAAGATGATGTGTATCTAAAGTATGCCGTTCCCAAGGAATGCACCAACCTATGGTTTGATGCTTGGGTAATGTTAAAGGATGGAATTGCTGGGGATCCCTTAAAGAAACAGGCTGCAGAGGCTTTTGTAAACTTTGTTTCCAGACCGGATAATGCGGTGCGCAATATGTATTATATCGGATATACTTCGGCCATTGCAGGTGGAGATGATGATACGATTATCTCCTATGTTGATTGGAGTTATGGTGCAGAGGAAGATGCGGAGGAGACCTTCGAGTATCCATTGGGGTATTTCTTTAGTGGAGATAATGAGGATGAGGACTATATCATCGTAGCCGACGTGGAACAGCAGGGAAGACAGCTCACCAGTCAGTATCCGTCGAAGGAAGAGATTCATCGTACCGCTATTATGAACTACTTTGATGAAGAGCAGAATGCCAGAGCGAACCAAATGTGGATCAATATCCGTTGCTTCAATATCAGCAGGGTGCCCGTGGGTGTGTGGATTACTTTAGGGGCGGTCATCATTGCAGTTATATTAGCTGTTATTTTTAAGAAGAAAAAATAAGATAGAGACAGGGCAGGCATGAGGCCTGCCCTTTTTCGAAAAACATCCACATTTTTAAAATGGGGTTGATGTATAATATATATAATAAAAGTCGTCTGACCAGAAAGGGGGGATCCGGATGACAGACAAACAGAAAGAGATGACATTAGATGAGGCAACCAATCAGGCAATTAATTCTGTAACAGAATTGATGACCCAATACAAACTGCTTGATATGGCAAAAGAGTTTCAGCATTTGATGCTGGTTTATGATAATGGTTTGAAGCAAATCGTTACCAAATTTGAAATCTTGTCCAATGAATATAAAACCATCGGTGATAGGAATCCGATTGAGAGTATAGAGTCCAGATTAAAAAGCCCGGAAAGCATCTACAAAAAGATGCAGAAGAAGGGGCTGCCAATTACGGCAAAGACCCTACAGGAGAATCTACATGACATTGCTGGGGTGCGGGTAATTTGCTCCTACATTTCTGATATTTATACATTGAGAGATATGCTTTTGTGTCACAGTGATATTCGACTAGTGAAGGAAAAGGACTATATTCGGAATCCCAAACCAAATGGATACAGAAGTCTTCATCTTGTGATTGAAACTACGATTTGTATGAGTAACGGAGAGTTTCCGGTGCAGGTGGAGATTCAGCTTCGTACCATGGCGATGGATTTTTGGGCCAGCCTGGAGCATGAAATCCGTTATAAATCATCCAGTCAGATACCGCCGGAAATCCAGGAGGATTTACTGGAATGCGCCGAAACCATTGCGATGACAGACCGAAGGATGGAGCGAATCAGAAAACAGGTGGATCGATTAGACGGGATTTCCCTTGATTAAAAACAGGTTTTGTTATTTGTATAGGAATATGCTATAATATTACCAATTGTGGCGAGCCACAGAAGATGATTATGATTTATGGAGGATCCATTATGAAGCACGTAAAGACTTTAAATACCAGAGATTTCAAGAAGAGCATGAAGAAGGGTGGCTGTGGTGAGTGCCAGACTTCCTGCCAGTCCGCATGTAAGACTTCCTGCACCGTTGGCAACCAGAGCTGCGAGCAGGCTAAGTAATTTCTTGGAACAAGAGATATTTTTTTAATGTGATGAATGGGGGAGCAGCGCTTGCGCTGCTTCTCTTAATGTGAATAGCTGGAGGATATGGTGATGATTCATCGTTACCAGAGTGGTGGATTTAATATTGTACTGGATGTGAATAGCGGTGGCGTGCATGTAGTAGATGAGATGACTTATGATCTTATTGGCCGCATTGAAGTCGACGCTGAGAATGGCATGTCTGATGAGGATATTCTGTCAAAGTATGGGGCAGGGATGTCCGATGAGGAGAAGGAAGCATTAGAGGAGCTTCTTGCTTTGCGTAGGGATGATATGCTTTTTTCAAAGGATATTTATGAGCCTTACATTGATGCTTTTTTGCAGCGTGAGACGGTTGTAAAGGCAATGTGCCTGCATATTGCCCATGATTGTAACTTAGGTTGTAAGTATTGCTTTGCCGGTGAAGGGGAGTACCATGGAGATCGTGGTATGATGAGCTTTGAAGTGGGAAAGAAGGCACTAGACTATCTGGTAGAACATTCTGGAAGCAGAAAGAATCTGGAAGTGGATTTCTTTGGCGGAGAGCCGCTGCTGAATTTTGAAGTGGTAAAGCAGTTGGTGGCTTATGGACGTAGCATTGAAAAAGAAAAGAATAAGAACTTCCGATTCACCTTAACCACCAATGGAACGCTCCTTACCGATGAGATTTTAGAATTCGCCAATAAAGAAATGGGAAATCTGGTTCTCTCTATTGATGGACGTAAGGCTGTTCATGACAATATGCGTCCTTACCGAGGTGGTAAGACTGGAAGTTATGACAAGATTGTTCCGATTTATCAGAAGGCAGCAGAGTCTAGAAATCAGATGAATTACTATGTGCGTGGTACGTATACTCACTACAATACTGATTTTGCAGCAGATGTTCTGCACATGGCAGATTTAGGATTTAAGCAGATTTCGGTAGAGCCAGTAGTAGCCCCCACCGAAGAACCCTATGCATTGACTTTAGAAGATATTCCAACCTTGTGCAAACAGTATGACATTTTGGCTGAGGAAATGCTCCGTCGTCGTAAGGAAGGAAAAGGATTTAACTTCTTCCATTTTATGATTGATTTAGCAGGAGGCCCTTGCGTTGCAAAACGTCTTTCAGGATGTGGTAGCGGTTGTGAATATGTCGCTGTAACTCCTTGGGGAGATTTCTATCCCTGTCATCAGTTTGTGGGAGAAGAAGAATTTCTTCTCGGTAATGTTGATGATGGAATTGTGAATACCGATTTACAGAAAAAGTTCCATGCATGCAATGTGTATTCCAAAGAAGCATGCAAGAATTGTTTTGCGAAGTTCTACTGTAGCGGTGGTTGTGCAGCTAATGCTTATCATTTCCATAATAATATCAACGCAGCTTATGAAATTGGCTGTGAATTGGAAAGAAAGCGTGTAGAATGTGCCATTATGCTTAAAGTGGCAGAGAGCGCAGAAGAAGATACGGAAAACTAACATAATCAAGGGATTATGTATGTGAATTAATTAAAAAGAGGAAAGTGTTATGAAAAAAAGTTCAGCAGTTGTTTCTCTCCTGTTAATGCTGGCCCTCATGGCGGGATGTGTGTTCACCCTGGTATTTGGTCTCGGCAAAAAAGGAGATGGAGCCATCGCAAACACAAAGCTTGGTCTTGACCTTGCAGGTGGTGTATCCATTACCTATGAAGTTGTGGGAGACGAGAAACCTTCCAGAGAAGCTGTAGAAGATACCATCTATAAGCTTCGTCAGCGTATCGACAAGTATTCAACAGAGTCGCAGGTATATCAGGAAGGCGATAACAGAATCAGTATTGAAATTCCTGGTGTAACGGATGCAGAGGCAATCCTTGCAGAACTTGGTTCTCCTGGATCCTTATACTTCATTCGTTCTACAGCACCCAATGGTGGATTAAACTATTATTATGCAGGTACTAAGTCTGGATATCAGATTTTTGAAGAGGACAATGTAAAGTTTGTTCGAACTGAAAATGGTAGCTATCTGTATGATGCAGAAACCAATGATATCAAATATGAAGGCGAAAGTATTTCTGAAAATGCAGTTCCCTATACCATACAGAACAATGCAGCAGTAAATACGGTATATGCATTAACTAGACCGCTGGAGGATATTATTGCAGACGGTAGTGCAATCTTTGATGGTACCGGTGTTTCCTCCTCCTCTGCTAGAGCGCATACCAATGATTATAATCAGGTAGAGAATGTTGTAGCGCTGTCATTAACGGATGAAGCAGCTAAGATTTTCGCAGAAGAAACAAGAATTGCTGCTACTAAGCAGGATTTATACAGAACCATCGCTATTTACTATGATGGTGAGCTAATCAGTGTTCCTCGTGTAAATGAGGCAATTACTGGCGGTCAGTGTACCATTTCCGGTATGGCAAACCAGATGGAGGCAGAGAGATTAGCTTCCTTCATCCGTATTGGTGGTTTGTCTCTGGAATTACAGGAACTTCGTAGTAATGTAGTAGGTGCGCAGCTCGGTGGAGAGGCGATTTCCACCAGTATTAAGGCTGGTATCATCGGTGTTTCCATCGTCATAGTGTTTATGATTGCGGTTTACTTTGTACCCGGTCTTTGCAGTTCCATTGCACTTTTACTTTACATTATGCTGGATTTGATCTGCATTAATTTCTTGGGACTGACCTTAACCCTGCCTGGTATTGCAGGTTTCATCCTCTCTATCGGTATGGCAGTGGATGCAAACGTTATTATCTTTGCACGTATTCGAGAAGAGATTGCATCGGGTAGTTCTGTGGAGAATGCAATCAAAGCAGGTTTCAGTAAAGCATTATCTGCAATTTTAGATGGTAATATCACAACCCTTATTGCAGCTATTGTATTAATGGCTATGGGTAGTGGTTCTATTAAGGGCTTTGCTTATACGCTTGCCCTTGGTATTGTGCTTTCCATGCTTACCGCTCTCTTTATTACCAAACTCTTTATCAAAGCCTTCTATGCACTGGGTGTGCAGGATGCAAAATGGTATGGAAAAGGCAAAGAAAGAAAGACCATCAATTTCCTTGGCAAGAAGAAGTTCTTCTTTGGAACTTCCATTGGTGTCATTGTCATTGGTATCGCAGCGATGGTTATCTTTGGCGTAACCAGTGGAAAGAGCTTAAACTTCTCCCTTGACTTCATGGGTGGATCTGCAACAACAGTAACCTTTGAAGAGGAAATGAGCAGAGACGTTGTAGATACAGAGATTGTTCCTAAATTTGAGTCCATCATTGGTGATGCCAATGTACAGTGGACCAGTGTGGATAATTCTAATGCAATTATCTTTAAGACCAACACTTTGTCTGGCGAGCAGCGTGAAGAGATTGATACCATGTTAGAGAAGGATTATGGTGTATCTGCTGAGCAGATTACCACCGAGTCTATCAGTTCAACCATCTCATCAGAAATGCAGCGAGATGCAATTGTTGCAGTGCTTGTGGCTGCGCTTTGCATGCTGATTTATATCTGGTTCAGATTTAGTGATGTGCGTTTTGGTGCATCTGCAGTAGTAGCACTTCTCCATGACGTGTTAGTAACCTTGACCTTCTATGCACTTGTAAGATTGAGCGTTGGCTCCACCTTTATTGCATGTATGCTTACCATAGTAGGTTACTCCATCAACGCAACCATCGTTATCTTTGACCGTATTCGTGAGAATAGAAAGCTCATGAAGAAGAAAGAAACGCTGGAAGATATGGTCAATAAGAGTATTTCCCAGACCTTGTCCAGAAGTATCTTTACTTCCTTAACGACCTTTATCATGGTTGCTGTACTTTACATCTTAGGTGTATCCAGCATTCGTGAGTTTGCCCTTCCTCTGATTATCGGTATTCTTTGCGGAACCTACTCCTCCGTATGTGTTACCGGTGCACTCTGGACCGTGCTTTCAAAGAAGTGGCCACAGACAGAAGAGGATGACTAAGAAAGTTTTTTGCAAAATGAATTAAGAGAGGCGCTGCAGACCGTAAGGTTTGTAGCGCCTTTTTTCATAATCGTGAAAATCGTATGGTGGATGAAAGGTTTTGACCGGTTGTGCTACTGGTAGCTTTTACAGAAGGAATGGAATGTTGATTTGCCTTCACCGATGGCATACAGTCCTATGATCACTCCGGTAAAACCGGAAGCTACCTCGCTGGATAGATAGCGGCTTTGGGCATCGCCCAGAAGCTGCTCCTGTCCGTTTTCTTCCACAAAGAAATGGTAGTGCGTGGCATCGGAACGGATGATGAGCTTTGCCGCATTAGTGGACAGAGGAATCCGTTTTTGTTCATGTTTGATATCACCAATATTTAACTTTAAAACGGCATATGTTTTCCCTTCCTTCTGGGTTAGGGCAAGATCATAGTGCTGCTGTTCATCCATGTATATGGTAATTCCTGATTCAAAACATTCGGCAGCATCTTGGAACTTGCAGTGAACGCTGCAGTCCATGGCAAAATCGATTTGTCTGATGCCATAGAAGGTAGGAGAAGATACTTCCTCTAAAGTGACAGGAGATCCTGTTAATGTAATAGAGTCTTCCATAATAGAGTAGTTCTTTGTTACAGGATGTCTGAGATAAATCCAGTCCAGGTTCGGAGAGGTGTTTTCAAAAGTAAATACCTGTTTTCTATTTTGAATAAAATCTCCGGGGATTTCATAACTATCATCGCAGGTACCATCTATGCCCGCTGTTATCCAGCCATCTTCGGTGAAGGATACAGGGACTAAAAAGCATTCTCTGCCTAAGTGGTGATAGGGCTGCCATAAATGTATTTGTCTGAAACCGAGACAGACCATATACCAGTTTCCGTCAGTATTCTGTACCAAATCACCATGCCCAATGCCCTGGATGATATTAGGGGCTTTGTTGCGATTGGTCAGAATGGGATTATATGGACAACTTTCAAAAGGACCCCAAACACTTTTGCTGCGGGCAACGGTAATCATATGCCCGTATTCAGTACCTCCCTCAGCGACCATCAGGTAGTACCAGTCTCCAATTTTATACATGTGTGGACTTTCGATATAACGTCCACCAGTACCAGTCCATAAAAGACGGGAAGGCGTTAGTCGCTCACCGGTTTCAATATTAATTTCACATTGTCGAACGCCATTGGTGCCATTTTCATCCTGCCCGTTACTGATGAAATATACGTGTCCATCATCAAAAAGAAGGGAGGGATCGATACCATCCTGATCTACAACAATGGGTGCAGACCAGTTGCCACGAATGTCATCCGTCCAAACATAAAAGTTCTCATTGGTAGAGTTGTTGTTTGTTACCATGTAGAAACGACCCTGATGAAAACGGATGGTAGGCGCGAACACACCACCGGAGGAGCGTACACCTTCCAGGTACACCTGCTCCTTTTGGGAAAGCACATGACCAATCTGCTTGTAATTTACAAGATCTTCACTTTCAAAAAGAGGAACACCAGGAAAATACTGAAAGGAACTATTCACTAGATAGAATTTGCCATTTGCTGCACAAATCGACGGGTCTGGATAAAAGCCTCTGACAACAGGATTCTGATATTGCATATTTTTCTCCTTGTATAAACTTGTATGAAACACGGAAAAGGCATGCCACGAAGGAATATGTTTTTGACTGAGGGGCATACTTTTCCGTGTATAACCAACATATGCCAATATTTTAGGGCAAAGAGGTAAAGAAAAATAGGTAGAAAACAAGCATAAAATACCTTACTATTTTCACTATAGAAATATTTGGCTGGTGGTTTTATGACGGAACTGCAAAAATGATTTCTGCCACTAAAGGAAAGAGGACAATCTATGGAAGCATACTTGAAGAAAATAGAAGATGTAATTGCAATGGGACCCTACAAAGCGGATTGGGAAAGTCTCTCAAAAATGGAGAAACCATCCTGGTTCCCTAAGGCAAAGTTTGGTATTTTTGTGCATTGGGGACTCTATTCCGTGGCAGCCAATTCCAATGAATGGTATTCCAGAAATATGTATATTGATGGATATCCGGCATTTGAGCACCATGTAAAGACTTATGGACCGCAAAGCAAGTTTGGCTATAAGGATTTTATTCCAATGTTTACGGCAGAGAAGTTTGATGCAGACGCTTGGGTGGAACTTTTTAAGGAAGCCGGGGCAGAGTATCTTTTTCCTGTATCTGAACATCATGATGGATTTCAAATGTACCGAAGCGACATCAGTCATTATAATGCTGCCGAAATGGGGCCGAAGAGGGATGTGTTAGGAGAACTTCGGACAGCTGCAGAAAAGCAGAACATGGTATTTTGTACTTCAAATCACCGTGCGGAACATTGGTGGTTCATGGGCCATGGCAAAGAATTTGATAGTGATATAAAAGAACCTATGCAGAGAGGCGATTTTTACTGGCCTGCGATGCCGGAACCTGACAATGAAGATCTTTATAGTGAGCCCTATCCTTCAGAAGAATTTTTGAACGATTGGCTGATTCGTGTTTGTGAAATCATTGATCAGTATCAGCCGGCACTTTTGTATTTTGATTGGTGGGTGCAGCATGAAGCGTTTAAGAAACATCTGAAGAAACTGATGGCATATTATTATAATCGCTCCGTAGAATGGGGAAAGAATGTTGCCATTTGTTATAAGCATGATGCAATTCCTTTTGGTATGGGAATCGTGGAAGTGGAGAGGGGCGGATTTAAGGACCCGAAGCCCTATGTATGGCAGACGGACACGGCGGTAGCACATAATTCTTGGTGTTACACAGATACGCTGGATTACAAAACGCCCTACGATATTATTTGCATGCTGATTGATGTGGTTAGTAAAAATGGAAATCTGCTTCTTAATGTTGGTCCGAAGGGCGATGGTTCTATTCCAGAGGGTGATACACATATTTTGAAAGAAATTGGCAAGTGGATGAAGGTCAATGGGGAAGCTATTAAGGAGAGCCAGACCTGGAGAAAATGTAAGGAAGGCCCGACAGAAGAAGTAGAAGGGCAATTTACAGACGGGAAGAAATCATTTACAGAGAAAGATTTCAAGTTTACCTGTAAGGGTAGCAGTATCTATGCCTTTGCCATGCAGTACCCAAAGGATGGCAGAGTTTGTATCACTTCTCTGAAAAAGTCTGCCGATCAGAATAGACCAGAGTTCCATGGTATTATTCGCCGCGTTTCCATTTTGGGATTCCAAGACGATGTGGACTTTTCTATTACGGAGGATGGCCTCGTGTTTACTGCAGAAGATGTTAGCAGTCCTTACCCGGTTTGTATTAAAATAGAGATGGCATAAAATTCTGTATAAGGAACCGGAAATGAATAAGAACCCTAAGCACTTTTTTTCGAAACTAAAAATCAGCCAACGCCTTATTCTTGTATATGGCGTTGGTTGTTTGCTTCCTATTCTTATTGTCTTTTTGTATAGCTACCATATGTCCAGAGAGATTTTGGTGGAGCGGTATGTAACGGATGAGCGGAAAACACTGGAAAAGCAAACAGCAGATATAGAGAAGGCCATGGCCAACGCTGTGGATTTGTCCTATAAGATTTCCTATGATGAAGATGAAATGCACATTGTTCTTTCTGACTATGATGAAGTGCTGATTTCCGTTGGATACCAGGATTATGAGAAACTTAAATCATACTTTACGACGCATTATGAGGGCGTAGAGGATGTGACGTTATACATTGCAGATGCACAGCGTATCGATAATAGACGTTTTAAGTTGATTACCGATATTATTCGGGAAAAGGAATGGTTCGTAAATGTAATGGAATCGGACGGACCTAGCTGGTATTATCGTACCAATGTGCAGACGGGAAGAAAGTCCCTCAGTATGGCTCGTTGCCTTAGTAAGGGCATTGGAAGAAGCGGCAAACAGTGCGTTCTTTGTATCTCTCTCGATGCAGAATTAACGGAGTCATACTTTGCAAACAGCAGTATGGAAGATAAACTCTCTATGCTGATTTTGAATGATGAGAAATTGGTAAATCCTTTGCCGGATGTTTCTGAGCAGGAGATTCTTGCACTGGTGAGTCAGTTGCGTGAAAGTAAGGGCGCTGCTACAACGTATTGGAATGGTAAGAAATATATCATTTCTTTTGCAGAGGCAAAGTCTAATTATTCGGAGGATAAGTACACCTTGTTGACACTGACTCCGTATAAGAGTTTTCTGAAAAATGCTAATGTATCAACCATGAGAACCTTTGCGCCACTGCTGTTTTGCGTAGGGTTAACCATTGCGGTTATTTTTATCTTATCCAGATGGCTCGCAAGACGAATGGGGGCCTTTAGTAAGGCTATGCATGAGGCAGCCGAGGGAAGACCTGTAGAAAATGATAAAGAGATTGGATCTGCCAGGGATGAAATTTATGATTGTTACCATGATTTGGAAAGTATGATTGCATCCATTAAAGATTTGACGGAAGCCCAGTCCAGGGCAAGATTAAAAGAAGAACAGATCTACTCTAGGCAGAAAGATGTAGAACTGAAAATGCTGGCAACCCAAATTAATCCCCACTTTTTGTACAATACGCTGGAAAATATACACATGCTTGCCTGCATTGGAAATCAACCCGAGATTGAAGAAATTTCCGTTGCTTTAACGCAGTTCCTTAGAAAAAGCTTAGATGTTGGAAATACACTGAAAACGGTAGCGTGGGAAATGGAAATGGTTGAGAGCTATATTACCATTCAGAATTATCGTTTTGAAGATCGTATTAGGACAGAAATTAAGTACGATAAAGAAAAGGCACTACAGTATGTGATTATGCCCTTTGTTATTCAGCCTTTTGTGGAGAATGCTTATGTGCATGCCATGGAGGAAGTGGATGAGGGGGGGCTCATTACGGTTACTGCAGACTTTGGTGAGGAGCTATTAACGCTGAAGATTGAGGATAACGGTCATGGTATGGATGCAGATACTCTGACAGAAATTATGAATAATCTAAATGATACAGAACATCTAGATCGCAGTCATATTGGTATTTGCAATGTTAACCAGCGTATCAAGCTAAAGTACGGGGAATCGTATGGTGTTGTTTTTAAGAGCGTGGAGGGACAGGGCACTACAGTAGAAATTACCATGCCCTTACAGAATGCGTAGAGAAACAAATAGTAATTCTTTTTTGTTTTTTAGTGGCTAAAAAACTAGGCAAAAAAGTTCAATTTCTATGGTAAACATATGCGCTGTGCTTTGTTACAATTTTTACAATGCGTTAGGCATATAACTATTGTTCTAAAAGAACACAACAAGAAAAGGAGAGAAAAAGATGAAAAGAATGCTTAAAAAAGGCCTTGCTCTTTTCAGCGCCGCAGCACTTACGCTGGGAGCTTTAGGGATTCCTGCAATCTCTGCAAATGCTGCAGATTCTTGCACCGCAACCTTAAACACCAACACTGCTGACTGGTCCGCATCGATGGAGTCTGAGTCTGTAGAGGTTACCGGAGATGGTGAATACACCATTAAGGCTACCTATGACGGAGAGTTTGAACTTGGTGATTTCAATGCTCTTGAGATCGCTGATGGTGAAACTACCTTCGGTCGTGTTTACACTGTAACCATTACTTCCATCAAGGCAGATGGAAAGGAAATCATGGAAGGTGATTCCTATACCTGTTCTGCTGACGGTGGCGCTGTAACTACCCGTGTTAATATTTACAACTCTTGGAATGATCCTAACGAGGATATTTCCAAAGACGGATATCAGGATTGCAGATGTGCAGAAGGATCCGTTCTTGACTGCACCGCACGTCTTGTACCTCAGGCAACTACCTGCTCTGAACTTGAAGTAACCTTCGTTGTTGCAAATGCATTCGAAGAAGGTACTCCTGTTGATACATCTTCTGAAGCAGAAGTATTCGAAGGTGATGTTTTTGCAAGACTGAACACCAATACTGCAGATTGGTCTGCGCAGATGGAAAGTGAAGAAGTTCTGATTGAAGGCGACGGCGAGTACACCATTAAGGCTACCAGCGCTGATGATTTCGAACTTGGTGATTTCAATGCACTTGAGATCGAGAACGGCGAGCTTAAGTTTGGTCGTATCTATACTGTAACCATCACTTCCATTAAGGCTGATGGTGAAGAAGTTATGGAAGGCTCTTCCTACACCTGCTCCGCTGATGGCGCTGCAGTAACCACTCGTGTTAACATTTACAACTCTTGGAATGATCCTAACGAGGATATTTCCGGTGATGGTTTTGCTGATTGCAGATGTGCAGATGGATCTGTTCTTGATTGTACCGCACGTCTTGTACCTCAGGCTACCACTTGTAAAGAACTTGAAGTAACCTTCGTTGTAGAAAACGCTGGTGACTTCGGAACTGCAGCAGAAGTTGATAATACTACTGCAGAAGTTGATCTTGATGGCGAATATCACGCATACATCGGCTTACAGTCTCCTACCTACTCCTTCCGTAACGAATGGTTCGAGCCTAACTATGGTATGGCTACTGAGTACTTCAATCAGGTAACTGGTTGGGATGCTGATAACAACGCAGTTGTTAGAGCTGGTGAGTTCACTGATGTTACTATCGCAGGTAACGGTACCTACACTGTTAAGGCTACTGGCCTTGACTTAGAAGGTGACTTTGACGCTCAGGAATGCATGAACTTGATTTTCTTCTCTACTGATATTCCTTACACAGATGCAATCACCTTCTCTGATATTAAGCTTCTTGTAAATGGTATGGAAGTATCTCTCAGCACTGTAAAGATTCCTGATGAGAATGTTGATTACATCAGTGTTCAGTTACAGAATGCTTGGGATGCAGACATTAAGGAAATTGGTTACTATCCTGTTCCTGTAACTGATATCGAAATTACCTTTACTGTTTCTGGTTTCAACTATGATGCAGAAGTTGTTGCTGCGGTAGAAGAGACTACTCCTGATGAGGCTGCTCCCGTAGAGGAAGAGAACAAGGAAGAAGGCAAGAAGGGTCTTTCTACCGGTGCTCTTGCAGGTATCATCGGCGGTGGTGTAGTTGTAGTTGGTGGCGGTATCGCTGCTGGTGTTACTGCATCCAAGAAAAAGAAAGAAGACTAATTAGGTCTCAATCTTAAATCTAAATCCCCCTCCTGATGGAGGGGGATTTTTTTGTGCGAAAAATGAATGTATAAAATGTTTTTCCAAAACTATGTGATTGCATTTGCTTATTACATAATCTCCGAGCCCTGCACAGAAAAGGATTGCCACGAAGGAATATGTTTTTGACTGAGAGGCAACCTTTTCTGCGCTGGGCGAGTATAACTACGAAGGAATATGTTTTTGACTGAGGGGCAACCTTTTCTGTGTTTGGAGAGTCGGCTCAAGAATTTTTTATCATGAAGAAAAATGTACATGCTGAACCCCATTTTCACGTATGGTGAGTCATCTTATTTACCATAAAAAATCACACTGTTTCCGATTTTTACTGTATTTATTGACAAGTATTTTAGGTGTTTTTTTATCCCCGTGAAACATACAATATAGAAGATGGATTTCCGTAGGAAATTGTTATGAAATCTAGAGAAAGGAAGGGCAGGAAATGGCAGAACAAGAAGTGGTGGAAAAAGCCGAAGAAGGCGTTACCACAGAAGAAGTGAAGGCAGAACTCAAAGCGATTAAAGAAGCTGGAAAAGAAGCTGCCAAAAAAGAAAGAATGTATGTAAAAACCCTTGGGGCAAAAAGGGAGAAGGAGGACGCAGCACCAGTATTCTGGGTGCAGAGAATCCTTTGTATACTTGGCTTCTTTGCCATGTTTTTCCCAGAGTTTTCTCCTTCTCGTATTTCTACAGAGTTGATTAGTGAGAACATGTCCCTGTTCACATCTGCGACCTCTTATGGAAGATTAGTAGAGTATTGTGACAGATTCTTTAGAAAGGGATATATCAGTAAGCTTACGTTTATCTTATTGTTCGCAGGTTCATTACTTCTGATGCTTGGCGTTGTAGCCGCTTCTGTAGGTACCTGCGCATCTTTAGGAAATAGAAAATTAAAGAAACGCGCTATGCGTATTTCCCTCTGCGGAAGTATAGGCGTGATTGCTGGTCTTGGCGGAATTATCCTTGCTTATACCCAGCTTCTTGCTTCTTCTAAAGCAGATAAGATCGGCGTAACCTTCCCTATGGGAATTATCATTTTTGGAGTTTTCGCAGTACTCAATCTGTTAGTGACCATCATTGGTATGGTAAAAGTTCCTGCACCAGAGGCAGGAGATGATTGCGAGATGGAAACTCCTTATAAGCTGTTCTTGATGTTCCTTCCTTTTGCAATCCTTGCATTTATTTTCTGCTATCTTCCTTTGTACGGTTGGAGATACGCATTCTTCAACTATAAGGCGGGCGAAGCATTAACTGCTGATAATTTTGTGGGATTCCAGAAGTTCACCTATTTATTTAAGAATGCAGCAACTAGAAATGATTTGGGACGAGTTATCCGAAATACCCTCGTAATGAGTGGCTTGGGTATTTTGACTAGCTGGATTCCTCTTGCATTTGCGGTTTTCTTAACAGAAATCAAGAACATGAAGTTCCGTCGTTTTGTACAGACCTTCACAACCATTCCGAACTTTATTTCCTGGATCTTGGTATATGCTATTGCTTTCGCACTGTTCTCCAGCGAAGGTCTTATAAATAATATGGCATTGCAGGCAGATGGTACCCATAAGGCAACCATGTACCTGCAGAATAAGACAGCACTGACCTGGCTGCAGATGCTTGGCTGGGGTATTTGGAAAGGTGTCGGCTGGAGTGCCATTATCTATATTGCTGGTATTTCTGGTATCGACCGACAGTTATACGAGGCAGCAACTGTGGATGGTGCGGGACGATTCCAGCGAATCTGGCATGTTACCCTGCCAGGCTTAATTCCTACCTACATGGTAATGCTTCTTATGAGTGTTGCAGGTATGCTCTCCAATGGTCTTGATCAGTACCTTGCATTCTGTAACTCTGCAAATAAGTCTTTCATCGAAGTGCTGGATTTATATGTATATAAACTTGGTATCGCTGATGGAAATATCTCTTTATCTACGGTTGTGGGTATGGCAAAGTCCGTTATTTCGGTTGCCCTTCTCTTTATGGCAAACGGAATATCCAAAGCAATCCGTGGCGAAAATATTGTATAAGGAGGTGTGCACATGTCTGATATCGAATTGATGGAAAAGAAAGATGATGAGTTGGTTTCTAATGTAACAGATTATGAATCATCTAGCTTTGAAGAATCACAGAAGAAAAAGAAAACAAAATTTGTGAAAGTCATTGATGAGAATGGTGTGGAGCACCTTGTTCCCGTCAAGAAAAAGCATGCATACACACCTGGTGACATTGCTTTCTACATTGCAGACTATGCATTTTATATTATCTTCACCCTTGCATGTCTGTTCCCCTTCTACTACCTGTTAATCAGTAGTATTAGTAACCCGGATGCGGTAGCAAAGGGATTGGTACATTTCTGGCCACAGGTTAAGAGTGTGGCAGATGACGGTACCGTATCGTATCACTTAGGTATTACCTTCCAAAACTTCTCCGGACTTATTTCCGGTGCCAGTGTGTTAAAAGCAATGCTTATCTCTGTACTTCGTACAATTCTTGGTACAGCCCTAATGGTTATAGCATCTGCTTTTGTAGGTTACCTGATGACCAAGAACGAAATGTGGCATAAGAAGTTCTGGTACAGATTCTTAGTTATTACAATGTACTTTAACGCAGGTTTGATTCCCTGGTATTTAAATATGTCCATGCTGGGATTAACCAACAACTTTGCCGCATACATCATCCCTGGTATTGTCGCTCCTTACAACATTATCCTTGTGAAGACATATATTGAGTCTATCCCGGGCGAGTTGGAAGAAAGTGCATTTATGGATGGTGCAACCCATATGACGGTGTTTAGGAAAATTATTTGGCCCCTTAGTAAGCCTATCCTTGCAACCATTGCCATCTTTGGTGCAGTAGGAAACTGGAACTCCTTCCAGGACTCCCTCATCTTGATGGATAAGTCCGAAGGTTTATGGACATTGCAGCATAGATTATATATCTATCTGCAGGGTGCATCTGACCTTGAGAGCATGGCACATGACGCATCTGCAGGAAATGTTTTGGCAGCTGCATCTGACACCAACCAGCGTGTATTAAAGTATACGATTTCGATGGTATCAATCATCCCTATCTTGGCAGTATATCCGTTCATGCAGAGATACTTTGAAGAAGGTATTATGCTGGGCGCAGTAAAGGGCTAAGACGCAGTTTTTCATACTAAAGTAACAGGAAAAAGGGTATACTTAAAGGGTACCCTTTCCTGCATAAAGAGTTAATTAAGACAAAATATACAGAAAGGAAAAGAAAGATGAAAAAACACAAAATGACGACCATGGCAAAAAGAATGCTTGCTGCATCTCTTGCTGGTGTGATGGTAGCAGCACCACTCACCGGTTGTGGTGCCGGAGGCGGAAAAAAGGGAGAACCTACAACACTTACCGTATATAGCCAGAGAGCAAACTATGCAGGTGAGCAGAGAGGCTGGAGTGCAAAGGTTTTAGAGGATGAATTAAATCTTAAGATTAATATCGTTAACAACTCTGGTGGTGCATTTAATACCCGTATGGAATCTGGTGACCTTGGAGATGTTATCGTATTTGGTTCCGAAGGAGATTTCTTACAGGCTATGCAGGCCGGTCTTCTCTATGATTGGGAAGAAGATGATCTTCTTGCAGACTATGGTACCTATATCCAGGATAATATGCCATATGCTCTTGAGAAGGTTCGTGATATGAGTACCGATGGTAAGATTTATGGTCTTGGCTATAATGTTGCAAGTAACAGTAACGATATCCAGTCCTTCTTCTATACTTGGGATATTCGTTGGGATCTTTACAAGGAGTTAGGATATCCTGAAGTAAAGGATTTGGATGACCTTTTGGAAGTATTCAAGGGTATGAAAGAAATCTGCCCTACCGATGATGCTGGAAAGCCTACCTATGCTGTATCCCTGTGGCCTGACTGGGATGGCGATATGGTTATGTATGTTAAGTCTACCGCAACTGCATTCTATGGATGGGATGAGTTTGGTGTAGGTCTCTACAACCCTGTAGATGGATCCTTCCATGGTGCGTTAGATGAGGGAAGTCCTTATCTTGAAATGCTTGACTTCTTCCATGAGTTATACAAGAACAACCTTCTTGACCCTGACTCCATGACAGCAACCTACGATACATCTAATGAAAAGGTTCGTAATGGTGGTACCTTCTGGTCTATCTTTGACTATGCAGGAAGCCTTGCATACAATACCGATGAGCATGTATCCCAGGGTAAGATGATGAGATCCTTAACTCCTACCGAGGCATCTCCTATCGTTTATGGTCTGAGCGTGCTTGGTTCTAATAGCTACTGGGCAATCGGTTCTAAGTGCCAGCACCCTGAAGAGGCAATGGAATTAATCAACTACTTAGCAACCCCTACCGGAAGACTTACCATGGAATATGGTCCTAAGGGTGTAACTTGGGATTATGATGAAGATGGCAATACCTACTTTACTGAATTTGGAAAGCAGGCTATCAATGATAAGGCTGGCACCCAGATGGAAGGTGACTATGCTGGTGGTTCCTACAAGGATGGTGAGTGCCAGATTAACTGTATTACTTGGACTCTTGATGCAACCAACCCTGAATCTAACGGTGAGCACTACAACAAGGAAAGCTGGAAGAGCAATCAGCTTCCTGCACAGTATGAAATTGATCAGGATTGGAGAGACTACACTGGCTGCAATACTACCAATGAATACATGAGCTCTGGAAACTATGTTGTATCTCCTGGTTCTGCTTATGTAGCAGGTGAAAAGTCTGATGAATTAAAGACTACCTGGACCCAGGTTACCGGATGTATCACTGAATACACCTGGAAAGCAATCTATGCTGAGTCCGATGCTGAGTACGAAGAACTCGTTGCAGAAATGATTGAGAAGGCAAATGCATATGGATATCAGGAATGCTGGGATTGGACCAATGCAGAAGCTGCAAAGCGTAAAGCCGCTGAAGAAGCAGTTGGTGCAATTGACTAAATAGCGATTCGTAGAGTCGTTGCAGGCGGAGAGGATTCTCTCCGCCTGATTAATAAAAAATTGTGAAAAGATAAAAGGTGCAAAATATTTTGCAATTTCTATCTTTTTACAAAGGATTACGAGCAGCCGGTTTGAAGGTTGCAAATCTTTAAGGCAGGAGATAATCAATTGAAGTTCTTTAGTGTAGATAGTCCTTTATACAATTTCATGAGAACCTTAATGAACCTGTTTCTTTTGAATCTGTGTTTTTTAATTGGTTCTATTCCCCTTGTAACCATAGGAACCTCTGCACTGTCAGTTTATGATGTTACCCTTCGTATGGTGGACGATACGGAAGGGTATGTAATCAAACAGTATATCAAGGCATTTAAAGGTAACCTAAAGCAAGGTATTCTTTTGGAACTTGTTACTCTGGTATGCGCAGCTGCTATGTGGATGGATATCCGCTTCTTGGTTGTTATGGGAGATGCAGTTCCTATCTACGTCATTATGTTTACCTTTGTAGCAGGTTTTGTTTTTACCCTGTCACTCATCTATGCCTATCCACAGGCAGCAAGATACAAAAATAGTGTCTTTCGTATTATTCAGAACTCCTTCCGAATTTCCATGAAGTTCTTTGGAAGAACGATACTGTTAGTCTTTATTGTTGCCCTAGAAGTATTCTTAATTCTTTGGAATTATACGACGATGTTCGTTGGGATTATTCTTGGCTTTTCGACCATTATGTATACCATAAGTGCATTTGCTCTTCCTATTTTCAACAAAATCGAAAAGGGCAAGCAGGCTGGTGATGATAAGAATGATGGAAAGGGAACGGATTACAACATATGATGTATGAAGAAGTTGTGCTTTCAGCAGAGAGAAAAGTAGTACTCAGACTATATATTCAGCAGAAATCCGAGGAATTAATGCCAGGGGTACATCGTCCCTTGGTGCTGATTTGCCCCGGCGGCGGATATTCCTTTTTATCGGATCGTGAGGGAGAACCCATTGCATTTGAATACTTAAGTGCAGGTTATCATGCTGCTGTTCTATATTATGGAATCAATGAGTATGCGGTTGCTCCTGGACCATTAAAGGATATTGCAGGTGCAGTAAAGTATATCAAAGAACATAGTGAGGAATTATTGGTAGACAAGGATGCTGTTTATGTATCCGGTTTTTCTGCTGGTGGACATGTTGCTGCTTCTTTAGGAATATTTTGGAACAATGATGAACTTTTGCCGGAATACAAGGACTGTAGGGAAATGATTAAGCCTGCAGGTATGATTCTGGGATATCCTGTGATTGATCTTCATAGCTCCTCTAAAAAATTGGATATAGGAATTCAGCCCGGTCAAGAGCCGAAAGATATCCAGTTTGGTCAGAAGCATCCCAAGATGCCTCTAGAGAAAATGTTTGTCTTTGATGAGAAAGAGAATCGCTATTTTATCCAGTTTGAAAACTCGATGAATGCATACATCTTTGGTGGGGAGTATACAGAGCAGCAGGAAGATTTTTATTCCTTACAGAATCAGGTGAATGAAGATACCGTGCCAGCCTTCGTATGGCATACTGCAGAGGATAATCTTATTTATCCTGCCAATACATTACTTCTTGTGAATGCACTTCACAAATATAATATTCCTTTTGAATATCATATCTTTGGAGAAGGTGGTCACGGATTAGGACTGGGCACTTATGTAACAGCCAATAGCCCATGGAATCTGAATGAGACGGTTGCACCTTGGATGAGTCTATCTAAGACATGGCTATACCGAAGAACGAAATTAAATGCAAGGGATGATGCGTAATCATGTATCGTGTACTAATTGCAGATGACGAAAAAATCATAAGAAAAGGTTTGGCTTCTATCGTTCCTTGGGAGAAGCTGGGTTTTAGTATTGTCGGTGAAGTGGGAAACGGCAAGGATGCGTTAAACTTCATTCTGGAAGAGAATCCGGAACTGGTTATGATTGATATCCAGATGCCGGGTATGAAGGGACTGGAAGTTGCGAATCAGGCAAGGCAGAATGGATACACAGGAGAATTTATTATCCTCTCTGGTTTCTCTGATTTTGCTTTTGCGCAGGAAGCGATTAACTATGGTGTAAAGAGTTATCTGACGAAGCCGGTTGATAAAGAAAAACTAACATCACTGTTGGAGGAAATTAGAGAACAGTATGACAGGAAAGCAGATGAAGAAGAAAGTAAAGCGCTTCTTTCTGTCCATACCAGAGACAGTTTGCTGACGGAGATTTTAACAGGTGGTCTTCCGGGTAATGAGCAGATTACCAAAGAATTGGAACTTCATTTTGATAACTATCAGGTCGTTGTTTTTGAAAAGTATAGTCGCGAGGTGGAAGACCTATCCTATAACTTTTATGAAATACTAAATGTTTCCGGTGAGAGCAAAGAAAACTACGATTATCTTGTTATTCACAATTATAATGTTTTGCTTTTGAAAGGCAGCGGTATTATAGGTCGGTTTCAGAAAATCCTTGGAAAGTATGATGCAAAGCAGAAGCCGGAAAAGAATTCCCCGCTAGATACCATTTTCTTTGCCGTTGGAAGCGAGAAGGATACGCTGGATGAAATTAGTGAATCCTTTAGTGAAGCAAAGACATTAATTAAGCGAAGATTCTTTTTGGAAAAGGAAAGACATTATGCAACGGCGGAATTAGATGGTATAGAAAAAGCTGAGTTGGAAGAACCTCTTTCTGAAATTGATGCTGCAGGGTATGTGGATACGCTCGTTGGTTGCATCAAAACATTTAACCGCAATAAGATGACGGATGTTCTGGAAGAACTAAGGGAAGAATATGTCTTTTCTAATCTGGAAGTATTGGAACAGAAGAACCAGATGATCGATATATATCTGCAGATTAAAGAACAGATTAGTATTGTTTATCGTACGGTGGATATTCCATTCATCAGTAATCAGGAAGCTATTCGAAGAATTCTAGAAAGTTATTCTTTACAGGAGATTATAGAGTTCTTAACGCAGCAGTTTGAAATGATGATGTCGGCTACCGGTTTCTCTTCGAGAGACTCCATTATTGACAGTATCATTCACTATATTAATCACAACTATAGTGACAACATTTCGCTGGAAAGTATTGCTCCGAAGTTTGGATATAACAGTTCCTATTTAGGAAAGATTCTAAATAAAAAAATGGGTATGAACTTTAATACATATCTGGACCAGATTAGAGTATCCCATGCGAAAGAACTGCTTATAAAAGAGAAGTATCAGGTATATAAGATTGCGGAATTAGTAGGATATAGCAATGTCGACTATTTCCACATAAAGTTCAAAAAAAGTACAGGGATGAGCCCTGCCGAGTATAGAAAAAGATTTCGAGAAAATTCTGGAGAATAGGGAGACTGCTTTGCTATAAAGAAGGATTTCTATGGGAAGGAATTGCGGAAGGAGAGGAAACAAACAGATGAAATTTAGTAATGGATGTTGGCAAAATCAGGAAGGTACAGAGTGCTTTTCACCGGCACAAGTTTATTTTAGCAAGATTGAAGAGAATTTGGTAACACTGTGTGCACCTACCAGTTACATTAGACATAGAGGTGATACATTAGGTGGAGTAAACTTGACGATCCGTATTTCTGCACCGTTAGAGGGTGTACTGAAGATTAGAACGGATCATTATTTGGGAGTGCAGAAGAGAGAACCCTCTTTTGAACTTGCCGCAGAAAAAACTGGCATTATGAAGGTTACAGAAGATGATGAAAAGATTTCTGTGATGTCCGGAAGTCTTCGTGTGGAGATTGAGAAGAACACAGCATCATTGACTTTCTTTGATGGCGATGTAGAGATTACCTCTTCAAAGAGAAAAGATTTGGCATACGTGAAGACAGACTGGAAGGGGCTGATGTACGATGACGGTCTGATGCATGATACGTATATGCGTGAGCAGCTCTCTATTGGTGTTGACGAACATATTTATGGTATGGGTGAAAGATTCACACCATTCGTAAAGAATGGTCAGGTAGTGGACATTTGGAATGAAGATGGTGGAACCTCCACCCTGCAGTCCTATAAGAATATTCCTTTTTATATTTCTAATAAGGGTTATGGTGTATTTGTAAATCATCCTGAGAAGGTGTCCTTTGAAGTTGCTTCTGAAATGGTCACCAAGGTTGGATTCTCGGTTCCGGGAGAAAGTCTTGAGTACTATGTAATTGGTGGACCTACCATGAAGGACGTGTTGGTTAAGTATACTGATTTAACTGGAAAGCCTTCTCTTCCTGCGCCCTGGACATTTGGACTTTGGTTATCTACTTCCTTTACGACAAACTATGATGAAAAGACTGTTATGAGTTTTGTCGATGGTATGTTGGACAGAGGTATTCCTTTAAAGGTATTCCATTTTGACTGCTTCTGGATGAAGGAGTTTTCTTGGAGTGACATGACCTGGGATTCCAGAGTGTTCCCTGATCCGGAAGGCCTGCTAAAGAGATTACACGATAAGGGTCTGAAGGTTTGTGTATGGATTAACAGCTATATTGGACAGGAATCCACCATGTTTGCAGAAGGTGTGGAAGGTGGATACTTTGTAAAACGTCCCAATGGTGATGTATGGCAGTGGGATATGTGGCAGCCGGGCATGGCATTGGTTGACTTTACCAATCCGGCAGCGTGTGAATGGTATGGAAAGAAATTAGAAGCATTGATGGATATGGGAGTGGATTGCTTCAAAACAGACTTTGGCGAAAGAATTCCTACCGAAGCAGTTTACTTTGATGGCTCTGATCCCTATAAGATGCATAACTATTATACATATCTGTATAACAAGTGTGTCTATGATGTTATTTGCAAGAAGAAGGGAAAAGAAGAAGCAATCCTCTTTGCGAGAAGTGCAACTGCTGGCGGCCAGAAATTCCCCGTACACTGGGGCGGAGACTGCTGGTCTGATTATGTTTCCATGGAAGAAAGTCTCCGTGGTGGCTTGTCTCTCACCTTGTCTGGTTTTGGCTTCTGGAGTCATGATATTGGTGGTTTTGAGTCTACATCCACACCGGATGTATACAAGCGTTGGTGTGCCTTTGGACTCTTGTCTACGCACTCCAGATTACATGGTTCTTCTTCCTATCGTGTTCCCTGGAACTATGATGAGGAGTCCGTAGATGTCGTAAGATTTTTCGCAAAGCAGAAAGCGAAACTCATGCCCTATCTGTATCGCAATGCTTACGAAACAAGCATGACTGGTATTCCCATGATGCGTGCCCTTGTTCTGGAGTATACAAAGGATCGCAACGTTGCATACATTGATAAGGAATTCATGTTAGGTGACAGTTTACTGGTAGCACCGGTATTCAATGAAGATAGCATGGCTGTATATTATTTGCCGGAAGGAAAGTGGACGAACTTCTATACTGGAGAAGTAAAAGAAGGCGGCAAATGGTATGAAGAAAAATGTGGTTATTTAAGCATTCCCCTTTATGTTAAGGAGAATAGCATTGTGGCATTAGGCTGCCAGGATAATGATCCAGTATATGATTATGGAAAAGATGTGACCTATTTTGCAGGCGCCATTGCTGATGGTGAAACGGTAAGCACCTATACGATCGATGGAAACAGTAAGGAAAAGGTTGCAGCGATTGAGATTCATCGTGAGGCAGATACCTATACTGTAAAGAGTACCTTAGGCGGCGCATGTAAAGTGATTCTCTGCGGAAAGTGTAACGATCTTGGTGCAGGAGAAACTATTACTGTACAGATGTAGTTTATTGCAGTATAGATACCACGTGTGAAGTGTTCAATAAGCTTAACTCTATGGAAGGATAATCGTATGTATTTTGCAGGAATAGATTTAGGAACCTCTTCAGTAAAACTCTTGCTGATGAAGGAAGATGGAACGATTGTAAAAACGGTTAGTAAGGAATATCCGCTTTCCTTTCCAAAACCTGGTTGGTCGGAACAGAATCCCTATGACTGGTATGAGCAGTCAGTGGCAGGATTAAAAGAACTGATGGAAGGCATAGAGCCTTCGGAACTGAAAGGTATCAGTTTCGGTGGACAGATGCATGGCCTGGTAGTGCTGGATGAAAATGATGAAGTAATCCGCCCGGCTATTTTGTGGAATGATGGTCGTACGGAAGAAGAGTGTCAGTATCTCAATGAGACCATAGGAAAAGACAAGATTTCTTCTTACACAGCAAATATTGCTTTTGCTGGATTCACAGCGCCAAAGCTTCTTTGGATGAAGAAGAATGAACCAGATCTTTTTGCGAAGATTAAAAAAATAATGCTTCCAAAAGATTATCTTATGTATCGAATGACGGGAGTGCATGCTACCGATGTTTCGGATGCATCTGGTATGCTTTTGTTCGATGTTAAGAACCGTTCATGGAGCAAGGAAATGTGTGAACTTTGCGGCGTGCAGGAGTGGCAGTTAGCAAAGATTTATGAAAGCTATGAGAAAGTAGGAACAGTAACGAAAGAGTTTGCTGCTCTGACCGGAATCTCAGAGGAAACCATTGTTGCTGCGGGTGCAGGCGATAATGCGGCAGCTGCAGTTGGTACAGGTACCGTAGGTGATGGCATGTGCAATATATCCTTAGGTACCAGTGGAACGATATTTATTTCTTCAAAAACATTTGGTGTGGATGCTGAGAATGCATTACACTCTTTTGCCCATGCGGATGGAACCTATCATCTTATGGGATGTATGCTTTCCGCAGCTTCCTGCAATAAGTGGTGGATGGATGAGATTTTAGAAACCAAAGATTATGCAGGAGAACAGACGGGGATTCAGGAACTGGGAGAGAACCACGTATATTTCCTTCCCTACCTTATGGGAGAACGGTCTCCGCATAACAATCCTAAGGCCAGAGGAACCTTTATTGGTATGACCATGGATACCAGCAGAACGGATATGACCCAGGCAATCCTTGAAGGTGTTGCATTTGCCCTTCGTGATTCTTTGGAAGTGGCTAGGAAGCAGGGCATTAAGATTAGCCGCACCAAAATCTGTGGTGGTGGAGCAAAGAGTCCGCTTTGGTGCAAGATGATTGCCAATATAATGAACTTGAAGGTGGACTTAATTAAGAGCGAAGAAGGCCCTTCCTTGGGTGGTGCTATGTTAGCGGCAGTTGCCTACGGTGCCTATAAGGATGTGGAGGAAGCGGCGGCAAAGATTGTAGAGGTTGTAGAAACCATAGAACCGACTCCTGCACTGGTTGAAAAGTACGAAAAGAGATACCAGACATTTAAGGCAATCTATCCGCAGTGTAAACCTATTTACGACATGATTTAAAAGGAGAATTATTCATATGAAAATTTTAGAAGTGACAGATCCTGCTTTTAGAAAGTATGGTCGAGTATTAAAAGGGTTTGATCTTACCGGCTTAGCAAAAGTAATGGAGACGGCACCCTGTCCAGAGAACGTAGTATACGAGCCTAGTATTGCTGCATTGGAAGCAGAACCTATTGCAGAAAAGATTTCCAGTGTATGCTATGGCGAACTTCCCATTCAGATCGGATACTGTAATGGACATAATAAACTTTTAAATGCTGTAGAGTATCATAGAAATTCTGAACTGAATATCTGTATGACAGAAGCTATTTTGATTGTAGGTATGCAGCAGGATATTACCGATGATTTTACCTATGAAACATCTAAGATGGAAGCTTTTCGTGTGCCGGCAATGACTGCTGTAGAAATCTATGCAACTACATTGCATTATGCACCCTGCCAGACTTCTGATGCAGGATTCAAAGTAATTATCGTATTGCCGAAGGGAACAAACTATCCTTTGGCTGATGCGCACACCATGGAAGGTGAGGATAAGACGCTGGCAGCTACCAATAAGTGGTTAATTGGTCATGCTGAGGGTGGCCTCGCTGAAGGCAGCCACATCGGTCTTATCGGAGAGAACCTGTCGGTATAAGACTCCTGCTCTATCCCCGAGCCGGTGCGTAAATATAATAATCATATTGTTAAAATAAAAAAACAACTCTTGAAAGGAGAAACAAAATGAAAATCAACATGCCAGAAATCAAAATGGGTATCGTAGCAGTTAGCCGTGACTGCTTCCCAATGAGCCTGTCTGAAAATCGTAGAAAGAAAGTTGTAGAGGCTTGCGGAAAGAAGAACATTGCCATCTACGAGTGCCCTGTTTGCATTGAAAACGAAAAGGATATGCGCAGAGCCCTTGCTGATGTAAATGCTGCAGGATGCAATGCTCTTGTCGTATATCTTGGAAACTTTGGCCCTGAAAGCTCTGAAACCTTATTAATCAAAGAATTCGCTGGCCCTTCCATGGTAATCGCAGCTGCAGAAGAAGGCGACTCTAACTTAATTGATGGTAGAGGCGATGCATACTGCGGTATGTTAAATGCAAGCTACAACTTAAAGCTTCGTAACTTAAAGGCATATATTCCGGAGTATCCTGTTGGCACAGCAGATGAATGTGCTGATATGATTGCTGAGTTCACAACCATCGCAAAGGCTTATGTTGGTGTACACAACCTGAAGGTTATTTCCTTTGGACCTCGTCCCCAGGATTTCCTTGCTTGCAATGCACCTATCAAGCAGCTTTATAATTTAGGTATTGAAATCGAAGAAAACTCCGAACTTGATTTATTTGAAAGTTTCAATAAGCATGCTGGAGATTCCAGAATCAAAGATGTTGCAGCTGATATGGCAGCAGAATTAGGCGCAGGAAATAAAAAGCCTGAAGTTTTAGAAAAACTTGCGCAGTATGAAATCACTTTATTAGACTGGGTTGAGGAGCATAAGGGAAGCAGAGATTTTGTCTGCATCGCTGGTAAGTGCTGGCCTGCATTCCAGACCCAGTTTGGATTTGTTCCTTGCTATGTAAATGGTCGCTTATGCAAGAAGGGTATTCCTGTATCTTGTGAAGTAGATATCTATGGCGCAGTAAGTGAATTTATTGGTACCGTTGTTAGTGGAGATACGGTTACCCTTTTGGATATTAACAATACGGTTCCTTCTAACATTTATGAAGAGGATATTCAGGGCAAGTTTGATTATAAGATTTGCGACACATTCATGGGATTCCACTGCGGTAATACAGCAGCAGAGAAGATGGTAAATCCTGTAATGTGCAACCAGAGAATTATGGCAAGAACCCTTCCAGAAGAAGTAACCAACGGAACCTGTGAAGGAGATATTGTACCTGGTGATGTAACTGTTTACAGACTGCAGTCTACATCCGATGCGAAACTGCGTGCATACATAGCGCATGGTGAAGTGCTTCCTGTTGCCACCAGATCCTTTGGATCCATCGGTATTATTGCAATCCCTGAGATGAAGAGATTCTATCGCCACGTTCTCATTGAGAAGAATTATCCTCATCATGCAGCAGTTACCTTTGGCCATCATGGAAAGCTTCTTTATGACCTCTTTAAGCTGCTTGGTGTAGAACCTGCAGAGATTGATTACAATCAGCCTGCTGGCGTAAGATATGCGACAGAGAATCCTTTCTAGGATGATGGATAAGGTAAATATGAGATAAAGAAAATCTCCCTAATCGGATGATGTGTAAACACAGAATCCTTTAGGGAGATTTTTTGTTGATTGATGAGCAAGCTCATCAAGTATGCAAGGCGTTTGACTTATCAATTATTTTACAGGAACAGTTTCTACAAGATAGTTTATTACTTTCTGAGATAATACTGCATTGGCAAGGTACTTCATACCACATTCTTCTACAAGTTCGTTAAAGGTGGTTTCATCATAACCCATATCATTTAGGAAATAACTCTTAACTTCTTCCGGACTATTAGTAAGTCCCGACTGCTCATAAATGAGCTGAACACCAAGAAGAAAGGCGGTTTCGTTCTCAACATCTAACTTTAACTGTGCTTCATAGTCCTTCTGATTGTCATACCCTTGCAGTTCATAAACATGGTTGACGTTGATGCCATAGGCTGCATATTGCTCTTTGGTTGCCTGGAACTGCTCGTTGTTCATGCGACGAAGAAGCTTGAAACTGTTCTTGTTAAAATCTTCAGGTTGCTTCTTTACAACGGTGTTATCTGCAATGAAGTTGTAGATGGCAGACTCAAGGTTGGTCTGATAGTACTGATCATATAGGAGTTGCTTATATTCCTCAGCAGTAGAAGCATCTTCGGAAAGGAATTCTTGTACAAAGGCATCATTAAATGCAGGGGCTTCATAAATGCCAAGAACCGTAACTGTGTAGGTGATGGTTTGACCATTTAATGATTCAACACCATAATCCTCTGCATAAGATACAGGAATGGTAAGGGTATCTCCCTTTTTGGCACCAATCAGTGCGTCATCTACTTCTTTGGCCAAAGAAGCGTAGCCAAGATTCATGTCGAATCCCCCCTCCTCTTCGCTGACAGAGGCATAGGGCTCACCATTTAAAATGGCAGAGTAAGCAACTTTCACTTTTGCGCCAGTAGCGATGGTCAAAGAATCATCTTCAGAAAGAACCTGATGGGAGGCAAGCTGACTGTTGATGTCAGATTCAATTTCCTCATCACTAGGGGCAATGTCAGCCTTAGCGAAATTCATGCTGGTAGTGTCAATGAATGCATAATCGCTGGTTGTGATGTCGATACGACCATCCTCTAAAAGGTATTTTCCATATTCACCAGCCTGGCTCTTACGATAGAAGATAATGACTAAAATGAGTGCGACAATTAATAGTGGTATGGTGATGGCCCAGAACACTGTAAGATTCTTTTTCTTTTTAACGTCTCGTCTAGCATTCTCCATGGCCAGTCTTTTTTGCTTGGATTTACTGATTTCCTGTGTGCTCATGAAAGAACTCCTTTTCAGAATATTTTTATTACAAACATACGTAAGATTATAACATACTGACGCTAGGAAGAGATAAAACAACATATTGTCACTATGCGTGAGATGTACCCACTAGATATGGTATACTATAAGAAAGTATCGTAGCGTTCTATTTTTTGGCGAGCAACAAGGATTTATTATGGCTAAATGGATGTTGAAACAAAGAGGTGGCGACTATAAGGGGTTAGGACAGCAGTTTCATGTGAACCCTCTTCTTATTTTGCTGCTTTTTAATCGTGGTGTGTATACGCCAGAGAAGATTAGCCATTATTTATTGGGAAAAGAAACAGATTTTTATAGCCCTTCTCTTATGAAGGATATGGATAAAGCCACAGCGATTGTTGCGAATAAAATTCGGGAAGGAAAGAAAATCAGAATCATTGGCGACTATGATATAGATGGAATCATGGCGACAGCCATACTAATGAAGGGCTTTTCCTTTTTTGGCGCTGTTGTGGATTATTCTATTCCTCACAGAGTAAAGGATGGTTATGGGCTCAATTCATCCCTAGTCACAAAAGCACATAATAGTGGCGTAGATACCATTGTGACATGCGACAATGGTATTTCTGCAAAAGTTCCTATCGATCTTGCTAAGAGTTACGGAATGACAGTGGTAGTGACAGATCACCATGAAGTTCCATTTCATGAAGTTGGCGGAAGAAAAGAGTTTCTCCTGCCGGCAGCTGATGCAGTGGTGGATCCAAAACAGCAGGAAGCAACCTACCCTTTTGCGGGAATTTGTGGTGGCTTTGTAGCCTATAAGATGATTGAGAGTCTGCACACACATTTTATGGAACAGTGTGATGAGAAAGCCTATGAAAAACTTCGTCAAGAACTCACGGAGTTGGCGGCATTTGCAACCATTGGGGATATTATGGATTTGCAGGATGAGAATCGAATCCTGGTGAAAGAAGGACTTCTTCGCATGCAGAGGAGTCAGAATCTCGGCCTTCGAACGCTGATGAAGGTGCAAGAGGTGGATGGGAAAAAACTATCCGCGTTTCATATAGGATTTGTACTAGGACCTTGTATTAATGCCACCGGAAGACTTGATAGCCCGGATCGTGCCCTTAGGCTGCTTTTGACGGAGAATGTCACGGAAGCGGTAAATCTGGCAACAGAATTAAAAGAATTAAATGAGAGCAGAAAATCATTAACGGAAGAAGCTACAAACAAAGCGATAGAACAGATTGAAAGCGGACAGCATCAGGGTCAAAAAGTCCTGGTGATTTATTTGGAAGACTGTCATGAAAGTATTGCCGGAATTGTGGCAGGAAGAATTAAAGAAAAGTATAATCGTCCAACATTAGTTATTACAAAGGCTGAAGATGGACTCAAGGGTTCTGCCAGAAGCATTGAAGCATACCATATATACGACGAAATGACGAAAGTCAGTGATATATTCACAAAGTATGGTGGACATGCCATGGCAGCAGGATTTTCACTGCCGACAGAGAAATTGGAAGAACTTCGCGAGAGATTAAATGCGAACTGTACTCTTTCTGGGGAAGACTTAGAAGGGGTGGTTCACCTAGATGCGGAAGTTCCTTTAGGATATTTTAATGCCGGTGTTCTGGAGGATCTTGCCATTATGGAACCTTGCGGTGGAGGAAATGAACGTCCGCTTTTTGTACGAAAAGGAATGCAGTTTTTAAGTGCAAAGTATCTGGGAAGCGGTAAGAAGGTTATTGTCTTTTCTGTATATGATACACGCCTTAATTCGTGGCATGAATTAAAGCTGTTTCGGGATATTGAAGGATTCTTTGCTTATATTTCTGAAAAGTGTGGAGAATCTTCTGTGCAGGCGTTATTAAACGGAAATACAACAGATCCCATTTTGCTGGATATTGTATATACAACAGGACTCAATGAATTCCGGGGCAGAAGAAGTCTGCAGTATGTTTTAGAATACTATAGATAGGATATAAGAGATGGAAAGAAAAAATGCAGTGATGAATATGATGCTAGGGTTAGGAACAATATTTTTAATTGTTTCGCTGGCGTTAAAAAATACTGTGGCTGGAGAGGCCATGGCTAGACTGGTGGTTCCCGTTCTATGCGGTGGTTTAGGGTATTTGATGGGAGAGAAAAAGAAAAAGTCTTTTGGGAAAAAGTATATTCTTCCCTATTTTGCATTCGCCCTGCTTTACACAGTTATGATTGCAATCCTGTTTTTTGCGAGAAAAAATGGATATGACGGAACCAATCTTCAGATTCATGTTTGGCAGTTTGCAAACTGCAACATAGAAGGATGCTTGTGGATTCTTTTGGATCTTGGTGTAGCGGCAGGTATTTATCGTGTGCTTCGAAGAGCCACTGGAACGGTCTGTACAGCGGTACTTTCCATTGTCTTTCACATTGCCGCCTGTCTTATGACGGGGCTTTTCAGTAAAGCCAGTGCAGTAGGAATTAATTTTGGCGGATACATTCTACTTCTTGGTGTGGCATTATGGCGTGCTATGAGTTATCTGTTGTTCTTATGGATAGGCGATATGGCTGCAAAAGCAACAGCTTCTCTTGCGAAGAAACTCGGCAAAAAAATATTGCTAGGGTTTGTATTTACGATAGCAGCCGTTGCGATTCTGATAGTAACTTTGAATCTCAAGAATCGTGTGCCATATTTTAGAACCTATTTTGACACGAAGTCTCTGTTTTTTGGTGCTGCAGGTATTTATCAGCTGGCCGGCATCTGTATGATTATTGGTGGGACTTTTATCTTTGATTGGATAGGGAAGATGTCCCTATTAGAATTTATCGGGGAGAATATGGTGGTTCCCATCGCGACGATTTCCAATTTTTATGTGCTTACTTTGGCTGAAAAATTAGCACAAAAGATTTTTATCCTCTTTGATAACAACTTCCTTACTGCATTAACAGAAATAGTAGTGATTGTGGTGATAGAAGGAGCAGGGATGTTTATATTCGCTCTGTTAAAGAAGAAGGTTTGGAAAGAAGTATAGAGAAAGATGTAGGAATACAAATGGAAAAGGACCGCAACGCGGTCCTTTTCGTTTATGAGGGGGGAGATGGTTTGAAGTTTTAACTTCAAACAAGTAATTGATGTCTCCATCAATCAACAGATATTATAACTGCAAATTGTGAAAAAAGTGTGTCCAAATTGTGTACAAGTGAATCTGGTTATTGACATAATATCCCATTGCAGAGTGGGTGGAAAATTGAGTTTTGGTAGGAAATAAGGTAAAATATAACGGATTATGTCACCTAAAGAAAGGGTGATTATTTAGGCAATTTTTGTGCAAATGCAAGTAGGAAACAGATATGTCAGAAACTTTTTTGTATGCCAATATTATCATAGATATTGCCCACGAAAAAGTGGACAGACCTTTCCAATATAAGATTCCACCAGTACTGCGAGAAAAGGTTGCTGAAGGAAAGAAAGTATATGTTCCCTTTGGCGCAGGAAATAAGATTCGCTCTGGCTATGTGGTGTCGTTAACAAACGATAATGAATATGCTGTTGATAAACTGAAAGAGATTCAGTCTGTTGATGAAAACGCTATTGGGGCAGAAGAAAAACTGATGCTGACAGCGGCATACATGCGACACCGCTATGGCGGCACGATGATTCAAAGTCTGCAGACGGTTCTTCCTATTAAACAGAAAGTACGACAGCTAGAGAAAAAAGCAATTCGTCTAATCGGGGATGAGGATCGTGTTAGGGAATATATTGCCAGAATCCAGGCACCTCGTTTTGCAAACCGCAGAAAGATTCTGATAGAACTACTAGAAATAGATGAGCTTCCTGTAGAGATTGCTACAGAAAAACTGGGCATCTCGAAAGGGGTGTTAAAGACACTGGAAAAGGACGGGATGATAGAGATCCGCAGTATGCGGGCATTCAGGGGATTTTCTATAAAAACATCCACGGCACCGTTAAAGAATCCTTTATCGCCGCAGCAACAGGCCGTGGCAGATGAATTAATTAAAAAATTGGAAGAAGATGCGCCGAAGCCTTCTCTTTTACACGGTATTACGGGCAGCGGAAAGACCGAGGTCTATATGGAGGTGATTGCGGCTGCCGTAGCTAGCGGAAAGCAGGCGATTGTTCTAATTCCAGAGATTGCGCTTACCTTTCAAACACTGAAAAGGTTTTATGCGCGTTTTGGCAAGCGAGTTGCGATTATGCATTCCAGACTCTCTGCGGGAGAACGTTTCGATCAGTATACCTTAGCAAAAGAGGGGAAGGTTGATGTTATGATTGGTCCTCGATCTGCATTATTCACCCCTTTTGCAAATCTAGGGATGATTGTCATTGATGAGGAGCATGAAGGCAGTTATAAGAGCGAAAGTATGCCAAGATATCATGCCGTGGAGATGGCAGAATATATAGCAAAACGAGAGGGCGCTCTTCTCCTCTTAGGGTCTGCGACGCCTTCTATTACCAGTTATTACAAGGCTCAAAAAGGAAACTATGACTTACATAAGTTAAATAACAGATTCGGAGAGGCAACCCTTCCTACGGCGCAGATTATTGATATGCGGCAGGAACTGAAGGAAGGAAATAAATCGGTCTTTTCAAGAAAGCTAAAGGCGCTACTTACAGAGCGTGTGCTTACGAAAAGACAGCAGGCGATGCTTTTTATAAACCGAAGAGGCTACGCAGGATTTGTCAGTTGCAGAGATTGCGGAGAAGCAGTAAAGTGTCCCCATTGTGAAGTGTCACTATCACAACATGGAAGCGGACAAACTGGAACCCTAGTTTGTCATTACTGTGGATATGAGGAAGAGTTTCCCAGGCGTTGTCCGAAATGTTCTTCTGAAAAGATGTATGGAATGCGAGCCGGTACAGAACAAATCGCAGAACAGTTGTGTAAACTATACCCCTCCATGCGGGTTCTGCGCATGGATGCAGATACGACAAAGAAGAAAGATGACTATGAGGAAATCTTAGGATCCTTTGCAGCACACGAAGCAGATACACTTGTGGGAACCCAGATGATTGTGAAGGGGCACGATTTTCCCGGGGTAACTGTAGCGGGAGCTGTTATGGCTGACCTATCTCTATTCTCTGCAGATTATAGAGCTGCGGAGAGAACCTTTAATCTGATTACCCAAGCGGCAGGAAGAGCTGGGCGCGGTGAGGAAAAAGGAGAAGTTGTCATTCAGACCTATCAGCCGGAACACTATGCCTTAACGTTTGCGGCTAAGCAGGATTATGAAGGTTTTTATGAGGAAGAAATATCGTATAGAACCTTAGGTGCCTATCCGCCAGTGATGCATCTTTTGAGCCTTCAGTTATTTGGGAAAAATGAGGATGAAGTGGTAGCTGTTGCGACGGCATTAAAAGATGAACTGGAGAAGTCGATATTAAGACCGGGACTTTATCTTATGGGACCGACGCCAGCCAACATTAAGAAGATAAATGATGTATATCGTTATGGAATATATGTAAAGTATGCAGATCTTGATGAGCTAATATGCGTTAAGGATTTTGCAGAACAATATTTTGAAAAGAAAGAAATTAGTAGCATCAGATTACAGTTTGATTTTGATCCAATGAATGGATTTTAAAACGAAAGAGGAGAACACAACATGGCAATCAGAACAATTCGCGTAATGGGTGACGAAGTATTAAACAAAGTGTGTAAGGAAGTAACGAAAGTGAATGACCACACTTTGGAACTAATTGATGATATGTTTGACACAATGTATGAGGCTAATGGTGTTGGCCTAGCCGCACCGCAGGTTGGTGTATTAAAGCGTATTGTCGTCATTGATGTGACCGGAGAAGATCCGATTCTGCTGATTAACCCAAAGATTGTTGAAATGAGTGGGGAACAGCAGGGCAGTGAGGGATGCCTTTCTGTACCAGGAAAAGCAGGAATCGTGACCAGAGCAAATTACGTGAAAGTTGTAGCACAAAACGAGAAGTTAGAGACCATTGAGGTAGAAGGCACAGAACTTTTAGCCAGAGCACTGCAGCATGAGATTGATCATTTGGATGGTCATTTATATGTGGAAAAAGTAGAAGGGGAACTGCAGAATGTGCGTCCTGCTTCTGAAGATGATGAGGACGAAGAATAATGAAAATCGTATTTATGGGAACGCCCGATTTTGCGGTAGGCGCTTTAGATGCCATCGTGCAGGCCGGCCATGAAGTAACACTGGTGGTTACACAGCCGGATCGTCAAAAGGGCAGAGGAAAAGAAGTTGCAATGTCTCCTGTAAAAGAGACAGCACTAAAATATAATCTCCCAGTATTTCAGCCTGTTCGTATTAAGGCACCTGAGGCAGTGGCAGAACTTAGGAAAGTCGAAGCGGATGCTTTTGTTGTGGCTGCTTTTGGACAGATTTTGTCGAAAGAGATACTGGAAATGCCACCCTTAGGATGTATCAACATTCATGGTTCTCTTCTTCCTAAGTATAGAGGCAGTGCGCCAATTCAAAGAGCTGTGATTGAAGGAGAGAAGGAAACTGGAATTACCATCATGCAGATGGATGAGGGAATTGATACGGGAGATATTTTGATGAAACGTGCCATTCCCATTGAAGACACAGATACTGGGGAGAGTATGTTTGAGAAATTGGCAGCATTAGGCAGTGAGATGATTGTGGAGGCACTTCCGCTTATTGCTGAGGGGAAACTGACTGCCCAGAAGCAGGATGACAGCCAAAGCAGTTATGCGAAGATGCTGACTAAAGATATGGGAGATTTGGATTTTGGAAAATCGGCCAGAGAGTTGGATTGTCTGATTCGTGGCTTGAATTCATGGCCTAGTGCCTATACCAGGCTAGGTGGAAAGACATTAAAGATTTGGGAAGCAAAGGTTACAGAGGGGGAAGGAAGACCAGGCTCTGTACTGCAGGTTACCAAGGATGCCATTGAGGTTGCGACAGGAAATGGTGCTCTTGCAATTACGTCATTACAGCTAGAAGGTAAGAAGAGAATGCAGACAAAGGATTTTCTCCTGGGATATCAGGTGAAGCCGGGAGATATGTTAGGTTAAGCAGCACATGGCAAAGAAACCAACGGAAAATAGAATGATTGTCTATGGGATGCTGACAGAATTCCGAAAGATGCAGCAGGAAGGAAAGAATGTGAAGGCAGGGGATCTGTTAAAAGATGTGCTGTCAAAATATGATTATCTTCCTGAACAGGACAAAGCGTTTATGAAGCGGCTTTTTGAGGGCTGTATGGAACGTAGGCTGACATTAGATTATGTCATTAGTCAGTATGCCAATACAAAAAATGGAAAAATTAAGCCGGCGGTAAAAGATATTCTTCGTATGGCAATATATCAGATTTTGTATATGGATGCTGTGCCAGATGCAGCGGCGGTTAATGAAGCCATTCTGATTGCGGAGAATAAAGGTCTGTCGTCATTGAAGAATTTTATCAATGGTGTGCTGCGAAACGTTTCCAGAAATAAAGAAAATATTTCTTGGCCGGAGAAAGAGACGGAGCCAGTGAATTATCTTTCGGTTGTTTATTCCTTTCCGGTGTGGTTGGCTGGTTTATTTCATAAAAGATTTGGCCTAGAAACGGCAGAAAAGATTTTTGGAAGAATGAACGAGCCGGCAGGGCTGGTAGTTAGAATTCTTGCAAAAACGGATGTTGATGAGTTACTTTCTTTGTGGAAGAAACAGGAGATTGCCTACAGAAAACATCCATATTCAGACAGGGCTTATATTCTGGATGGTGTGAATGGCCTAGATAAGGTACCTGGCTTTAACGAGGGAATGTTTACCGTACAGGATATTAGTTCACAGCTTTCTGTGCAATGTCTAGGATTAGAGCAGGGAGATACTGTACTTGATCTGTGTGCTTCTCCCGGAGGGAAGAGTATGCTTGCTGCAGAACTGGTTTCTGCAAAAGGGAAGGTTATCTCTCGTGACTTAACGGAACAGAAGATGGTTCGGATTCGAGAAAATATGGAACGACTGGGGATTGATAACGTCTATCCTCAAGTGCAGGATGCGACCACTCTTCGCGAAGAAGATAAGGAGGCATTTGATGCTGTCATTGCTGATCTTCCTTGCTCCGGACTTGGCGTTATGGGAAGGAAGAATGATATTCGGTATCGACTAGATAGGGAAGATCTTCGAACTCTAGCAATGCTTCAGAGAGATATTCTGGAAAATGCGGTCACGTATATTAAGCCGGGGGGAAGGCTTTTGTACAGTACTTGTACCATATCAAAGGAAGAAAACGAAGACAATCGAAGATATCTTATCGAAGAACTTCATATGACTCCCGTATCCATAAAAGAGAAACTTCCTGGTGGCCTTATGGCGGAGACAGCTTCAGAGGGATATTTGCAGCTACTACCGGGTATGCATGATTGTGATGGTTTTTTCATAAGTTTGTATGAGAAAAAGTAAAAAATAATGTTAGATATTAAATCTTTATCTGTTGATGAACTGAAAAATGCATTAAAAGAAATTGGCGAGAAACCCTTCCGGGCAGCCCAGCTATATGACTGGATGCATAACAAGAGAGTGGGGAGTATTACGGAGATGAGTAACATCTCCAAAGAACTGAAGCAGAAACTGCAGCAGCAGTTTTCCTTTGTGTCCCTAAAGCTTTTATTGGAGCAGGTATCCAAAGAGGATGATACGAAGAAGTTTTTATTTGAACTTCCAGATGGTAACACCGTTGAAACTGTATGGATGAAGTATAAGCATGGGAATAGTGTTTGTATTTCTTCCCAGGTGGGCTGCCGTATGGGATGTAAATTTTGTGCCTCTACCTTAGGCGGACTGGTTCGCAGTTTGCAGGCGGGAGAAATGCTGGAACAGATTTATGAGGTTATGCGAATCACCGGTGAAAGAGTCGATAATATTGTGGTGATGGGCATTGGTGAACCTTTTGATAATTATGACAATTTACTTCGTTTTATCAGACGTCTCACAGAAGAAGGGGGATATCATTTAAGTGCTCGCAGCATTACGGTTTCTACCTGTGGGATTGTGGAGAATATTAAACGATTTGCAGCAGAGGGATTGCCAATTACATTAGCATTATCCCTTCATGCAACCACAGATGAAAAAAGAAAAGAAATTATGCCCATAGCCTTTAAGTACTCTCTAGCACAACTAGAGGAGGCTATGGGTTATTATTTTGAGCAGACTGGCAGGCGGATTACGTTAGAGTATGCGCTGATTGGCGGTGTAAATGATACAGAAGAGGAAGCGAATCAGTTAGCATCCATCGCTTATAAACTTCATGCACATGTGAATTTGATTCCTGTAAATCCCGTGAAAGAACGAGGATTCACGCAGCCGGAAAAAGAGAGAATTTTAGCATTTCAGAGTCGCTTGAAAAAGAAGGGCGCTAAGGCTACGATTCGAAGAGAAATGGGACGAGATATCGATGGGGCTTGTGGTCAGTTACGAAGAAAGCAGGCCATAGAAGGAGTATTATAAAACGCCCCTTGTTTGCCCTATTGCAGGGAATGTGGTAATATTTTAGGTTGTGATAGGCTGTTTTCGGGGGTATGACCAATTTGGTCATACGTTTGTATGAAAACAGAAAGAAATCAGAAAGAATATAGAGAATTATGAAACTGCGTGTTGTCGGTTTATCGGATATCGGCCGACTCAGACAACAGAATCAGGACTACGTGTTTACTTCAGAAGTACAGGTCGGACCACTACCAAATCTTTGTATAGTGGCTGATGGAATGGGAGGACACAAGGCCGGCGAGTATGCTTCCAAGTGTGCGGTAGAAACCATGGTGGGAGCAATTAACCTTTCCAAAGAGGAAGAACCAAGAAAGGTTCTTACAGCAGCCATCAGAAGGGCCAACGAGAAAGTTAGACAGAAGGCCACCACGGATGATAACTTCAAAGGAATGGGAACTACGGTTGTAGCCGAGACCTTTGATGGACAAACACTTCTGGTAGCAAATGTTGGTGATTCCCGTATGTATTTCATTAATGATGAAATACAGCAGATTACCACAGATCATTCCTTAGTGGAAGAAATGATTAAGATGGGAGGCCTCGAAAGAGAGAAGGCACGGAACCATCCAGATAAGAACATCATCACCAGAGCGATTGGTGTGGTGGATTTGGTGGATGCTGATTTCTTCACCATAGATAATATTCATCCAGGTGATACGATACTGATGTGTTCCGATGGACTTACCAATATGGTAGAAGACAATGAGATTCTTGAAATAATAAAGCAAAAAGAGTCTCTAGAGGACACAGCAAGAAAGCTAATAAGTGCTGCGAATAAGAACGGTGGCAGAGATAATATCACCGTGATACTTGGCAGATTTGAGGGATAAAAGGTAGTTGACTTAGTAATACGCTTTTCGGACAGAAAAGCAGGGAGTATGTATGATTAAGATTGGCGATATCATAGCAGATCGATATGAGATACAGGATAAGATTGGCGCTGGCGGCATGAGTGATGTATATCGTGCTTATGACAGTAAGTTAAACAGACCCGTTGCAGTGAAGGTGCTGAAACAGGAGTTTTCTGATAATGCTGATTTCTTATCCAAGTTCCGCGTGGAAGCACAGGCAGCAGCTGGATTGATGCATCCGAATATTGTGAATGTATACGATGTAGGAGAAGAGTATGGTTCTCACTACATGATTATGGAGCTTGTTGAGGGTATTACCTTAAAGCGTTACATTGAGAAAAAGGCAAGATTGTCTGTAAAAGAGGCAGTTTCTATTGCCATTCAGGTGGCCAATGGTATTGAGTCCGCACATAATAATCACATTATTCATCGTGATATTAAACCACAGAATATTATTATCAGTAAGGATGGAAAGGTAAAGGTTACCGACTTTGGTATAGCAAAGGCAGCAACGTCCAACACCATCACATCCAATGTTATGGGGTCTGTGCACTATACCTCTCCTGAACAGGTAAGAGGTGGATTCTCTGATGAGAAGAGTGATATTTATTCATTGGGTATCACGCTATTTGAGATGTTAACAGGTCGTGTTCCTTTTAATGGCGATACAACTGTTGCAGTAGCCATTAAGCATATTCAGGAACCTATGCCTACACCTAGGGATTACGTGTCAGAGATTCCGATTTCTGTGGAACAGATTGTTATGAAATGTACCCAGAAGAGTCCTGATAGACGTTATCAGGTAGTGCCGGAGTTAATTGAAGACTTAAAGCGTTCTCTCATTAGTCCTGATGAAGACTTTGTTAAGATTGACACCATGGATAATTCTGGAAAGACCAGAAACATTGATGATGAGGATGTTGAGCGAATTCGTCGTATTAGAAAAGACGGCCTGGATAATTCTGCTGTGATTGCAGCGGCTGGAACCACTACTGGAAAAGTAGTTCCACTTCGTATGGTGGATGATATGCCAGATGGTTTTGAAGAATATACAGAATATGATGGCGAAATTGAAGATGGCTATGAGCCATTTGAGGAAGAGGACATTAAGCCACTTCCTTCCAAGAAAACAGCAGAGGAGAGAACGAAGAAAAGTTCTGCACCCGCTAAGAAAAACACTGGAAAGAATGGAAAGAAGAAAAAGAATGACGAAGAGTACAATCCTAAGATGGAGATTCTTACCACTGTACTTATTGTTGTTATAGCGATAGTCATTGGTTTAGTATTTTTGTTTATTGTCGGAAAGGCAGTAGGTATTATTGGAAATAAAGACAAAGACAATACAACCCAGGAAACGTCTGGTGAGAATACACAGGCAACCACACCTTCAGGTAGTGGGACTAGCAATGAGTCCTATGATGCAGATAGTACCATTTTGGAAAGCTATGTGGGTATGACAAAGGCAGAAGCAGTAGCACAGTTAGAGGGGTTAGGATTTACTGTGAAATGTCTGGAAATTGATGCAGACAAGAGTAAGGACTCCGTTGTTGATATGAGTCCTCAGTGGGGAAATTCCGTACCAAGAGGTTCTGAAATCACGCTTTACATCAGTAATGGTGCAGGTCAGGGAAGCGGTATTTCGGTTCCCAACCTTTTGAGCGGTGGAATGACAGAAGAAGATGCTGTGATTACTTTAACAGAGCTTGGACTAGTTGCTGTATGTGATGGTGAAGAATATTCTGATACCTGCGTAGAAGGTGAAATCTGCTATCAGAGCCTGCAGGCATACTCAAAGGTTGAGCCAGGAACGGAAGTACATTATAAGGTTAGCCTTGGAAAAGAGGATGCTTTATATACTGTAAACTATAATGTAGCAGCACCTGCAGATTATGCCGGCGGCGTTGCCAATGTAGTCCTGCTTGGTGAGGATGGAAGAACCCAGTTATTCAATGAGAATACAGATGCTTTCCCTGTAAAGATATCCATTAGTGGTATTAAGGGAAATGCTGCTGGAAATGTAGCGATTACTTATACAGTGACGCAGAATAAGGAAGTTCCTGATGAGAATGGCAATGTTACAATGCAGCCCGTTCCTGAAACAAAAGTAGAAACCATTCGTGTGGAATTTACAAAGGAGTAACCCCTTGGAGAATCTTCGCGAAGGAAGAATAATTAAAGGTATTTCGGGGTTCTACTATGTGGATACGGGTGATGGCGAAGTCGTTACTTGTAAAGCAAAAGGAATCTTTCGAAAAGATAAAAAGAAACCGCTGGTGGGAGACTACGTGAAAATTGAGCCAGTGGAGGGACAGGAAGAGGATGTGACAGCACTCGTCGATCAGATTCTTCCTAGGAAGAATGCTCTTATTCGCCCAGAGGTTGCGGGGGTTGATCAGGCACTTGTATTATTTGCATTAACTAGTCCGGAGCCTAATTTCGGGTTGTTGGATCGTTTCTTAATTATGATGCGCAGGCAAAACATTCCTTGCCTTCTCTGTTTTAATAAAACAGATCTGGTGGATGATGCCTATGTGCAAGATATTTTAAAAAGCTATGAGCAGTGTGGTGCGGAGGTCTTTTTCTTTGCCGCCAAAGAGGAACCAGATTTTTCGTTTCTTAGGGAAAGATTGGTGGGAAAGACGACAGTGCTTGCTGGTCCTTCTGGGGTAGGCAAGTCGACCTTAACGAACAGGCTATTTCCGGATGCGGGAATGGAAACAGGCGCTATCAGTGAAAAGACGGAGCGAGGGAAACATACCACAAGACATAGTGAGCTATTTAAAATAGCAGAGGATACATTCCTATTTGATACGCCGGGATTTTCTGCTTTTGATTTGGCAGAAGATCTTTCTGCGGAAGAACTAAAGGAGTATTATCCGGAGTTTTACCCTTATGAGGGACGGTGTAAGTTTAATCCTTGTAGTCATACCCATGAGCCTAAATGTGTTGTGAAGGAAGCTGTAGGCGCTGGGGAGATTCCACAGATGCGATATGAAAGTTATGAAGCACTTTATAAAAAGTGCAGCGATAGTAGGAGATAAGTCATGATACATTTAGCACCTTCCATCCTTTCAGCAGATTTTCTGCAGCTGGGAAAACAGATTGACCAGGTAAAAAAGGGTGGTGCGGATTATCTGCATTTTGATGTGATGGATGGAGTATTTGTTCCTTCCATATCCTTCGGAATGCCGGTTCTTGAGAATGTTAAGAAGAGCACGGATTTATTTTTGGACGTGCATTTAATGATTACCGAGCCAGAGAAATATGTCGAGAAATTTGCGGAACTTGGTGCAGATATGGTTACTGTGCACTTAGAGACGTTAAAGGATCCAGATGCAATTTTGGCTAGAATGCATAACACCACGGCAAAGGTTGGTCTTGCAATTAATCCAGCAACGCCTGTAGAAGAGTTATTGCCGTATTTACACAAGATAGATATGGCAGTCATCATGACTGTGCAGCCTGGCTTCGGTGGACAGAGCTATCTTTCTAAATGCACGGAGAAAATCGAGAAGGTTGCGGCGCATGCCAAGACCCACAAATTAGATGAACTATTGATTGAAGTGGACGGTGGTGTGAAATTAGATAATGTGGAAACACCGTTAAAAGCAGGAGCCAATGTTATTGTTGCAGGCAGCGCCATCTTCCTAGGGGATGCAAAGGCAAATACAAAGGCATTTGTAAAAGAACTTCAGACATTTGAAAAATAAAAACATTATCCGCTTTTATTTGTTATAATATCGATAACTGAACAGGCACCACTACGGGAAGCCGGGCCTTAGGGCAGCAATTATGCAGGACAGTAAGACTACCTACCCCAGAAAAGCAGACCGTATAGGAGGTGCACTATGCAAGGTAAAAATCAGGAAGAATATTTCCGTATCGCGAACAAAGTATCTGTTTTATCTTTATTATCCAATGCAGTTCTTACAATTTTCAAAACTTTAGCAGGATTATTAGCACATTCTGGTGCTATGGTTTCTGATGCAGTGCACTCTGCATCGGATGTGTTCAGCACAATTGTGGTTATGATTGGACTTCGCATTTCTGGAAAAGAAGCTGATGAAGAGCACCCTTATGGGCACGAGAGATTGGAATGTGTTGCTAGCATTCTTTTGGCCGTACTGTTAGCTGGTGTGGGCGTAGGCATTGGGTATAAAGGAATGCGGATCATCCTGCAGGGGGAAACGCAGGATTTAAAAGTGCCTGGTGTGCTTGCGCTAGTAGCAGCCATCGTCTCTATTCTGGTAAAAGAAGGTATGTATCAGATTACCATTCGGGCAGCCAAGAAGATTAATTCCACAGCACTTAGGGCTGATGCATGGCATCATCGAAGCGACGCTTTCTCGTCCATTGGTGCACTTGTTGGTATACTAGGAGCGCGTCTCGGCTATCCAATCCTAGATCCGCTTGCCTCCGTAGTAATCTGCATTTTTATTTTGAAAGCCGCCCTAGAAATCTTTGCTGATGCAGTCAATAAGATGGTGGATAAATCCTGTGATGAGGAAGAATATAAAGCCATCAAGAATACGGCACTAAATGTTAAGGGAGTTATAAGCGTTGATTCCTTAAAAACCAGAATGTTTGGCCCTAAAATTTATGTAGATATGGAAATCGCTCTTCGCGGCGACCTTACACTGAATGAGGCACATCAGATTGCCGAAAATGTACATGATGAAATAGAAACCAAATTTCCAGAAGTAAAACACATCATGGTGCACGTCAATCCAGCAACCCAGGGAGACTAAATTCATCTCCCTAGGTCGTTTGGGCTAACGTATATATATCTAGTTTATATAGCCCCATCATTATCCTCTCTGAGGGAATATTCTTTTCTGACCGAAGAGAGGATAATGCATGGGGCGTTATTCTTTCTGACTGAAGAGAGGATAATGCATGGGGCGTCATTCTTTCCTACTGAAGAGAATAATGCATGTGGCACCATTCTTTCCACCTGAAGAGAGAATAATGCATGTGGCGCCATTCTTTCCTACTGAAGAGAATAATGCATATGGCAACATTATTTGATAAAATAGTGTTAGAAGGTATTTTACAGAAAGGGGCATACAAGGATGGGAGAATATAATGACTCTTTTATGCAGGAAGCAATTAAGGAGGCGCAGGAAGGAATTCATGCAGGCCACGGCGGTCCTTTCGGCTGTGTGATAGTTAAGGATGGAAAAATTCTGGCAAAGGGACATAATGAAGTACTGAAGAATCATGACTGTACCTGTCATGGGGAAATGCAGGCCATCCGCAATGCCTGTAGTATCACAGGGACCCATGACCTTAGTGGTTGCGAGTTATATACCACAGCAGAGCCGTGCCCTATGTGCCTTGGTGGTATTCTTTGGTCTAATATTGGGAAAGTATATTACGGCTGTAATGTGGCAGATACCGATCAGATTGGTTTTAGAGATGATCGCTTTTATGACTATTTTCAAGGGAAGACGGATTGTTTATGTATAGAAGAACAGGGAAGAGATGCCTGTCTTGCCTTGTTTGAAGAGTATAGTGGATTAAATCACGAAATATACTAGCGTAAGTGTATATAGAAAAAGGTGGGAGTATCATAAGAATGGATGAACAGAAGAGTATCTCCCTGACGGATGGAGCGGAGCAGGAAGAAGCGCTGTCTACAGAACAGGATGCCAAGAAACGTAAAAAGATGATACGTAAAAGTATCATTACCATGATTTGTACAGTGCTTGTTTTGGGCGGCCTGACCTTCTGGCTGTTTCAATCAGGATTTTTTCAGAAGATTAAGTCCATCGAGGATTTGCAAAATCTGATTAAACAATATGGAGCTTTCTCCTATGGTATTTTTTTCTTGATAGAACTGCTTTCTGTAGTACTAGCACCGATTCCTAATAATATTTTGTCTCTTGCTGGTGCTACTGTGTTGGGTACATGGCCAGCCTTTTTCTTAACCTATGGTGCCATTACACTAGGATCTATCATTGTATTTGGTGTGGCGCGTGTTATAGGAAGACCCTTTGTTGAAAAATTGGTAGAGACCAAACTAATTAAGAAATATGAGGCGGTATTAGACCGTAAGACAGAGGTGTTTCTGGCAACAACATTTTTGCTGCCTTTGTTCCCGGATGATGTGATTTGTATCCTAGCGGGGATTACGAAAGTGAAGTGGCAGCATTTCCTTTTGCTACTAGTGTTATTTAGGCCTTGGGGACTTTTGGTGGCCTGTGTGTTAGGGGGGAACTGGAAGTCGCTTCCTTTGCCTGTCCTGATTGCATTAGGCGTGCTGTTTGTTGCCATATTCATCCTAGCCATGAAATATGGTGATGTGTTCCAAAATAAGGTAATAGAGAAACTACAGAAAAGAAAAGAAAAACGAAAAAAGTCATAAGACGGAGACACAAAAAAGGCCCCCTCAATGATATTTGTCCAGAACATTGGATAGCTCATTGAAAGGGCCTTTTAAATTGCCAATCTGATTAGTTGCTAAGCATCATACGGTCATTTGCGAAATGTCCGCCAGAAGCCTCGCTGAATTTAGCTAAGAGCTGATCTACGGTAAGCGCCTTCTTTTCTGCACCGCGAACATCATAGATGATGCGGCCTTCATGCATCATGATGAGACGATTACCATGGGCAATAGCATCCTTCATGTTGTGGGTAATCATAAGCGTGGTAAGATTGTTCTCCCCAACTAATTTGTCTGTAAGCTCTAAAACCGTAGCAGCGGTCTTGGGATCCAGAGCGGCGGTATGCTCGTCTAAGAGCAAAAGCTTGGGGCTCTGTAGGGTAGCCATCAGTAGGGTTAGTGCCTGACGCTGGCCACCGGAAAGGAGACCTACATTGGTGGTGAGACGATTTTCCAAACCTAAACCAAGCTGTGTTACATGTTCCTTGAAGAATGCGCGATTCTTTTTGTTGATGGACCATCCAAGGCCACGAGACTGTCCGCGTTTTGCAGCTAAAGCAAGATTCTCCTCGATCCACATATCACCACAGGTTCCCATCATAGGATCCTGAAAAACGCGGCCAAGGTATTTTGCACGCTTGTATTCAGGAAGTCTGGTTACCTCATCCCCATCGATGATAATTTGTCCACAGTCAGGGGGAAATACACCAGCAATCATATTCATTAAGGTTGACTTACCGGCACCATTTCCACCAATAATGGTTACAAAATCGCCATCCTCTAAAGTGAGATCTACACCGCAAAGGGCACGCTTTTCATTGATGGTTCCAGGATTAAATGTCTTGTGAAGATTCGAAATGGTTAACATTTAGTTGCCCTCCTTTTCAGAATCTGTGCTGGAAACAGCAGTATACTTGGGTGCTGTACCAATGCGCTTTGCAGAGATGGTCTTTTTCCAATAAGGAATGCCTAAGAAGATAGCAACCACAAGTGCAGTGAAGAGCTTCAAATCATTTGCGTCTAACTTAATGGTAAAGGTATCGCTGATAGGAATCTTAATAGAAAGTACAAGGGTGATTACTAAGTAGTAAATGATACCACCGATAATAGCGCCTAACAGTTTTAAGGCGAAGTTCTTGAAAATCTTGTGGAAAAGAACTTCTCCGATGATCACTGCTGCAAGACCGATGACGATGGCACCACGTCCCATGTTGATATCAGCATATCCCTGGAATTGTGCGAGAAGCGCACCACTGAAAGCAACAATACCATTGGAGATGACGAGGCCGAGAATCTTTGCGGTATTGGTATTGATACCATTGGCTCTGGCCATGTTCTGGTTGTTACCGGTAGCGCGAAGGGCACTTCCTAAGTTGGTTCCAAAGAACAGGTAAAGCAGAAGAATCAAAATGACAACAATGACAAGGCCCACGATAATGGCATTTACAGGATTACCGAGGGAAAGAAGCAAATTATAATTTCTGGGGTTCAAGCCAACATTTGCTTTTCCCCCTAATATTCTAAGGTTAATGGAGTATAGGCCAAGCTGGGTAAGAATACCGGACAGGATGGCAGGGATTCCAAAGTGTACATGGAAGATACCGGTAACAAAGCCGGCAACACAGCCTGCGGCAAAGGCAATTAGCATTGCAGGAGCGACAGGAATTCCATTCGACATACAGATAACTAATACGGCACCGCCGGTTCCGAAGGAACCGTCTACGGAAAGATCCGCAACGTCCAAAATCTTATAGGTAATATAGACACCGATAGCCATAATACCCCAAATGATACCCTGGGCAACAGCACCAGGCATACTGTTTAAGAATGATGTAAACATAGATAAACCCTCTGTTAAAAAAGCAGGCTTCCAACCGGAAAGCTGGAAGCCTGAAAAAATTATTCTACAGTGATTGCAGTGTAGCCATCAGGAATGGTGATGCCAAGTGCATCGCATCTTTCAGCAACATATTCCTTGGTTACATTAGGAGCGTACTGAACCTTCATGGTGGTGATATCTGCGCCATTTACAAGGATATCATATGCCATTTCACCGGTAGCATATCCAAGGTCATAGTAGCTGATGGAAAGAGTTGCAACACCGCAACCCTTGCAGATACCTTCTTCACCTGCAACGATGGGAACACCAGCTGCAGAAGCTACAGAATCGATGGTACCGGTGCAGGAAGCAGCGGTATTATCGGTAGGGATGTAGATAACATCAGAAGCATCACAAGCCTGCTGGCAAACTAATGCGATATCGTTTGAGTCAGCGAAAGAGTAAGTAACTGCAGTCATACCAAGAGAAGCGAGCTCGCTGGAGATGACATCAGCCTGGTACTTGGAGTTAGGCTCTGCAGAGCAGTAAAGAATACCAACGATCTGGCAATCAGGGAAGATTTCCTTAATCATAGCTGCCTGCTCAGGAAGAGGAGCAAGGTCAGAGGTACCGGATACGTTGTAGCCAGTAGAACCGTTCCAATCTGCAATTTCAAGTGCAGTAGCATAATCGGTTACGGAAGTACCAAGTACAGGGATGGTGGTGGTTGCAGTTGCAGCTGCCTGTAAAGGAGCAGTAGCATTTGCAAGGATTAAATCATAATTGTTGCTTACGAAACCATTTACGATGGTAGCGCAGGTAGCGGAGTCACCAGCAGCATCCTGATAATCAAAGGTAACCTTGTCGCCAAGCTTCTCGGTAAGGCAATCCTTAAAGCCCTTGGTAGCTTCATCAAGTGCTACGTGCTGAACGATCTGGCAGATACCGATGGTGTAAGAATCTTTTGCACCACTGGTGCTGGTGTTGCCACAGCCAGCGAGCACAGTACTAGCGCAAAGAGCGGTAGCAAGTGCCATAGAAACTAACTTCTTTTTCATAATTTTTTTCCTCCATAATAGATTGGTGTGTAATTGCGCACAACCTTACCTATTTTATATGATTTTGGATGAAATTACTAGGCTAATATCAAGTAATAATGGGAAATAACCGGATTTGTTCTTTTTGAAAATCCAGCCTTTAGGTATAATAGAAAGGAGTGGGTAGATATACTGTTTTGCGTACAAGAAAGGGATGGTATAACACATGGAAATGGATAAGAAACTGGGGTTCGGCTTGATGCGTCTGCCTGCGTTAGATGCAGATCCGGGGAATATTGATATTGAACAGACCTGTAAGATGGTGGATACTTTTTTGGAACGAGGATTTACCTATTTTGATACAGCTTGGATGTATTGCAACTTTAAAAGTGAGGATGCAGTGAAGACTTGTCTTACCAGCAGACATCCCAGAGATAAGTACACGATTACAACAAAACTGCATGCAGGTTTTTTACAGACCAAAGAAGATAGAGATAAAATCTTTAATACCCAGCTAGAAAAGACAGGAGCTGGCTATTTTGACTATTATTGGATTCACGATATCAACAGCCATAGCATTGAAGTTTATGATAAATTAGACTGTTTTCAGTGGCTTGTGGAGAAAAAGAAGGCTGGATTAGTAAAACACATTGGCTTTTCTTTCCATGACAATGCAGATCTTCTGGAAAAGGTGATTACAGCGCATCCTGAGTTTGAATATGTGCAGCTTCAGATTAACTATTTGGATTGGGAGAGCCCGGCGATTCAGTCAAGAAAATGCTATGAGGTTGCAGTAAAACATAATTTGCCAGTGATAGTCATGGAGCCCGTAAAAGGTGGTACGCTGGCAAAGGTTCCGCAGGAAGTGGAGGAGATGTTTAAAGCATATCGTCCCGAGGCATCCATTCCCAGCTGGGCCATTCGTTTTGTGGCATCTCTTCCCGGTGTATATATGGTGCTCTCTGGCATGAGCAATATGGAACAAATGTTAGATAACACGGGCTATATGCAGGAGATGGTTCCCGTAAATGAAGAGGAGAAGGCTATCATAGCAAAGGCAGTGAGAATCATTAATGGCAGCATTGCCATTCCTTGTACGGGCTGCGAGTACTGTGTTCCTGGTTGTCCGAAGAAGATTCCGATTCCAAAATGTTTTTCCCTCTATAATGCGGATAAGCAGGAAGTGGAAGGAAAGGGCTGGACACCGCAGAGGGAGTATTATGATAATCTGGTTATGAATACGGGAAAAGCTAGTGACTGCGTGAAGTGTAAGAAGTGTGAAGGTGTTTGTCCACAGCATCTTCCCATAACAGAGTATTTGGAAGATGTAGCAGCATACTTTGGAAAATAAAAGGATAGAGGATAGGAAACCGAGATGATTACTGTAGAAAAGGCAAAAGAGATTTTAAAGGAAGCAGGGCAGGAACAGATTTTAAAATATTTTGAGGAACTGTCTGATGCGCAGAAGGAAGAATTGTTAATCCAGATTGAAGAGACGGATTTTGAAGTAATCAAAAAGTCTCTGCCTCCCAAACCGGAAGTACGCGGGGAGATTACGCCTATTGAAGTTATGACCTCTGCAAAGATTGCATTAAAGGAAGAGGAATATAAGGCAAAAGGAATGGAAGCCATCCAGGCTGGAAAGGTGGCAGCACTTTTATTAGCTGGCGGAATGGGAACAAGACTGGGATCCGATGATCCTAAGGGAATGTATAATGTTGGATTGACCAGAGAACTTTATATTTTTGAGTGTCTGATTAATAACATTAAGGACGTATCTGATGATATTACCCTGTTCATTATGACTTCTGATAAGAATGATGCAAAGACCCAGGCATTCTTTAAAGAAAAGAATTATTTTGGATACAAGCCGGAAAATGTTTTCTTTTTTAAGCAGGCAATGGCTGCAGCAACCGATTTTGAAGGAAAGGTTTACCTAGAAGAAAAGGGGCATATCGCAACGTCTCCCAACGGAAATGGCGGTTTCTATGCATCCCTTTGCAAGGCTGGACTGCGTACCGTGTTAGAAGAACGTGGCATTGAATGGTTAAATATCTTTGCAGTAGATAATGTGCTGCAGAGAATCTGTGATCCCAAGTTCATTGGTGCAGTCCTTACGGAAGGATATTCTTCCGGAGCGAAGGTAATTAAAAAGGTTGAGCCTTTTGAGAAGGTTGGAGCAATGTGTTTAGAAGACGGACATCCTTCCATTGTGGAATATTATGATCTTACGGATGAGATGGCACATGCCAAGGGAGAAGATGGGGAATACCTTTACTATTATGGTGTAATTCTTAATTACTTATTCTCTGTGAAGGAATTGGATCGAATTAAGTCCGCAGCACTTCCATTGCACGTGGTTGATAAGAAGATTCCTTATTTGGATGAAAATGGTAATTTGGTTTCTCCTACGGAGCCCAATGGACATAAATTCGAGAATTTGATTTTAGATATGGTTCGTATGATGACAGACTGCCTTCCTTATGAGGTTGTCAGAAATTATGAATTTGCTCCTATTAAGAATAAGACAGGTGTGGATTCCGTGGAGTCAGCGAGAGCGCTTCTTAAAGAGAATGGCGTAGTACTGTAAATTCAGAAATATGCATAAGAAAAGGGGATGGGTACCTTATTGGCACCTGTCCCCTTTTTTGATGGTACTAGAGAAGTGGTGAGATAGGAAGGTCTAAATCCTGAGCAAACTGTTCCGCCTTCATGGTGATGTCATCATAGAGCCATGCAGGGTCATGGGCGTCTGAATTGATAAGGAATCGAAGGTCGTACTGTTTGGCGATAGAGAAGACTTCCCGGCGTGGATAGCCGCGATCGCCTCTTAGGCCACTGGCATTGATTTCTACCGGTTGGTGGTATTCTTCACAGCAGGCGAAAATCTGATGAAAAGCCCTTTCCTGCTTGGGGGACCAAGGCCCCTTATAGGAGCTGTAGACAACATCGGGATGCGCCAAAAGTTTATAGAAACCGCTGGCAATTCCTTCGCACACGGAATCTGCATAAATCAGAATCTCATCTTCTTCATGACAGTTGAAGGCATTGACCTCACAATTTTTTCCAGCCAGGTGCTGTCCCTGAATCAAAAAGGTATAACCATATTCTTCAATCAGTCGTTTGTAATAATCCACTTCTGAAAGAATGTGTTCGCACTCGAAGCCTTTAAAAATGCGAATTCTATCCTGGTATTTGGCAATGGCCTCATCGATTGCAATATTATACTGACCGAGTTGGTCAAATGGAATCCAGCTAAAGCCTTCTTTGTGAGGAACGTGATCGGTTAATGCAATTTCTTTAAAACCGAGAGAAATGGCTTTCTCGAGGTAATCTTCAATTTCTCCAACCGCGTGATTGCACCAGCGGCTGTGGGTGTGATAATTAGCTTGTAACATGATATATACCTAGACTGTTATCTTAAAATATCAAAGGATGCTACAGGAGCACCATTCTCAATCTCCTGTGCACTGGAAGCTTTGTAATAGAATTTTGTATTACCGACCTGGTGGCTGCCATAAGCTGTAGCAGTATTGTAGATTTCATAACCAAGACCGGAATAGTCATTGCTTCCTAGATAGGTGATGGCAGAACGAATGCAGGCAGCAGTATAGCCAGTAGAAGATGCGCCATCATAACACAACACGGAGAGGGGAGGCTCTTGTCCCTCGGCCACGGGGGTAAATAGGAAATTAATTCCCTGGTATTCCTCTCCAGCATAGAGTTCATATACGTGTCTATTGTTTTCGGAAAGTTTAAGCTCCATGCCGGACTCAGAATAGTAAGCGCTTAATGCCTTTACAATATCGTCCTTCGAAAGGGTGGTAGTAAACTGGGGAGCTGTATTATCGGAGACAGCAGGTGTCAAACTGGTGGAGGGGGTATCAGAAGCGGAGACTTCTGGATTTTCCGTATCTGTATCCTCTGAAACAGGTGTTTCTAGGATAATGACGCCGTATTCTTCCATAATGCCAGGGGAAGTAACTGCGTTTACGCCCTGATTCAGACAATCATCACAAATCAGTCTAGTGACACCAACAAGATCGTATTCTGTGCAGTACTTGGCTTCACCGCAGTAAGCACAGGTTTCCTTTTTGCCGCAAGCAGACAGACAAAGAAGACTACCTATAAGCAATAAGAGTTGTAATTTTCGAAAGGAACTATGGTTCATAATCTCTCCGCAAAACACTTAACTTCTGCATTTCCCAGCAGAAGAAACGAATAAAAAAGAAAACCCCGGATGTACTCCGGGGTTACGTGCGCAAAAGGATTCGAACCCTCGACCTTCTGGTCCGTAGCCAGACGCTCTATCCAGCTGAGCTATGCGCACATCCTTGTGGACTGTTTTGGTCCGCTAAATAGAATAGCATAGCCCTATGTGAAAGTCAAGAGAAAAAATATAAACCTTGCTTGTAATTTAAAAAACACGGATGGTGTAGGTTTCTTCAAATATGCTACCGGCCGGAAGGGTATTATTCCATGCACGGTCAGAAAGTTCACCATGGAAGCCTTCCATATCTGCGCGGCCATACCAAGGCTCAATGCAAAGGAAGGGAGCATTCTTTCCCGGAGGAGACCAGATACCTACTAGGGGGGAGGTATAGGACACGGCAAGCACCTTATTTCTGTCTGCATCCAGAAGTTCAACGCAATCCGTTTGTCCATCCTCAATGACAAATGCATCGCCATCGAAGGAATGCTCATCTAAAGTCATATAACCATCATCTAGTGGAACATCTTTCTTTTCTGCAGTAAGGAGCCCCTTTCCAAAAACAGAATTATTAAAAGCAGGACGGCCTAAGCCATTCTTCATAATACGGATGACCGAAGTATTTAGATTGCAGTTGAAAGCAGGATGTGCCCCAATGGAGAATTCCAAAGGCTCTTTTCCAGGATTTTCAACCTTCCAGAGAATGGTTAGGGTATCTTCCTTTAATTGGTAGCCGATGGTGAGTTTAAAAGGAAGGGGATATTTTGCTAATGTCTCATCACCAGATTCCAGTACGTAAGTACAGCTATTGTCTGTTTGGTCTACCAAGGTAAAATCCATGTCTCTGGCAAAGCCATGCTGTCCCATGGGATAGTCGGTTCCCTTGTAGGTAAATTTTCCTTCGTTAACAGCGCCTACAAAAGGAAAGAGTACGGGGGAAGTTCTAGCCCAGAAGGCGGGATCTGCCTGCCACATGTATTCTTTATCACCTTTTTTAAAGGAACGAAGTTCTGCGCCATGATCGTTAATCACAGCCTGGTAGATACCATCTTTCAACAAAATTTCACTCATTTTCCTTAAAAACTCCTAATCTTATTGTTATATTTGAATTGCATCTTTCTATAATCATACCTTTCCTATCCATGAGGAGCAAGATTTTATTAAGGAAAACGAATTTGCTATAATAGGATGGCAGTGTATTTAGAAACGCTTATATTAGGTGCACGCGATTTGGAAAGGGGAGTAGGATTTTTATGAATAAATCGCAGATTACATTGGATCGTGTATTTATTGCCTCCATCGATAGCAAAAAGGCGTTTGTGGATTATAACGAATACATTCTGGATCCGGAGGGAGAACTGGATCGCTATATGCTCCAGCTCTTTGCCTTTAACTATGATAATACCAGTGCTAAAAAAGCAACCTTTGATGATGACTCATTTGTGGCAGCTATTTTGCCGCAGAATCCAGAAGGATTTGATGCTTTTGTTGACGTGATTTCTGATAAGATGCACACGATGCTAGAGCAGTCTGTGGAAATGCTTTCAGGTACCGGGCTTTTTATTTGGGCTACGGTAGAAGAGCAACCCATCATTGCCTTCTTTAAATTGAATTTCCAGACGAGATTTACCTGCTCCGTGAAAGATGGCTCTGTAAAACTGGAGAAGTCAGCAAGACTTCTTCCGGCGCACACCCAGAAGGAGTATGATTTCTTTTATATCAATTTGTTTGAGCGTCAGGCTTGGATGAGTGATGCAAAGTGCCATGTGAATGGGGAGTACGTGAATTTCATGGCCGATGTGATTCTAGAGTTATCACTTCGTAAGTCAGAGAAAGAATCCGTGAAGATTCTGGAGCAGGCTGCCCTTGATACCATCAAGGAGTGCTATGAACAGGAGGCTCCGCAAAAAATCTTCAAGTATCGCCAGGAGGCGATGGCAGAGGCTAAGGACTTTGATGTACTGACACCGCAAAATACTATGAACCGCGTATTCCAGGATAAGCCGGAAGCAGTGGAAGTATATAAAGCGAAATTGGAAGATATGCAGGTGCCCCTTGATAGGCCAGTGGAGGTTTCGAAGAAAACCAAGACAGCGCTTAAGAAAAAACAGAAGATTGTTACGGAAAATGGTATAGAAATCAGTGTTCCAGTAGCACTTTTGGAAAATAAAGAAGTCTTCAGTTATGAAGAAACCGAGCTTGGTACGGTAACCATCCGTATTCATGATACAAAAAGCGAAATTAAGTAACCGGTTAGGAGTCTAGCCAGAAAGGATGATTATGTTAAAAGGATTTATTATGGTAATAGTCATTATGATTATTGCCCAGGTTCTGATCAAGAAGATGCCTGAAAAAGAGTGGCGTGAAGTTGATGAGAAGAAAAAAGATGTTAGAAAGGTTGCTTCTAGAGCTGTCACGGGAATAGGATGCTTTATCCTTCTTGTGATGCTTGGAACCAGCAGCTTCTATACCATTTCAGAGCAGGAGGCGGCTGTAGTTACTACCTTCGGTGTGCCTCAGGCAGTAACGGAGACAGGTCTTCATTTAAAGATTCCCTTCGTGCAGCAGGTAGAAAAGGTAAGTACAGTCATCAATGGTATTACTATGGGCTATCGTTTAGAGGGTGGTTCTGCGGTTTCCTATGAAAAGGAATCCCTGATGATTACCAGCGATTATAACTTTGTTAATGTAGACTTTTACATTGAATACAAGGCGGTAGATCCTGCGAAGTATTTATACTCTTCTACGGACCCTGTGGATATTCTGAAGAATATCAGCCAGAGCTGGATTCGTGACACCATTGGTTCTTATGATGTTGACGCTGTTCTGACAACCGGCAAGGGTGAGATCCAGGCTTCCATTAAGGAACATATTGCAGAAGAGTTAGAGGCGATGGATATTGGTATTCAGTTAGTCAATATTACGATTCAGGATGCGGAACCTCCCACAGATGCGGTTATGGTTGCTTTCAAGGCAGTTGAAACAGCAAAGCAGGGTATGGAAACTTCCATCAATAATGCATATAAATATCAGAATGAGGAACTTCCCAAGGCAGAGGCAGAAGCAGATAGAATTCTGCAGGAAGCAGAAGCTACAAAGACCAAGCGTGTCAATGAAGGTTTGGAAGAAGTAGCCATGTTCTCTGCAATGTTTGCGGAATACAGTAAGGATCCTGCCATTACTCGTATGCGTATGTTCTATGAAGCAATGGAGAAGATTCTTCCTGCTATGAAGATTGTGATTAACAACTCTGATGGAAAGGTTGATACCATCTATCCTTTAGACACCTTTAGCAGTGTCACTGTAGAAGGAGGTAACGAATAATGAAAAAGAAAACAGTTATTAGTGTTGTTGTATCCATCCTTGTGATTATTGCTGTAGCTATTGGATTAAAGAGTTTCCATTATGCAATGGAGGATGAATATCATTTGATTCTTCGTTTTGGAAAGATTGATCGTGTCATTGAAGAACCTGGTTTATACTTTATCAATCCATTCTTTGACAGTGTTACCATTTTGCCGAACGAAGTAATGCTTTACGATATTCCAGAGTCTGATGTTATTACCTCTGATAAGAAAACAATGATTGTAGATGAGTTTGTTCTTTGGGAGATTACGGATGCTATGAAGTTTGCCCAGACCTTAAACTACTCTATCTCCAATGCGGAGTACCGTATTGATACTATGGTATATAATGCAACCAAGAATGTTATTTCTTCTACGTCCCAGGAAGATGTGATTAGTGGTCGTGATGGAAGACTTGCACAGTCCATTATGGATGCAGTTGGCACCAATGCAGAGCAGTACGGTATGCACATTATCAGCATTCAGACCAAGCGTTTAGATCTTCCCGATGATAACAAGGAAGCGGTTTATGAACGTATGATTTCAGAACGTCAGACCATTGCTGCAGAGTATGAGGCACAGGGTGAGGCGAAGGCACAGCTCATTATCAATGATACTGATAAATCCGTGTCTATCACGCTTTCCAATGCAGAAGCAGAAGCTGCTGGAATCATAGCAGATGGTGAAGCACAGTACATGCAGATTCTCGCAGAAGCTTATAACACGGAAGAGAAGCAGGACTTCTATGCATTCATTCGAGCATTGGATGCAGCTAAGGCATCTATGTCTGGAAAGAACAACACCTTAATTCTTGATGAGGATTCTCCTTTAGCAAGAATCTTTATGGGATACTAAATAGAAGTTTAGAAAACATTTTTGAAAAAGGGGAAACTTCCTTCGCATTATACTATAATGTGTAGAGGTACCCCTTTTTTCGTGGTGCCGGTGCATGGGTTCTATGGAAGATATACGAAGAGAAGTAAAATGATTTCTGAAAAATGTGCAGAGGTATATAAGGAATTACTTGCCAAAGGCTTTCAGGAAAGTCTCTGTCGGGAGATTGCTTATAAATATGTGAATACGGATTATACAGCCACCAGAATGCTGGGGTATTTGTATAGAAGAAGTGATCCAACGGAAGAGGAAGTAGTGGATGAAATGATTGCTATTTTATCGGATCGGGATCGTATTGTGCAGAAGCACAGATTAGAGGAAGCGCAGGCTGCCATGAACCAGGTGATTCGGGAAGGACTGCCAGGAAGGAATGATGAGGATGAATAATAAGGAACTATTTGATTTCATAAAGAAGGCGCCCACGGCTTTCCATACGGTGGATGTGCTGGAAAAAAACTTTGCGGAAAATGGATATCAGAAACTGCAGGAAATGGATGCATGGAAACTTGAAAAAGGCGGAAAGTACTATGTAAGTCGTAATGGTTCTTCCTGTATTGCTTTTGCAGTGCCGGAGAAGTTAGAACACTATCATTTTCAGGTAACGGCTGCGCATAGTGACTCTCCTGCATTTAAAGTGAAGGAAAATGCAGAAATTTCTGTGAAGGGGAAATACCTGCAGCTAAACACAGAAGGATACGGAGGAATGCTTTGCAGCACTTGGTTTGATAGACCACTGTCTTTAGCAGGCAGGTTGTTAATCAAAGAAAAGGATGGACTATCCACCAAACTATTTCATGCGGATCGAGATGTACTCATGATTCCAAGTGTGGCCATTCATATGAATCGCAAGGCCAATGAGGAAATGAAATACAATAAGCAGGTTGACTTGCTTCCTTTATTTGCGATGGATGGTCAGGAAGAAAATGCATACCGAAAGTTTGTGGCAGAGGAGTTAAGCGGCGCAGTTGCGGTGGAAGATATTGTTGGCATGGATGTATATCTGTATAATCGCTCGAAGCCTGCTGTCTTTGGAAGAAATAACGAGTTTATCGGAGCCCCCAGGTTAGATGATTTGCAGTGCGCCTTTGCTGGTATGAAAGCGATGCTGGCAGCAAAAGCGGAATCTCATATTAATGTATATGCCTGCTTTGACAATGAAGAGGTAGGATCCGGCACCAAGCAGGGAGCTGCTTCCACTTTTTTGAGAGATGTTCTTCGAAGAATTAACCAAGGGTTGGGATATGGCAAGGAAGAGTATTATCGGGCGATTGCTGGCAGTTTCATGGTAAGCTGCGATAATGCGCATGCAGTCCATCCAAATCATCCGGAAAAGACAGACGCCACCAACTGCGTATACTTAAATGAGGGTGTGGTAATTAAGTCTCATGCTGGACAGAAATATACTTCCGATGCAGTCAGTATGGCTGTATTTGGAGAAATCTGTAAAAAGGCGGGAGTGCCTGTGCAGTATTTTGCTAATCGTTCTGATGAACTGGGAGGTAGTACGCTGGGGAATATTGCTATGAGCCAGGTATCCATGAATTGCGTGGATGTGGGCTGCCCGCAGCTTGCTATGCACTCTGCGTATGAGACTGCTGGTGCGAAAGATACAGAATATATGGTGCTGGCATTAACCAAATTTTATGAATGCAATGTGCTAAAAACAGAGGATACTACGTACAGGATAGGATAAAAAATGGCAATGGAAAAAACCAATGTCTGCCGATTGTTAGAGCAGAAAAAAGTGAAATACGAAGAGGTATATCTAGAGGGTGCTGAAGTTCTGACCGGAGAGGAGATAGCAGAAAAGCTGGGTGAAAATCCGGCCCAAGCTTTTAAAACTTTGGTGACAGAAGGAAAAACAAAGAATCATTATGTCTTTGTTATTCCTGTTGCTGCGAATCTGGATTTAAAGAAAGCAGCAAAGGCTGTGGGAGAAAAGTCGATTGATATGTTAAAACAGAAAGACCTTCTTCCATTAACGGGTTATGTGCATGGTGGATGCAGTCCCATAGGTATGAAGAAGCAGTTTGTAACGGTCATTGATGCCAGCGCACAGAACTTTGATAAAATTTATTTCAGTGCCGGTAAGATTGGACATCAGGTATTAGTCGCCCTAGAAGATCTTCCGAAGATGTTCCGGCATACGTTTGTGGATGTACTAGTATGAGTGTTTGTCAGTTATGTCCAAGAAACTGCAGAGTCGATAGAAGTGTCAGCACAGGAGTCTGTGGGGCTGGTGCAGAGATTCGGATTGCCAGAGCAGATTTACACTTTTGGGAGGAACCTTGTATTTCTGGAACGGAAGGCTCCGGTGCGGTTTTTTTTGCGGGGTGTAATTTACACTGTGTATATTGTCAGAATCATGCCATTAGCGGTGGCAGTGTCGGGAAATGTGTTTCTGTAGAAGCGCTGGCAGAAACATTTCTCAGGCTACAGGAGAAGAAGGCAAGAAATATTAATCTGGTGACAGGAACCCATTATGTTCCGCAGATTATAGAAGCATTGGACAGCGCAAGACGGCAGGGACTATGGCTACCGGTGGTATATAATACATCTGGGTATGAGACAGAAGAAAACATACAGCGTCTGCAGGGATATGTGGATGTTTATCTGCCAGATTTTAAATATGTATCAGAGGATTTGGCATTACAGTTTTCCCATGCGAAGGATTATCCGGAGGTGGCTAGGAAAGCGTTGGAAGCCATGGTCAGCCAGATGGAACGAACCACGGACCGGCATGGACTGACGGAGGATACGCCTAAGGTGATTGTAAGACATTTGGTGCTGCCTGGACACACAAGTGAAAGCAAACAGGTGCTGTCGTATCTGCATGAAACGTATGGTGACCGTATTCATATCAGTATTATGAGCCAGTATACACCTGTTGTGGAAACACCTTTTGCGGAGCTAAACAGACGACTTACCAAGCGGGAATATGCGAAGGTTGTAGATTATGCACTGGAACTAGGAATTACGAATGCTTTTATTCAAGAGGGTGAGGTAGCAAAGGAGAGTTTTATCCCAGAATTTATGATAGAATAGGTATCGTTATGGCAATTAAATGGAGACTGATTGCCCCCTGCCACTTTGGCTTGGAGGCAGTACTAAAAAAAGAAATAATTGATTTAGGATATGAAGTAGCCCAGGTGGAAGATGGCAGAGTAATCTTCTGGGGCGATCCTGAGACTGTGGCAAGAACCAATATCTGTCTGCGCACGGCAGAAAGAATTCTGATAGAGATTGGCAGATTTCATGCAGAGACCTTTGAAGAATTATTTCAGGGAACCAAGGCCCTTCCGTTAGAAGACTTTATTCCGGAGGATGGTAAGTTTTGGGTGGCTAAGGCAGCCAGCGTAAAGAGTAAATTATTTTCGCCTTCGGATATTCAGTCTATTATGAAGAAGGCGATGGTAGATCGACTTTCTGGAATTTATCATATTAAGACATTCCCCGAAACGGGTGCCTCCTTTCCTTTCCGTGTATTCTTACTGAAAGACGAGGTGACGGTGGGACTTGATACAACCGGTGACAGCCTTCATAAGAGAGGCTATCGTAAGTTGACAGCCAAGGCACCGATTGCGGAAAATCTGGCAGCAGCGCTTTTGATGCTCAGCCCTTGGCACAAAGACAGGATTCTGGTGGACCCCTTCTGTGGTAGTGGAACATTTCCGATAGAAGCAGCACTGATGGCAGCCAATATTATGCCAGGTGCCTATAGGCATTTTACGGCGGAGACCTGGAGGCATGTCATTCCGAAAAAAGTATGGGATGATGATTTTAAAGAGGCTAGGGAAGAGGAAGACAGAAGTATCCGTCCAGATATTCAGGGATATGATTTGGATCCCGACATGATTCAGGTAGCCAAAGCCAATGCGAAGATGGCGGGTGTACTTCCCATGATTCATTTTCAGCAAAGGGATGTAAAGGACTTATCCCATCCGAAAAAATACGGATTTATTATGACGAACCCTCCCTATGGAGAAAGACTGATGGGGCAGGAGGATGTTGCAAAGATTTATAAGACCCTTGGGGAACGATATAGACATTTAGATAGCTGGTCCTTATACATGATCACCTCTTATGAAAAAGCGGAGGAGATGATTGGAAAGAAGGCAGACAAAAACCGCAAGATTTACAATGGAATGTTAAAGACATATTTCTACCAGTTTATGGGACCGAAGCCACCGAAAAGAACGTAAGAGAGAGTCGCTATGAGATTAATAATTGCAGCCACAACCAATAAAGATAAGGTAAAAGAATTCGAGGAGATATTAGGGGGCAAGGTACTTCCAATGTCTGCTATTGGATTTGCAGAGGATGTTGAAGAGACCGGAACTACTTTTGTCGATAACGCACTCATCAAGGCCAAAGCAGTTGCAATCTATATTGCAAAGAACTGTCCGGAATATGCAGAGGCAGCAGTGCTTGCTGATGATTCAGGATTAGAAATTGACTATTACAATGGTGAGCCAGGAATATACTCTCATCGTTGGTTAGGGGATCGTACATATTATCAGGCAATGAGTGATGTCCTTGCTGATATGCAGGATGTGCCTGATGAGAAAAGAGGAGCCAGATTTGTCTGCGCAATGGCAGTGGTTTCGCCTAGTGGAAGTTTTGCAGACCAGACTGTGCGTGAAACCGTAGAAGGTATTGTGGGACACGAGATTGTGGGCGAGAATGGATTTGGATATGATCCATTCTTCTATGTGCCGGAACTGGGATGTACCACTGCACAGTTATCATCCATGGATAAGCACAAGATTAGTCATCGTGGAAAAGCGCTGCGTGCTATGGTGGAGAAAGTTAAGCAACTGTAAGTAAAGAGTGAAGGATTGTAATCTTGCAAAGAAAGTTATCTGTAAAAGAGTTCAAAAGAGGCTTACTAGCTGGCATACCAATCGCTTTGGGATACCTTTCGGTATCCTTTACTTTTGGTATCATGGCGGTGAGCTGTGGACTTTCCTGGTGGCAGGCATTAGTGGTATCTATGACCAATGTCACCAGTGCAGGGCAGCTAGCCGGCGTGCAGGTAATGATGTTGCCGGGGCAGTATATTCCGATGCTGATTTCCCAGTGTACCATCAATGTTCGTTATTCTTTTATGTCTATTTCGCTTACCCAGAAAGTGGATCCATCCTTTCATGGAGCGAAGCGAGCAATAGCTGGTTTTACCGTTACCGATGAAATATTTGGTGTGGCCAGTAGAGAAGAAAAATTGAACTTTGCATTCTTTGAAGGTCTTTCCGCGCTACCGTATTTTGGATGGGCTCTGGGAACCCTAGGTGGTGCCCTATTAGGGCAGGTCCTTCCGGAACAAATTATGCTTGCATTAAATATGGGATTATATGCCATGTTTATTGCGATTGTGGTTCCGGAAATGAAGAAATCGAAGGCGGTGGTTATGGTAGTAGGGATTGCCGTTGCCATCAGCTGCATATTTAAATTTGTGCCGGGATTTAAAGAGGTTCCGGCAGGTATAGCTATCAGCGTATCAGCGATTGTAGCGTCTCTAGTAATGGCCATTTGTAAGCCGGTAGAGGAGGCGGAAAATGAATAATAGCACCTTCTTTCTGTATTTGCTGGTGATGGCTGGAACAACCTATTTGATACGAACGATTCCATTCCTGCTCGTAAAGGGGAAAATTAAAAGCAGGTTTTGGAAGTCTTTTCTATATTACATTCCATATGCTGTATTAGCGGCGATGACATTACCTGGAGTAATGTTTGCAACGGGTTCCTGGATTACAGCACTCGCTGGTGTTTTGATTGCCATTATTATTTCATTCAAAAAAGATAATTTGCTACTGGTGGCTGTAGTTGCCTGTGCTGTGGTGTATGTAACGGGACTCATTCCCGGCGTAATGGGTAAGTGAGAATTTATGAGATACTATATTAGTGATAATCATTTCTTCCATGACAGTTTGTTAAACCGCATGGATCGGCGAGGGTTTTCCTCGGTGGAAGAAATGAATGCCTATATGATTGATAAGATTAATGGGAAGGTTAGAAAAAATGATGAGTTGGTATTCCTAGGAGATTTTTCTGTGGGAAATGCAAATCAGACCAACGATATTCTGGCACAGATTCATTGTAAGAATCTTATGTTGATTTTAGGTAATCATGACAAGTATGCGGCGAAAACTACATTCAATAGAGAACGCTTCCAGTGGATTAAACATTATCACGAAGTCAGTGATAATAATCGACGTGTGATACTCAGCCATTACTATATTCCCAATTATAATGCACAGTATCGCAGAGATCGAAATGGGAATCCAACGACCTATATGCTCTATGGACACGTGCATAATACTATGGATTTAAAGTATAATGATGATATCCAGAAATATTTAAAAGGGCAAACAAGAAAGGCATTTGGATATGAAGCGCCAGTCACAGTTCCTACCCAGGCCATCAATTGCTTTTGTATGTTTTCGGACTACGAACCCCTCTCCCTTGATGAGTGGATAGAACTGGAGAAAACCAGAAAAGAAAAATTTCCTTACCAGCAGGATGAGGCATAGGATAACTTAATGAAGAATAGATGTGGTATAAAAAAGAATTCTATAATAATGGGCGTAGCACTTGTGCTTTTGCTCACATTTCTGTTTCCGATAACATCGGAGGCTGCCAGAAATCGCAGGGTGAGAAGTATTGCTACGATTGCTGGTGTAGAAGCAGAAGTGAGCAGCCAGGAACTTGATTTATCCGGTGCTTATATTGAAGATTTGGAACTTTTTAAGCTGGAACTGTCAGCTTTTACAGATCTCAGACAGGTGGATTTATCTAACAGCAATCTTACCAATGAGCAGATGGAAGAGCTGCAGCAGGCTTTTCCTTTTACAAAGTTTGTATGGGTTGTCCATATGAAGAAATGGCATCTTCGCACGAATGCATTAGCCTTTTCCACTATGCAGTCGGATACAGATGTCATGCTGAATAATGAGGATATCGAAGTTTTAAAGTACTGTACAGATTTGGTGACGTTGGATTTGGGACATCATCATATTACGGATATTTCTGTTTTGAAAAATTGCAAGAAACTTCGAGTACTAATTATGTCCAGTAATAACTGGCTCATGAATATCGAACCTGTATCGCATCTTCCAGAGTTAATGTATTTTGAATGCTGGTGCAGTCGTATCAGTGATGTATCACCGTTAGTAGCCTGTCAGAATCTGGTGGACCTAAATGTTAGCTTTGTCTTCAGTAAGCTAAATAGTATTGATCCTTTGATGCATTTTCCTAAATTAGAACGACTCTGGTTCACACATTCTGGTGTTTCTGAAGCAGATCGCATTCGATTACAGGAAAGATACCCCAATGCACTCATGGACTGGACCAGCGAGGATAGTAAGAGTAGTGGATGGCGAACGCATCAGCGCTTTAAGGATCTTCGTAATATGATGTTCCACAATACCGTAGAGGGAGAGTTTGCAACGGCAGTCACAGAAAATGATGGCTATCTGCTTTCGGAATATCGAGATTTTGTATTTGATGCAGATTTTTATGGAAAGAAGCATCCTGAAATCGTGGAAGAACTAAAGGCGAAGAAAGGGGATGCTTATACAGAGGAGGACCTGTTTTGGAACTTTTGTGTATATGGCCTCTGGGAAGGGCAGCAGGGATGCGAAGATTTTGATCCTGTAGCATTTCGTGAAGCGCATTTTGTGCTGGAAGAGGAAGCGGGAGATTATTGGATTAAGTACTATGGTGCCTATATTCGTAGTCGCTTGAATGCGCAGGGAAAAGAACTGTAGAATATTAGATGGGTATGTTGAATTAATAGCGGAATAGGGAACACCGTCTGCATTAAGAAAAATAAAAATAAAGGAGAAAAAATTATGGCAAAGTATGTATGTAGTGTTTGTGGTTATGTTCACGAGGGTGATGAAGCACCAGAGCAGTGCCCTGTTTGTAAGGTAAGTGGTGACAAGTTCAATAAGATGGAGGGAGAGATGAAGTTAGCCTCCGAACATGAATTTGGTGTATATGCATCCACTGTTAAAAATAATGATCAGGTGTCTGAAGAAGATAAGAAGTATATCTTAGAACAGTTAAAGGCAAACTTTAATGGAGAGTGTTCGGAAGTGGGCATGTACCTTTGCATGGCCAGAGTAGCTGCTAGAGAGGGTTATCCGGAAGTTGCACTTTATTGGGAGAAAGCAGCTTTTGAGGAAGCGGAGCATGCAGCAAAGTTTGCAGAACTTCTTGGTTCTGAGTTAGAGCAGAACATGACTGATTCCACGAAGAAGAATCTTGCATGGAGAGTTGATTGTGAGTTTGGTGCAACACAGGGCAAGACAGATCTTGCAATGTGTGCAAAGAAGAACGGACTTGATGCAATTCATGACACCGTTCATGAGATGGCACGTGATGAAGCTAGACATGGCAAGGCATTAGAGGGAATGCTTAAGAGATATTTTAACTAACTTTTTTCACTTTTTTGGGGGATGAATGAAAAATTCATCCTCTTTTTTTATGAAAAAAGTTGTATAAAATTTTTCCATAAATCCTCCATACTATTCCGTAACTAATACAGAGGGGCCGAGATGGCCGAAGAAAAATGATAAAACAGAGCCTAGTAAGGCGGAATAGGAGAGGATTATGAAAAAGAGAGTTGTTGCAGCATTATTGGCAGCCATGATGGCTATGGCAAGTATGGTGGCTTGTGGAAAGACAGAGGAGCAACCTGATCAAAAAATTGATATCACTATCAATGATCCAGGACAGGTGGATCCTGATGAGAAGACTCCCGGTGTGGCAGAAAGTATTGCAGAGAAGTATAGGGAATTTCTTGGAAATCCGTATGATGATATGGTTATGGAATCTGCCTGTGTGGAAGCAGCAGAATGCGATGATGGTGGATATGTAACCAATGATCTGTCGTCTCTTCCTTATGTGGAATATAACACAGAGAAGTATAGCGCACTGGAAGAAAGTGGATTTTTATCTGCCTCCTTAAATCCATTATCTACGTTTGCGGCCGATGTGGATACGGCATCCTATTCCAACTTCCGCAGATTTGTAAACAGCGGCTATAGCCTGAAAGACATTCCTACGGGAGCAATTCGCACGGAGGAGATGGTAAATTATTTTAACTATGATTACAATCTTCCGCAGAAGGATGAGCCTTTTGGATTAACTACAACCATTTCTGCATGCCCTTGGAATCCTGATCATGCGCTTTTAGTATTAGGCTTAAAGACGGCGGACATTGATTTACAGGATGCTCCGAATTCTAATATTGTATTTTTGATTGATACCTCAGGGTCTATGTATTCAGAAGATAAACTTCCACTTCTGATTGATTCTTTCAAACTCCTTTTAGATGAGCTGGATGAGAATGATAAGGTTTCCATCGTAACTTATGCGGGGGATGATGAAATTGTATTAGAAGGTGTTCCTGCCAGTGAAAAAGATACCATTTGTGCAGCACTTGATAATTTAGAGGCTGGTGGAAGCACCAACGGAGGGGAAGGAATTATATCTGCGTATCTTTTAGGCGAGCAGAATTTCATTAAAGGTGGCAATAACCGCATCATTTTAGCTACCGATGGAGATTTAAATGTTGGTCTTACCAGTGAAAGTGCATTGGTTGACCTAGTTGAGGAAGAAAGAGAAAGCGGTATTTTTCTGACAGTTCTTGGTTTCGGAACAGGTAATTATAATGATACAAATATGGAAGCATTGGCTGATCACGGCAATGGTAACTACGCTTACATTGACACTCTTGCGGAAGCAAAGAAGGTGCTTTGTGAAGAACTGGGCGGTACTTTGTATACGGTTGCAAAGGATGTGAAGTTCCAAGCAGAATTTAATCCCGCTATTGTTGATTCCTATAGATTAATTGGTTTTGAAAACAGAGAACTGGCAGCAGAAGACTTTGTGGATGATACCAAGGATGCTGGTGAAATTGGTGCAGGCCACGATGTAACCATGGTTTATGAAATTGTGTTAAATGATGGAAACTATTCTGGCGCAGACTTAAAGTACCAGACGGCAGGACTTACTGATGCAGCACTAGAGAGTGGTGAATGGCTCACATTAAAAGTTCGTTATAAGGCACCTGATGGAGATACCAGTAAAGAACTTTCTTACCCCATTGGTCAGGAATCCTACACAGATGCTCCTTCGGATGATTTCAAATTTGTGGCTGCTGTATGCGAGTTATCGGGTATCCTTCATGAAAGTAACTATGTACCAACCACCCTTAGTGATGTAAAAGCAAGACTGGAAACAATGGATTACAACCAGATGGATGCCTATCGTTTGGAGCTTGTAACTTTAGTTGACAAACTTCTAATCTGGGAATAAAGCCTATGGTTTATTTGTTGCAAAAAGGACTATAATGAATATATGGATATTCAGTCTGTATTACAACAATTACATGTATATTTTGACTCCGGCCAGACACCTCTGGCTGGAGTTTTTTAGCGGGAAAACAGTGTGGGAAGAAGATTATGTCAACAAAGTAAATTGTTTAATGTAGGATTGACGAATTCTTAAATTGAATCCCATTCACAAATTGCAATGGGTGGAAAATAATACTAAGGTAACGAAGGTTTACATAGTGACATAGGATTATGTAAATATTGCAAATTATTGACTTTTGTAGTCAAAAAACTGTGGCGATTCTGTTTTTGCTATAATATGCAGCAAACAGGAGCATTACCATAACGCCATAAAGGTGGGGACTATGAAGAGAGAAGAGATAATTAAGGAAATCGTATTAGCAGAATGGGATTTTTTCGACAAGACAAAGAATGAAGGCGGCAGAGCCTCCTGTCAGAATAATTTTCCAGTGTTTAGTGTGATGCGAAAGAGCCAGTACATGACTTGGCCAGACGAAATGCTACAGATTTATTTAGAACATCTCAGGGTATGTAAGTCCCAAGGAAGAAATCTGATTACAGAGAAGTATGGACGTATGATGGAGAGCACAGCGCCAGAAGCCTATGACAAAATTAAAGCTGCATTTCCAGTGTTGTCTCCAGAACGTGTTCAGATTCAGGAGGCTATTGTTGGGATTCAGGTTGGCTGGATGGAAGCATTCGCAGCGAAGTATCCCAAGATGGCTGGAAATGCCAGAAGTATTCACACAGCGGAAGATACAGAGTATAACACTTCCTACGAAACGTATCTGCGTGGTGAATTGGGAACCTACAGTGATGAATTAATGGAGGCTTACGGAAGATTCATTGTTACCCTGGCACAGGAAGGCAAAAATCTGGCTTATGAAACAATGGAAAATACTGCTCACTTGTATGGTTACAAAGACGTTCCGGAAGCAGAAGAGAAATTATAAAAAATCTCTATGATAAAGGGCTTTATGGTATAATATATAGGCGTATTTTTGTACTTATGGAGATTGTATGTCTAATAGAACGAGGGTTATTGGTCTTTGTGCCACTAGATTGAATAATTTTACTCGTGCCGAGTTTTTGGAAACTTTTGTGCGAGAAGTGAAGAAAAACGGTGATCGCACCGTTATCTTTCATGCGTTTGATGATTTCTTTTATGAAACAAATGCCCATTCGGGTGCTAAATCCGTGTTTACGAATGATTTGGATGTGACAAGATTGGACTGCATGGTGATTTGCTGTAAGCATTTTGCAACCATGGAGATTCCTCTTCATGTGATTCAGAATTGTAAGAATCATGGTGTTCCGGTGCTATTACTTGGTGGCGAAGAGGAAGGTTGTTACTCTGTTTTAGACCGCTATGAAGATGCATATAAAGAACTGATTCGTCACGCCTTTGTGGAGCATGGTGTTAGGGATACTTTTTATATCGCTGGATTCCCAGATAATGTTTATAGTGACGAGAGAGTGAACTGTTATAAAGCGGTTTTAGAAGAGCAGGGATTGCCATTTGATGCAGAGAAGAATCTCGCTCATGGCTATTTTTGGGAAAGACCGGCAGTAGAGATTACAAAAGACCTGTTAAAACGAGAAAAGATGCCAGAAGCCATTTTTTGTGCTAATGATATCATGGCGATTGCAGTGTGCCGAACCCTGAAAGAGAATGGCGTTCGCGTGCCGGAAGATGTGCTTGTCACGGGCTTTGATGGTATTTGGGAGGCTGCGTGCTTCTCGCCGTCTATTACAACCTGTAGAGAAGATGAGAAAAAATTTGCAACGCAGACGGTTGCCATTGTTGAAAACGAGATTTTGAAGGACACAAGACAGCGAATTTTCTATAATGACCATATCTTTGTTAGAGGAGAGTCTTGCGGCTGTAAGTCAGAGGAAGAACTAGATTATCGTAAAGAACTATCTAAAAGTATGATGCATTATGCATCTGCCGCAAGCCACGAGGAGAATATATTCAATTTACTCAAGCGGGTGATTAAGAAACCTACGCGTTTGGAAGTGGGAGATAGGTTTGGAAAAGCCATCATCGAAGACTCTATGGTATGTTTCAGCAGTCAGTTTTTAGCAGAGATTGGTGAATTGCCGGAAGATATGGATGCTGATTCATTGGAACTGCTAAGCATCGGATACGTGGCCAATGATGTAACTGATGAGTTTACGTATAAGCGCTTCAAAATAGAAGAACTTATGGATGACCACAAGAGTATGAAACTCTTTAATCCGATTTATGTTGGGGATAAAGTATGTGGTGTATTTATTTCCTACAATGAAAATATCATGGCATCGGCAGTATTTATTAAGCGGATTTGTGAGATGCTGAATATCGCTGTGCATGAATCGATTTCGAATCATGAACAGCAGGTCATGAAGAATAATGTTATCAAGGCTGCTTATACCAATGTATTAACTGGACTCCCGAATCTGCGAGGAACTTCGCAGTGGTTTGCTGAGTTTTCTAGAGATGAAGAACATCGCAGGGAGCACCTAGCAGTTGCGATTTACGTTATACCACAGCAGCGTGACATTTACGAAAAACACGGGATGGCGGCATCAGAAGATGTTGTTAGTTTTGTAGCAGAGGCACTGCAGATGGCCAATGAAGGCAATCGATGTTTCATTGGACAGATTTCTGAATCGGAATTTTTATTAATTTATCGTGCCGATGATGGATATGATATCGGAAAGATGATTAATCGTTGTAATGCGACCTTTTATCCGCTGTTAAAAGAGTACAATGTGAACCAAAAGTTTGGACTATATGTAGAAGTTAACTGTGGCTGTACCGAGCTGGAACCTGGATGGACCCCCATGCTTTCCGCCTATGTACAGTCGGCGACAGCAGAAATGTATAAGAATCGTCTGATTTATGGCGCAGATGGTGTCAAAAGAGAAATTGGTCGCGCGGAAGAGCAGCGCATGAATCTTGACTTATTTAATATGCTGCTGGAAAAAAATATGTTTAGCTATGCATATCAGCCTATTATTTATGTGGAAACTGGCGAGATATATGCCTATGAGGCGTTAATGCGTACCGACCCCGTCATTGGAATGAACCCGCTGCAGGTTTTAGATGCCGCAAAAGATAGCAATAGGCTGTATGACGTAGAGAAGGCGACCTTATTTAATGTCATGGGACAGGTTGATAAGGAAAATGAACGGTTCTATGGAAGAAAAGTTTTTATTAATTCAATTCCTGGATTTTTCCTAAATGAAAAGGATGAAAAGAAATTAGCGAAACAGTACAAGAAACATTTTCATCGTTTTGTTGTTGAGATTACAGAACAAAACACATTGTCAGAGGATGAACTCTCTCGCCTGAAGAATTTGGGTGCGGAAGAGTCCCATAACCAGATTGCAATTGATGATTATGGTACGGGACATTCCAATATTGTGAATCTTATGCGATATGAGCCCCATGTCGTAAAGGTTGACAGATTTTTGATTACGAATATTGACCAGGACCGCAATAAGCAGATGTTCTTAAAGTCCACGGTAGAGTTTGCAAAATTAAACAATATTATGGTGCTGGCAGAAGGCGTTGAAACCAGAGAAGAACTTTTCATGGTTATTAAGCTAGGGGTAGATTTAATTCAGGGATACTATACTGCAAGACCTGAGTTTGAACCTTTGGATGTTCTATCGCAGGCGCTTCGAAAGGATTTTTCCGAAGCGAGAGCATTACGATAAATTTGTTGTGTGAGGCATATCTTTTATGGAATTAAGTGAAATTAGAGAGCAGTTAGATGTCATTGACAAGGAGATTGTTGGACTCTTTGAGAAGAGAATGACATTAGCCGGTGAAGTTGCCAAGTCCAAGATGGAGACTGGTAAGAATGTTTATGATAAAGAAAGGGAGCATGCGAAGCTGGCAGCAGTGAGGGCCCTGGCATCTTCCGATTTTAATGAACGTGGCGTTACAGAACTTTTTGAACAGATTATGGCCATCTCCAGAAAATTGCAGTATAAGATGATTGCAGAAGAAAATGGAGGAAAAGTTCCATCTTTTATTGGCGTTGATGCGTTAAATGCAGATGCGAAAGTGGTATTCCAGGGAGCAGAGGGTTCCTATTCGGAAGCTGCTACCTATCAGTTTTTTGGAAAAGATGTGAAGGCTTTTCATGTCGATACATTCCGAGCAGCGATGCTGGCATTAGATGAAGGTTCTGCAGAATATGCGGTGCTTCCTATTGAGAATTCCACAGCAGGCGTTGTTAGTGAGATTTATGATTTGCTTAGCGAATTTGAAAATTTCATTGTTGCAGAACAGGTGATTCCCATCGAGCATTGTCTAGTGGCATGTCCGGGTACGACCATGGATTCTATCCAGACGGTATATTCCCATCCCCAGTCATTAATGCAGTCAGAAGTTTTCCTTAGAGAGCATAGTTCTTGGAGCCAGGTTTCCATGAAGAACAATGCTTTTGCTGCAAAGAAGGTAGCGGAGGAAAAAGATATTACCCAGGCTGCTATTGCAGGAGAACATGCTGCAAATGTGTATGGGTTAGAAATTCTGAAAAAAGGTGTAAATCACTCAGACTGTAATTCCACCAGATTCATCATTGTATCTAACCGCAAGATTTATTTGAAGGATGCAAAGAAAATTAGTCTCTGTTTTGAAATTCCGCATGAGTGCGGTTCCTTGTATCGCATCATGAGCCACTTTATATATAATGATTTGAATCTTACAAAGATTGAAAGCCGTCCTATGGTAGGAAAGAATTGGGAGTACAGATTCTTTATTGATGTTGAAGGCAATATGGCAGATCCTGGAGTGCGTAATGCGCTTTGTGGCCTTCGCGAGGAAGCGGTAAGACTTCGTATTTTAGGAAACTATTAGTAGGGACGGTCCTTTTGGGCAGAGGAGTGTCCCTATGGTGAAGGGGAAAATTATGACAGAAGAACTTTTGTTTTACGGACAGGGAAAAGATGTAGAGTTATTAGATGCGTTAACAGGCGCAACCACCCCCGGGGCATATCGAAAGGCAGCCGGGGACCTTTTTTCTATGGCAGCAGAGCGAGGCTATAGGGGAAATCTTTGGCATTGTTATTTAACGAATATCCTTTTGCTCTCAGAGAATCCTTACAGCATTGCAGCAGAGAGAAGGGGAGCGGTTGAAGGAACTTTATCGGAAGCAGTGATGCGTGACTTAAAGGTGATGCGTGACTTATTTTATTATCCATTTGATGAAAAAGAAGAGGCATTAGGGATTAAGGTTCCTATCGCAAAACATTTTAAAGCCTTTATTTCCGACGGTTCAGAAGGCCTTCGCTATAGCAACAAGGTGGCTGATGCGATCTGTCATTTAGCAGATGATTTGTCCAAAAGTTTTGAAATCATTGATTTTAAGCGTAAGCTGGATGACTTCTATGCAAAATATGGTGTCGGTATGATGGGACTCCATAAGGCATTTCGCGTGGATCGTGAAGAGAGTAAATTAAAAATTAATCCTATATTCCACATTGCGGTTACCAGTTTGGATGACCTTGTAGGATATGAAATTCCCAAGGCGAAATTGGTGGCAAATACAGAAGCCTTTCTAGCAGGGAGAGAAGCAAATAACTGCCTAATTTTTGGTGAGGCTGGTACGGGTAAATCCTCCAGCATCAGGGCATTATTAAATACGTATTATGATAAGGGACTTCGAATGATTGAAGTCTATAAGCATCAGTATAAAGAACTGAATGATCTGATTGACAGCCTAAAGAGAAGAAATTATCGCTTCGTAATTTATATGGATGATCTTTCTTTTGAAGAGTTTGAGACAGACTACAAATATTTAAAGGCTGTTATTGAAGGAGGCTTGGAAAGTCGTCCAGATAATGTACTCATATATGCTACCAGTAACCGAAGACATTTGGTGCGTGAAAATTATACCGACCGTGAGGAAGGAGCGAATGATAAGCATTCCACCGAAACCATGCAGGAGAAACTTTCTCTTTATTCAAGATTTGGTGAGACGATTTATTTTGGCGCACCGACCCATCAGGAATATGAGGAAATTGTAAAGGAATTAGCAAGACGTTATGAGATTCCTCTTACAGAAAAAGAACTTTTAGCGGAAGCCAATAAGTGGGAAATCCAGCATGGTGGTGTTTCTGGAAGAACGGCAAGACACTTTATTGATGCTATGCGTGCAAAATATTGCGTGGCGAAAGAGGAAAAAGAAACGTCGGAAGTGATAGATAAAGCGGCAGAGCAGAAGAAGGAAATGGAAGAAAAGTCAGGAGAATTATAAGTCGGTAGAGGGCCAATAGGTATATGAAAACGTTTGCAGCATTAGATGTGGGTTCCTTTGAACTTGCAATGAAAATCTATGAGATTACAAACAGGGATACATTAAAGGAAATTGACTGTGTCAGACATCATTTGGCCCTGGGAAGTGATTCTTATAACACAGGGAAAATAGGTCTTTCAAAAATCGATGAGCTTTGTCGTGTGTTAAAAGAGTTCCGAAAGATTATGGATGGGTATCAGGTCTCTGAATATAAATGCTACGGTACCAGTGCCATCAGAGAAACCGCGAATACCATGATTCTTCTGGATCAGATTAAAAACCGCACGGGGCTTACGGTAGAGGTATTATCCAATTCCGAGCAGCGGTTTTTGGATTATAAATCTGTTGCATTTGAAGGTGAGAAATTCCACAGAATATTAGATAAGGGAACGGCCATCGTGGATATTGGTGGTGGTAATATTCAGATTTCCCTCTTTGAAAATGACACCTTAGTAACGACTCAAAGTCTCAAACTAGGGGTTCTTCGTATTCATGAACAGTTACTTAAAATGCAGCCCAGCCCTTCCAAGGTGGGTCTTCTGATCGAAGAAATTGCGGATGGTCAGATCAGTGTGTTCAAGAAACTCTTTATGAAAGACAGAGCGGTACAGAATTTAATCATCATGGATGATTATGTTTCTTCTGTAGTGAAGAATGGTGCGGCAGGAGAAGTAAAGGATGGTGTTATGGATGGTAATGTATTCCATGCCTTTACAGACAGACTGGGAAGCAGCGGTGCAGAGGAAATGGCAGATGTGCTTTCTGTACCAGAAGAAAATGTTCCACTAATCTATATTTCCGCCAAATTAATTGAACGATTACTATTAGCTACAGGGGCATCTTCGATCTGGGCCCCCGGTGTATCCTTAACGGATGGTATTGCTTACGAGTATGCGGAGAAGAAGCATATTAAGATGATATCCCATGATTTCGAAAAGGATATTTTGGCTTGCGCTCGTAATATTTCCAAACGATATATGGGAAGTAAGAAGCGAGGAGAAACGCTGGAAGAGATTTGCCTTTCTATCTTTGATACGATGAAGAAGGTGCATGGCATGGGAAAACGCCAGAGATTTCTTCTGCAGCTAGCAGCCATTTTACATGATTGTGGTAAGTTTATTAACTTAACCAATGTAGGGGAATGCTCCTATGGCATTATTATGAATACAGAAATTATTGGACTATCGCATGCCGAGAGAGAGGCAGTAGCTCTTATGGTTCGTTTTAACCACGATCCCTTTGTTTACTATGAAGAATTGGCAAAGAACTCATTGGTTGATCGTGAAACTTATAGAGTGGTTGCAAAATGCACCGCCATATTAAGAGTTGCCAACGGGTTAGATAAGTCACATAAAGATAAGTTTAAGAAACTGCATACCTCTCTGAAAGATGATGTATTATATCTGTCTGCGGATGCGGATCAGGATATTCTCTACGAGATGGAAACATTTAAAGAACGTGCAGGATTTTTTGAAGAAGTGTTTAATATTCGTCCACAGATTGTGCAGAAATAGTTGAGGAAAGAAGGAAAAGGATATGGCTGATTTTACCAATCCAAAATATTATACGAATCGTGAATTATCCTGGCTTCGATTTAATGAGCGGGTTCTTTCAGAAGCGAAGGATGCCAGTCTTCCCTTTATGGAGCGACTGAAGTTCCTTGCCATTACGTCCTCGAATTTAGATGAATTTTTTATGGTGCGTGTAGCGTCGCTAAAGGATATGGTGCATGCTGGCTATGAAAAGAAAGATATTGCTGGTATGACGCCCAAACAGCAGCTTGCAGCATTAGCGGATGCACTCCATGATTTTGTTAAGGAACAATATAGAATCTGCAAGGATTTAGAGCAGGGACTATATGAGAATGGTATTCGCCTGATTCGTCATCATGAAGATTTGTCTTTTGAGCAGGCGGAATATGTGGATAAGTTTTTCGAGGAAAAAGTGTATCCGGTTCTGACACCGATGGCGGTTGATTCCTCCAGACCATTTCCATTAATTCAAAATAAGACCTTAAATATAGGCGCTATTCTTTCCAAAAAGGGACAGGAAAAAGATACTGATTTTGCGACGGTGCAGGTACCGGGAGTGCTTCCGCGTCTTGTTTCCTTGGGCGAAGAAAATGGCCTGCAGCTCTATATAGGGTTAGAAGAAGTTATTGAACGTAATATAGCAAAATTGTTTTTGAATTATGATGTGCTTTGCTCTGCGCCCTATCGTGTGATGCGTAATGCTGACCTATCCATTGAGGAAGAAGAAGCAGAAGATTTATTAAAAGAAATTGAGAAACAGATTCGAAAAAGACAGTGGGGAGAGGCGATTCGTCTGGAAATTGAAGAGGCGGCGGATAGACAGCTTCTTAAAATTCTGAAAAAGAATCTTGGAGTATCCGGTGAAGATATTTATGAAGTGCCGGGACCGCTTGATTTATCCATTATGATGAAGATGTATGGTCTTCCAGGTCACGATGATCTAAAGAAGAAGCCGTATATTCCCTGTCAGGTACCTAGACTTCCAGCTGGTTGCAATATTTTTGAAGAAGTGGCAAAGGGAGATGTTCTTTTGTCCCATCCCTATGAAACTTTTGATCCTGTTGTGCAGTTCATTGAGCAGGCCGCTACGGATCCGAAAGTACTTGCTATTAAACAGACATTGTATCGTGTCAGTGGTAACTCCCCCATTATTAAGGCGCTAACGAAGGCCGCAGAAAATGGAAAACAGGTTTCCGTTCTGGTAGAGTTGAAGGCAAGATTTGATGAGGAACATAATATCGTTTGGGCAAGAATGTTAGAGCAGGCAGGTTGCCATGTTATTTATGGTTTGGTAGGACTCAAGACGCATTCCAAGATTACTTTGGTGGTGCGAGCAGAGGAGGATGGTATCAAACGTTATGTACATCTTGGTACTGGTAATTATAATGATGCGACAGCCAAGTTATATACCGACCTGGGATTGCTTACCTGTAATGAGTCCATCGGACAGGATGCGACTGCGGTATTTAATATGTTATCTGGATATTCGGAGCCTGCAGGCTGGAATAAACTATCTGTAGCACCCTTATGGCTAAAAAAGAAGTTGCTCAGACTGATTCGAAGAGAAGAGGAACATGCTAGGGGAGGACGTAGCGCAAAGATTATTGCGAAGATGAACTCCCTGTGTGATCCCGATGTGATTGCAGCTCTCTATGCGGCATCGGAAGCTGGTGTTGTTATAAAACTGTTGGTTCGAGGAATATGTTGTCTGAAAGCGGGACTGCCGGGTGTGAGTGAAAATATTCATGTGCGCTCCATCGTAGGTGATTATTTGGAACACAGTCGTATTTTCTATTTTGAAAATGACATGCAACCAGAAATCTTTTTGGCGTCGGCAGACTGGATGCCAAGAAATCTGGAGCGACGTGTGGAGTTAATGTTCCCTATTGAAGATCCAGCGCTGCGAGAGGAAATTATTCACATTCTGGATGTGCAGTTTAAAGATAATGTGAAGTCTCACATATTGCAGCCAGATGGCAGCTATAAGAAAGAAGAAGTGACGGGAGAGCGCATCTGCTGTCAGGAGATTTTCTGTGAAGAAGCAAGAGCTCAGGTAAAGTCACAGAAAAAAGGTAAGAGTAGAGTCTTCATACCTAAGACCCATATTGGTCAGGAAGAATAGCATCATTAGAAAACGATAAAATATAAACCGTGAAAGGAATGGTTGTTTCAGTGAAAATTGTACTTGCGTCTGGATCACCTAGGCGAAAAGAAATATTAACAGAAGCTGGTTATGATTTTGTGGTGCATACCACAGATTGTTCGGAGGATACGGAAGAAACGATGCCGGACTACTATGTGGAGGAACTGTCTTATCGTAAAGCAGAAGCGGTTGCCAGAGAAATTATGACAGGATGCTACTTGGTTCCTGAAGACGATGAGGAAGTTATTGTTGTGGGGGCAGATACAGTGGTGGCGCAGGAGGATGCAATCCTTGGAAAGCCTGCGTCCATAGAGGAGGCCCAGGCGATGATTCGCAGTCTTGCGGGAAAGAGTCATAGTGTATTTACCGGCGTTTCTATTTTGAAATTAATTAAGAATGGAAGCAAGTACGTGCTGGAGGTTTCTGAAACATTTTCAGAAGAAACGAAAGTTTATGTGAAGCCTATGACAGAGGAAGAAATTGTAAATTATGTGGCACAGGGTGAGTCCATGGATAAGGCAGGAGCCTATGCTATTCAGGGGGCTTTTAAGCCATATATTGAGCGGTTTGAAGGATCTTATAATAATGTAGTAGGTTTTCCAATCGAGGCATTTACAGAGCACATGGAAGAACTGGAAGGAGAGGATAGCAATGCAGTATGATGAAAAAGTACTAAAGGCATTTTTAAAGGAACAGACGAAATTATTTCCGAAACCTGTGGCTGATACGATGGAAGAGGCTGATGATTTTTTGAGTGAATGTCTGGCGGTTGTGGTAGACAGCAAGAAGGCAGTGTGGGATTATTTTGATGATGCCGGTGCAGATATTTCAGAGTTTAATCAGGAGAATATTTTAAACGCAGATGAAGTATTTTCTGTAGGCGATGGAAGATATCTCATTGTTGAATGCTAGTTTATATTTTTATGAGATTTATCGAAAGAATAGATTCTAATTAAAAAAGTCTCAGTATCCCGTACAGGATGCTGAGACATTTTTTAATGCATTATATCCGTGGTTGTTTTATCTGGAAAACATTTTGGGCATACGGCTTCTCTGCTGCATACGACTCATTACAATATCAGCAGCATCTGCGTCGTCGTCAGCTAAGGGAGCGAAGTCAGGAACCTCCTGTTTGCCAGGAAGAAGCCAATCGCGGCAGGCCTCAAACCACATGGCGCGAGGTCTTCTGGTATGTTCTTTTAGGGATTTAATCATCTCATAAGCATCGTCCGACAGGTTAGAGAAAGGATTTGCATATTCTGGGAACTCATCCATAAGGGAGTCTGTGGAAAGAACCCATTCTCCGCCAATTTTCAGAACATGTACTTTCTTGATTAACTCCTGTTCTGAATCGTCTTCACCCTTGATATATACAATTAGGCGAAGGGTATAACCTTTATCGATATGCATGCGCTTTAATGCTTTAATATAGCGCTTATAGAGCTTTTCTAAATCTTTTGCATATTTTTCATCAGCGCCGATGGAAGCTAGGTAGCTTTCGAAGGTAGCTTCGTTTAGGGCCATTGCATTCAAATCGTCATATAAGTCATCGATATTATTCTGAGCTTTCTTTAAATCACGATTGCTGATGCGGGAAGCCTTCTTTACGAAAATGCGAATTTTGTATTCCCCATAGTCGTCGTAGACTTCTTCGAAATATTCATCAAAAGTGTTTTCGAATAATTCATCAACGGCATCTGCGTAGTCACCATTAATATCATCGATGCAGTTGTAGGTATCGTCGATAATATCGCAGAGATCAGAAGGGAAGAAGATGGGCAGATATTCGTTGTAGTCATCACATTCCTGATTCAAAAGCTTTTCATACTGTCTTACAACCTTGCGATAATCAGAACCACAGCAAGCAATGCAAGGAATGAAAATAAGTAGGAAGACAGCAACGATAAGAATAATTCGTGCCTTTACCGGTAATCTTAAGAAATGTTTTTTAAGGAATCGACCTGTGGCAGGGAAGAATGCAAGAAACTTGGAAAGCCATGCAGGCATTTTTTTAGGTGTGTTTTTGGTATTTTCTGCAGATGCATCGGTGGAAATTTCTGTAGAAATAGCAGTGGAATCCTCTGCAGTTGCAGAAGTCTCTACGATACTGGTTGCAGTGTCTGTAGACTCTTCTTGAAATTTCTCGCCGCACTGTAGGCAAAATTTTGCAATATCTTCTAATTCACATTTGCACTTGGGACAAATCTTCATGAAATCACCCTCAATATAAAAAAGAAAGCCAATAGGATAACTTCATTATAGCACAGTTTTTATGTTATGTAACCCATGGAAGAAGACCGTCGTGGTTGTTGTCTAGTGTGGTCACTACGTCGGCAGATGCTTTTACGATAGGGTTTCCATTGCACATGGCGATACCAGTACCAGCGGCTTCTAACATGGAAATATCATTTTGTTCATCCCCAGCAGCCAGAGTGTTATGTAAACTTACATGAAACATTTCGGCCATATCTTTTACGGCCTGTCCCTTGCCGGCAGATTTATTGAAAATCTCAAGGAGAAAGGGATTGCTTTTTAAACAGCAGATACGGTCACCCATTTCTGCCTGGATTGCTTCTGCCAAAGATTCCAGTTTTCCTTGATTTTCAAGGTTAATGCCCAGACACTTTGTAGGCCCTTCTGTAAGTCCCAGTGGATAATCAGGAAGCACAACGGACTCTAAATGAATGGAACGGTGATAGAAGTCAATTTCTTCCCCTTCTCTGGGAATCAAAATCTGATCGTTTTGATTATAAGCATGTACATAGACACCAAGCTTAGTTGCGATTTCGAATACACGAGTAGCGTCCTCTATAGAAAGTGCCTTATGCAGAAGTGTTTTTCCGCTGGCAGGATGAAAAATTTCAGAACCATTAAATCCGACAATATAAAAGTTTTCGTGATTCATTTTCTCTGCGGTAGCAACCTGTTTCACGCTGCCAGTAGGTCTGCCAGAAGAGAATACAAAAATATTTCCTGCATCCATCCAGGCATCTAATGCCTTTCTGGTTGCAGGAGTAATCTGTTTTTCGTCATTTAATAGAGTTCCGTCTAAATCTGAAAAGAATATTTTACGCATTACGTTTTTCCTTTAGAACAGGTAGAAAATCCTCGGGGACAAAGAGGTGACCATAGCCGGTACCGAGTTCGAGACCAGGTTTTGCATCTCCATGGAAATCACTTCCGCCACTTAATGCTAGGTCGTACTTTATTGCCAGACGTTTAATATCGCGTTCATCGGCAGGTTTATAAGTGCTATAGACCGCTTCAATGCCGACTAGGCCGGATTCTTTAAGGGTCTTCACCAAAGTATCCAGGCGATTATCAGACATATGATAGAGGATGGGATGTGCCAGCACTGGAATTCCGCCTGCATTTAGAATCAGGGAGACACCCTCCGCCGGTGTTATTTTTTCTCTGGGAACGTAGCACTTTGCGTGATCGCCAATATAGCGCTCAAAGGCTTCCACTCTGCTCTTTATATAGCCTTTTTCATATAAATAGCCAGCATAATGGCTTCTGGTAATGACACAGCCAGGATACATGGAAAGCAGGGCGTCGTAAGTAATATCGATGCCTTCCTCTTGCAAACGCTTACACATTTTCTCATTGCGTAAGTCGCGGCTTTCAATAAATTTCTGTAAATGATTTACGAAGGAGGCTTCCCGATAATTGATATACAGTCCAACGATATGAATATCCTGTCCTTCATATTCCGTGGAAAGCTCAACGCCAGGGATAATTTCGATATCTTTCCCATTAGCCGCCTGCATAGCTTCTTCAATGCCGGCCACGGAGTCATGATCAGTAATGGCTAGTGCAGCAAGGCCCTTCTGAATGCCAAGATTGACAAGCTCTGTAGGCGTCAGCGAACCATCGGAACATATTGTGTGGGCATGTAAATCAATGGGACGCATTATGCTTCCTCATCATCGGAAGGAACATCAGCAACAACGGCACGCTTTCTTGCAGCTTCATCAGCAGCAAGGTACTCGTCATAGGTGGTCATCTTATCAGCAATGGTACCATCGGGCATAAACTCGATGATACGGTTTGCAGAGGTCTGTACAAACTGATGATCGTGGCAGGAGAAGAGTACAACACCATTGAACTTGATAACACCGTTGTTCAGTGCAGTGATGGATTCCATATCCAAATGGTTGGTAGGCTCGTCAAAGATTAAGCAGTTTGCACCACTAATCATCATTTTGGAAAGAAGGCAGCGAACTTTCTCACCACCAGATAATACCTTGACTTTCTTTACGCCATCTTCGCCAGGGAAGAGCATTCTTCCAAGGAAACCACGAACATAAGTTACATCTTTCACAGGAGAGTACCCCATGAGCCAATCTGTGATGGTGTAGTCATTATCAAACTCTGCAGTATTGTCCTTGGGGAAGTAAGCCTGGGAAGTGGTAACACCCCATTTGAAGGTACCTTCATCGGGTTCCATTTCTCCAGCAAGGATTTTAAATAAAGTGGTTTTTGCAAGTTCATTACCACCAACGAAGGCAACCTTATCGTCGCGATTTAACATGAAGGAAATGTTATCAATGACTTTCTCGCCGTTGATCGTCTTGGAAAGACCTTCCACCATTAGGACCTCGTTACCGATTTCGCGTTCAGGACGGAAATCAATGTAAGGATACTTTCTGGAAGAGGGCTTGATTTCGTCAAGCTCGATTTTCTCCAGAGCTTTCTTTCTGGAGGTAGCCTGCTTACTCTTGGAAGCATTTGCGGAGAAACGGGAAATGAATTCCTGTAATTCCTTGATTTTTTCTTCTTTCTTCTTATTGGCTTCCTTCATCTGCTTAATAAGAAGCTGAGAGGACTCATACCAGAAATCATAGTTACCAGCATAGAGCTGAATCTTTCCGTAGTCGATATCTGCAGTATGGGTGCATACCTTGTTTAAGAAATAACGGTCATGGGAAACAACGATGACAGTATTTTCAAAGTTGATTAAGAATTCCTCCAGCCACTCGATAGCATCTAAATCAAGGTGGTTGGTAGGCTCGTCTAACAGTAAGATGTCAGGGTTACCGAAAAGTGCTTTTGCAAGGAGTACTTTCACTTTTTCGTTACCATTTAAATCAGCCATAGTAGAATAATGGAGTTCTGTGGGGATACCAAGACCATTTAACAGCATGGCAGCATTGGTTTCTGCGTCCCAACCGTCCATCTCAGCAAACTCACCTTCTAGTTCGGAAGCACGGATACCATCTTCATCTGTGAAATCTTCTTTGGCGTAAATGGCTTCCTTTTCCTTCATAACATCATAGAGACGCTGGTTACCCATAATAACGGTGTCCATAACAGGAAACTCATCATATTTGAAGTGATCCTGCTCTAATACGGAAAGACGCTGACCAGGGGTGATAGCGATATCGCCATTGGTAGTTTCTAATGCACCAGATAGTATTTTTAAGAAGGTAGATTTTCCTGCACCATTGGCACCAATCAGACCATAGCAGTTTCCTTCTGTGAATTTAATATTTACTTCTTCGAAAAGAGCCTTTTTTCCTACACGATAAGTTACATTATTTGCGCTAATCATATACTTCTATATTCCTCCTAGATAGTTTCCGTTTTATTTTACCAAAAAGGTATTTTTATAGCAAAGAATTCCAACTTGCAAATAAAAAAGGCTACCTTGATGGTAGCCTTTCATGGCGCCTGTTAGATGATAACGGTGTTCTTACCACTATTCTTACCAATGTACAGCTTGTCGTCAGCCTGGTGAATCAGCGCATCAACCTTATAACCAGGGATTGCTTCCGCAAGACCGAAGGTCATGGTTACCTTAATTTCCTGATCTTTATAGGCAATAGTAGTGTTTTCAATACTCTTTCGGATACGCTCTGCTGTATTGGATGCAGTCTCGCCAGAAGCATTAATGAGAATGAGGAACTCCTCGCCACCCCAGCGGCATACCGCGTCATTGGCACGAACAGAGGAACGAATGATTTCTGCGATATTCACAAGGACTGCATCACCCGCGTCATGTCCATAGGTATCATTAACGTGCTTGAAGTCATCGATATCGCCAAGGATTAAACTGAAACGCTTGCCAGTAAGCTTCATGTCCTCCGCGCTCTTGTCTAAGAAGTCGTTCATGTTACGACGATTCAATAACTTAGTAAGAGGATCCTTGTGCGCCATATCTGTCAGGGTTTCGTTCTGACTTTCCAAGGTGGTTTCCTTCAAACTAATCTCCCAAAGGAAGAGGAAGTTAAACACGATCGTTGCACCGAAGCAAATCACAAGGTTCAGTGCAAAGAAAGTGATGGAAAAGCCTTTGTTCTCGATAGCATAGATAGGAGCAGTCATCACCTTATCAATAATATAATTTGCAAAGAATATCAGAATGAAAAGGAGAGAAAGAAATAGAGGAACAAAGTCATTTCTTTTATCCTTCTTTAGTACGTAGGTAAAGTAAAAACTACTGGTAATCAGGACAAAACTATAAAATGCAAATCCAGTGGAGAATCCAGAGGTAATGGTTGCCAAGATGGTTTCGATAGTAACTACGATGGCAGTGACATAAGCTGTGGCAGAATACTTCTTCTTTTTGATTAATGCGGTAGTAAATCCAGCAAAGATACCAACACTGACTGCACTATAAATCATCATGAGCCAGTTGGATACCAAATAGAAAAGAATGGTATATACTGCGTTGATGACTGCGAATGCAATGCTTTCAACAAGCATCTTTTTATCAATTGTGAAATAGGCACCACCATTTCGAATACCATCGATATAATGCTTTATATTACTCATTATGTAACCCTCGGTTTGTATAATACTAATAAATAGAAAGTCAAAATATAAATGTTATATGTTGTATTTTAACATATTCCTCCGGAAAGATAAACAATATTATGAAATGAAGAATGTGAAAATACAGCGTCCATTATGAAGCACGTTAGGACATGGTGCGATGCGTATGAAAAAGGCCACACCCCAAGCAAGGTGTGGCCTATGGTGCATATTATGTATACCAATTCACTAAGAAGGTTTTATTCCTTATCTTCCTTGGCATCGGTACCGTCAGAGTCATCCTTCTTTTCGGAATCGTCAGAATCCTTATTCTCTTCTGCGTCGGATGTTGCTTCTTCAGCTTCATCGCTAGTAGCTTTCTCTTCCTTATCGTCAGAAGCTTCTTCCTTAGCTTCCTCAGCTTCCTCCTCTTCGTCAGGACTGGAAATACTATCGAGTCCCTTGGTTGCAACGGCGCCACCGATGACGAGAAGATAACCAACAACGAGCAGATAGTAGCCAATGCCGAAAGAACAGTCAGCGGTTGCAAGAATTCCAGAGAGTGCAGCATAAGCAGTCCATGCAGAAAGAGCAACCTTCATTGCAGTCATGGTGATAATCACCATGGTAGCACCACCGGCAAGACCTAAAACCCCGGCAATGTAACGGAAGGTGTCCTTCTTCAATAGAGCAAGGATGATCAAAACTGCGGCTAAAACAAGCGGAATAATGTAAAGCCAAGTAACAATATTCTCACCGATGGAAAGAGCGAAACCTTTCTTTAATGTGTAGGTAATCATTTTTGTCTCGGTTTCATACATTGACTCCCCATTTAGAGTCGGTTTGAATAAAGTAAGGAATGGTGCAATAGCGGTAAAGATAGCACCAATAATGATCAGTACTTTAGAAATAGTATTGTATTTTGCTTTTTCAGCCTCTGTTAATTCCGGCTTCTTCTTTGCTTCTTCGCTCATGGTTCCTCCCCAAAATGTTTAATGATAGAGTAGTGAAAACATGAATATACATTCCTACAAGAAAGAAATCACATTTTCATATTACCTTTGATATCATAACATAAATCAGAAAAATAGAATAGAAATACAGATATACCCGTCACAAAATCTTTACATAAATAATTAAAAAATATGTAGCCAAATGCTATGCATTGTGCTATGATACTCCTTGGTTAGCACTCGTAAGAGAAGAGTGCTAACAGAACGAGATATATTATTTATTCTTATAATAAAGGAGGCAATTATTATGAAGTTAGTACCTTTAGCAGACAGAGTTGTATTAAAGCAGCTTGTTGCAGAAGAAAAGACCAAGAGTGGTATCGTTCTTCCGGGACAGAGCCAGGAGAAGCCCCAGCAGGCAGAAGTTGTTGCTGTTGGACCTGGTACCGAAGAAGTAAAGATGGAAGTGAAGAAGGGTGACCTTGTTATTTACTCCAAGTATGCTGGTACAGAAGTGAAACTTGATAAGGAAGAGTACATCATCGTAAAGATGAACGATATTCATGCTGTAGTTTCTAAATAATTATATATAGAAATAGAAGGAGATGATAATCATGGCAAAAGAGATTAAATATGGCGCAGAAGCAAGAAGCGCATTAGAAGCTGGCGTTAATAAGCTTGCGGATACTGTAAGTGTTACTTTAGGACCTAAGGGAAGAAACGTTGCATTAGAAAAGTCTTATGGCGCTCCCCTCATCACAAATGATGGTGTTACGATTGCAAAGGAAATTGAACTTCCGGATGCATTTGAGAACATGGGTGCACAGCTTGTCAAGGAAGCTGCAACCAAGACCAACGATGTAGCTGGTGATGGTACCACTACCGCTACGGTTCTTGCACAGGCAATGATTAATGAAGGTATGAAGAATTTGGCTGCTGGCGCAAATCCTATTATCCTTCGTAAAGGTATGAAGATGGCTACCGAGTGTGCTGTTGAGTCTATCGCAAAGCAGAGTGCAAAAGTAAAGGGTTCTGAGCAGATCGCAAAGGTAGCAGCAATCTCTGCTGGCGATGAAGAAGTTGGTAAGATGGTAGCAGAAGCTATGGATAAGGTTTCTGGCAACGGTGTTATTACCATTGAAGAGTCCAAGACCATGAAGACTGAGCTTGATCTTGTAGAAGGTATGCAGTTCGATCGTGGTTATATTTCTGCATATATGTGCACTGATATGGATAAGATGGAAGCTAATTTAGATGCTCCTTACATCTTAATCACTGATAAGAAAATCAGCAACATCCAGGAGATTCTTCCTGTTCTTGAGCAGATTGTACAGTCTGGTTCCAGATTATTAATCATCGCAGAAGATGTAGAAGGTGAAGCACTTACTACTTTAATCGTTAACAAACTTCGTGGTACTTTCAACGTAGTTGCTGTAAAGGCACCTGGTTATGGTGACAGAAGAAAGGCAATGTTAGAGGATATCGCTATCCTTACCGGTGGTACTGTAATCTCTGAAGAGGTTGGTATCGAGTTGAAGGATGCTACCATGGATATGCTTGGTAAAGCTAAGAGTGTTAAGGTTAACAAGGACAACACCGTTATTGTAGATGGTGCTGGTTCTCAGAAGAATATCAAGGCTCGTGTAAATCAGATTAAGAACCAGATTGAAGAGACCACATCTGACTTTGATCGTGAGAAGTTAAATGAGAGACTTGCTAAGCTTGCTGGTGGTGTTGCAGTTATCCGTGTTGGTGCTGCTACTGAGGCTGAAATGAAGGAAGCAAAGCTTCGTATGGAAGATGCGCTTGCAGCTACCCGTGCAGCTGTTGAAGAGGGTATTATTGCAGGTGGTGGTTCTGCATATATCCATGCTACAAAGGCTGTTGAGAAGCTAGTTGCTACCTTAGAAGGTGACATTAAGACTGGTGCTAAGATTATCCTTAAGGCATTAGAGGCTCCTTTATACCACATCGCTATGAATGCTGGTTTAGAGGGCAGTGTTATCATCAATAAGGTAAAAGAGTCCAAGGTTGGTACTGGTTTCGATGCATTAAATGAAACCTATGTTGACATGGTTGCTGCAGGTATTCTTGATCCTGCGAAGGTTACTAGAAGTGCTCTGCAGAATGCATGCTCCGTTGCATCCACCATGCTTACTACGGAAAGCTGTGTGGCATCTATTAAGGAGCCAGCTCCTGCACCTATGCCCGGCGCAGGCGGTATGGACGGCATGATGTAAGATACTAGGGGCAAAAGCCTTGAAGGCTCGCCCTCAACATCATATGTTGCTTATAGGGGACAGGAAACTGTCCCCTTTTTTAGTTCGCAGAGGATGCATGGTTTGACAGATATCTATAGGGCGGTTTAGGATAAAAAGCAGTACGTATAGTATATGACAGCGGGATGTGTAGGAGTGAGAAAAATGAAGAAGATATTAGCCAATAAAAAAATCTTAATAGGAATGATTGTATTTCTGATTTTGATAGTTGTCGGTGTGATTCTGTTATTAACGCTGAATAAAAAGTCATACCGTAATGTGATTGCAGAAAGTTCCGAAGGCGGCGTAACGCTGCAGCGAGGGGAAGCGGAAACTATTTCCGTTGAAAAGGATATGCGATTCCTAACAGAGGATCAGGTAACTGTAGAAGGGGCTTCTGCACTCACAATGTTAGCGGATGAGGACAAGCATATTTATGCCCGCGAAAATACAGTTTTTAAAATGGAAACCAAAGGTAATCCTAAGAAAGGAAGAATTGCCATTCATTTGGTGTCAGGACAGACTCTTATTGAGATAGAAAACAAACTGGCAGAGCAGGATGCTTTTGAAGTACAAAGTCCCAATGCTTCCATTAGTGTTCGAGGTACAACTTTCCTGGTGGATTATAATCCCGCCACGTTTACTACCAGAGTTGAAGTCAAAGAGGGAACTGTGGAGGTGAGTGCAAAGAATGGTGACACACTGCTTCTTCATGATGGAGAAAGTGCAATCATCACAGATACAACTACAGCAGTAAGTACTTTGACGGATAGAGATATTCAGAAGGATTTTGATGAAGTGCTTCTGGATGAAGCGAGTGTGGTTCCTGCGACACTACCAGATGTCTATCCGGGAGACGTGGTTTCCTTTGGCGAATACCAAGGACAGCCTATCGAATGGATTGTGGTGGAACGTGACGGAGAAGAAGCAGTACTTCTTAGTAAGGATGTACTTTTTGAACAATCATATAATGCAGAAGAAGGGGGAACTACTTGGGAAGAAAGCTCCCTTAGAAGTTATTTGAATCAGGATTTTTATGAAGAAGCTTTTATCAAAAGTGAACAGAAAATTATAGTTCCTAGTCAGTTGGTTAATTTAGACAGTCCTATCTATGGGGCAAATGGAATTGGCGACTGGACAGTTCCGGCGGATTCACCAATGTACCCTGCAGGTGGTAATCCTACGGAAGACTGTGTGTATTTACTGTCAGCAGAAGATGTGGAGCATTTCTTCCATATCACCCCTGCAGATTTCAATGGTGCAGATTACGGCCTAAGCGGTGGTATCCCTTGGGAAGAATATGCAGAGCGGTGTAACAGAATGTCTGCAGGAATACTGAAGGCAACTGATTTAAATGGGAATGCGCATGGCTGGTGGCTTCGTACACCGGGCTCGATGAGTACTGGCGCAGCGCAGGTATTAGAGGATGGAGCCCCTTTTTATTATAGTGCTGGTGCCGTAAGCTGCGATGTGAGTTATCCCAATGGGGGAGTAAGACCTGCTATCCGCGTGAAAGTGGAAGGCGATGGAAGCAATGGTCCGCTCGTAGTGGAATTAGAAAAAGAGTATGCTTCTTACGTGGAAGCTTATAATGCTGTTTTGGATCGCTGTATTCCATGGTTAAATGAGAATACGGAATACACGCTTGCAGAAGATTCGGTGAAAGAGGTTACCTATGCACTCTATGACTTTAATCTGGATGGAAGCATGGAGATGGGAATTGAATTAAAGGATAGTTCTGAGAATTATGGTAAATGGGGTGGAGACAGACTATTATTCTTTGTTGTTGGTTATGATGAAGTATTAGGAATTCCTGTTTGCTATTTGAGTGCAAATAATGGATTATATTACACCCAAGTATATCAGGGAAAATTACTGTGGGTTTCTGTTTCTAATTTAGATGGCACTGTTTCTGTTGCGCTGCGGGCGGTAACACCTAGTGGTTATGGGGAATATGAAAAGGTGTGGGAAGGAAAAGGAAATAATCCATATCGTTCCGACGGTAGTTTTAGTGACATACCGATAAGTGATCGTTCTCTCATCTACTAAAAAGTATTTTAGGATAATGTGTAAATGTTTGCGTTGTTATATACGTGAAATTACAAAAAAACTATAAAATATATATGATTTTCACTAAAAACAAGGTTACATAACAACGAAAACATCGGTATTTTAACGAAAATAAAAAAAATAAAAATTTTTGTTGACACTAAAAAATGGTTTTGGTATCATATCTCTTGCGCTGAGCGAAAAGCACAGCGGCGTGGAGAGGTATCGAAGCGGTCATAACGAGGCGGTCTTGAAAACCGTTTGCCTTCACGGGCGCGTGGGTTCGAATCCCACCCTCTCCGCTGGTGCCTCTCCAGAGAGACTTAAAACTTTATAAAGAGATTTAAGTGAAACCATTATGGAGAAGTACCCAAGCTGGCCGAAGGGACACCCCTGGAAAGGGTGCAGGTCGTTAACAGCGGCGCGAGGGTTCAAATCCCTCCTTCTCCGCGAGTGAGTGAAAACTCACACAGTACCTTGACAAATAAACAGTAATGCAACCCTGAAAGATTCTAAGAAGATTTC
>JAKSRR010000007.1 GCA_024403455.1 Lachnospiraceae bacterium | reverse complement strand
TTATTGGCACCACCTAACTTAAGTGTTGCACTTAGTTGAAAATCTGCCCCGTCCCCACTACAGGTTCGTATAACCCATGAGGAATTCGTCCACTTCTCTTGCGCAGTCTCTACCCTGACGGATAGCTTTTACAACAAGGGACTGGCCAGTATGCATATCACCAGCAGTAAATACCTTATTTACAGAGGTCATGAATTTTCCAGGTGCGGTGGATACGTTGGTTCTGCCATCCACAGCAACGCCAAAGTTTTCGGTTACATAGGATTCACTGCCAAGGAAACCTGCTGCAATCAGAACGAGTTCGCAAGGAACTTCCTTCTCTGTTCCCTCTACAGGAACCATCATCTTGCGTCCACTCTTCTCATCCAACTTAGACTCTAAAGATACAAGAACTGCACTCTTTAAGTTACCAGCCTTATCCTTCTTAAATTCTTTAACCGTTGTGGTATATACTCTAGGATCATGGCCAAAGACAGCGATAGCTTCCTGCTGACCGTAGTCTGTCTTGCATACTAAGGGCCACTGCGGCCAAGGATTGTTCTCTGCACGGGTGTCCGGTGCTTTAGGCATCATCTCAAGCTGCATAATAGACTTGCAGCCATGACGAATGCTAGTACCTACACAGTCATTACCAGTATCACCACCACCAATGACGATAACATTCTTATCCTTTGCAGAGATATAGGTACCATCCTGAAGACCATTATCTAACAGACTCTTTGTAGTAGAGGTTAAGAAATCAACAGCAAAGTAAATGCCCTTTGCATCTCTTCCAGGAGCCTGGATATCTCTGGGATTGGATGCACCACAGGCAAGAACCACTGCATCAAAATCTTTCAGTAAATCCTTTGCCTTAACATCCTTACCAACATTTACGGAAGTTTTAAAGGTAATTCCCTCTGCTTCCATAACTTCTAGCTTTCTGTCAATGAAATGCTTCTCTAACTTCATGTTAGGAATTCCATAACGAAGAAGTCCGCCAACGCGATCATTTCTTTCAAATACAGTTACTTCATGTCCACGGGTATTTAACTGGTCAGCTACAGCTAATCCGGAAGGACCGGAACCAATGACAGCTACCTTTTTACCGGTACGGTTTACAGGAGGCTTCGGACCAGCTAAGCCGTTGGCATAAGCATATTCGATAATAGACATTTCATTTTCTTTGGTTGCTACCGCATCGCCATTTAAACCACAGGTACATGCCTTCTCGCAAAGACCAGGGCAAACTCTGCAGGTAAACTCTGGAAAGTTGCTGGTCTTATGCAGTCTAAGGTATGCCTGCTCATAGTTCCCACGATATACCAAATCATTCCACTCAGGAATCAGGTTATTTAAAGGACAACCACTGGTCATTCCCTTAATAGTCATACCAGACTGGCAAAAAGGTACACCACACTCCATACATCTGGATGCCTGCTTCTTCTGTTCCTCCATTGACAGAGGTACATGGAACTCATTGAAATGTTTGATTCTTTCAAGAGGTGCTTCTGCTCTAGCTTCTTTTCTTTCATATTCTAAAAAACCGGTTGCTTTTCCCATATTCATTTACTCCTTTTCGCTTACTTTATTTCGTAAGTGCATTAAATGCTTCAATCTGTGCCTGTTCGCTACTTAAGCCTTTCTCTTCCATCTGTACAATGGTCATCATCATCTTCTTGTAGTCATGAGGTACAATCTTCTTGAATTTATGGAGATACTCACTAAAGTTCTCAATAATTGCCTTGCCCTTCTTAGATCCAGTCTTTTCAACATGTTCGGAAATAATCTCTTTCAGTTCCAAAACATCATACTTGTTAATTACCTGCTCTAAGGAAACCATGGATTTATTGAGCTTTCTATACAGGGAATCATCCTCATCTAAAACATAGGCAATACCACCACTCATACCTGCTGCAAAGTTCTTTCCAGTCTGTCCAAGGATAACAGCGCGACCACCGGTCATATATTCACAACCATGATCACCGACACCTTCAACAACGGCTGTTGCACCAGAGTTACGTACTGCAAAACGCTCACCTGCAACACCATTGATAAACGCCTTACCACTGGTTGCACCATAAAGCGCTACGTTACCTACGATGATATTCTCATCTTCCTTGTAGTTTGCATTCTTTGAAGGATATACGGAAAGGGTACCGCCGGATAAGCCCTTACCAAAGTAGTCATTACTATCACCCTCTAGGCTAATGGATACACCCTTCGGAACGAATGCACCAAAACTCTGACCACCAGCACCATGACAGTGAATACTGTAGGTTCCTTCCGGAAGAGACTCACCAAATCTTCTAGTAATCTCTGCACCAAACAGGGTTCCCACGGAACGGTCCGTATTGGTTACATCAAGATCCATTTCCTTTGTTGCGCCAAGTACAATGTCATCAGAAAGTAATTTTGCTAGTTTCTTTTCATCAACAGTCTTCTGCAGTTCAAAGTCATATACATTCTTCTTGTTGTATGCAATCTTCTCACTCTTAGGATCAAATGGATTATTGAGGATTGCAGAAACATCAACCTTTCCAAGACGTCCTACCTTTGCGAGTTCCTTTACTTCCAAAAGATCACTACGTCCAACAAGTTCATCAACCGTCTTCACACCAAGGGAAGCCATAATCTCTCTAAGTTCCTGTGCAATAAACTTCATGAAGTTCACTACATACTCAGGCTTTCCTGCAAAACGCTTTCTAAGCTCAGGGTTCTGGGTTGCAACACCTACAGGGCAGGTATCTAAGTTACATACTCTCATCATTACACAGCCCATGGTTACAAGGGGAGCAGTTGCAAAACCAAATTCTTCTGCACCAAGCATTGCTGCAATAGCTACGTCACGTCCACTCATGAGCTTACCATCGGTCTCAATAACAACCTTATTACGAAGACCATTCATTAACAGCGTCTGATGTGCTTCCGCAAGACCAAGTTCCCAAGGAAGACCTGCATTATGAATAGAACTTCTAGGTGCTGCACCGGTACCACCATCATAACCGGAAATAAGAATTACCTGTGCGCCTGCCTTTGCTACACCAGAAGCAACGGTACCAACACCTGCTTCAGATACAAGCTTTACAGAAATTCTTGCTTCTTTGTTAGCATTCTTTAAGTCATAGATTAACTGCGCCAAATCTTCGATGGAATAAATATCGTGATGAGGCGGAGGAGAAATTAAGGATACACCAGGTGTTGAAAGTCTGGTCTTCGCAATCCAAGGATATACCTTCTTTCCAGGAAGATGACCACCCTCACCAGGCTTTGCACCCTGCGCCATCTTAATCTGGATTTCTTTTGCGCTAACCAGATACTTACTGGTAACACCAAAACGTCCAGAAGCAACCTGCTTAATAGCAGAGCAACGATTCTTTCCATCGGGTCCAACAGTTAGTCTTTCCTCTTCTTCACCACCCTCACCGGAGTTGCTCTTTCCGTGAATCATGTTCATCGCAATGGCCATCGTCTCATGGGCTTCCTTTGAAATGGAACCATAGGACATTGCACCGGTCTTGAAACGTTTTACAATAGAATCAACAGACTCTACTTCATCAATAGAAACACTCTTCTTAGAAGGTTTAAAGGTTAACAGACCACGCAGATTTCTTACTGCCTCTTCTTTATCAACTAATGCCGTATACTCCTTGAAGGTCTTATAATCCCCTGTTCTGGTAGCTAACTGCAGTAAATGGATGGTTTCAGGATTATACAAGTGCTCTTCCTTACCACTACGCATCTTATGAAGACCACGGCTATCTAACGTTTCATCTGTATGCAGTGCTAGAGGATCAAATGCCTTGCTGTGCTGCATTTCAACATCCTTCTGAATATCCTCTAGGCCAATACCACCAATGCGGCTTACCGTACCCTTGAAATACTTGTTTACAACAGATTCACTGATACCAATGGCCTCAAAAATCTTTGCACCCTGGTATGACTGAATCGTTGAAATACCCATTTTAGAAGCAATCTTAATAATGCCACCGATAATGGCCTCATTGTAATCGCTGACAGCTGCATAATAATCCTTATCTAACATATTCAGATCAATTAATTCCTGAATACTTTCCTGTGCAAGATAAGGGTTAATAGCAGACGCACCATAACCTAGTAAGGTTGCAAAATGATGTACCTCTCTGGGTTCACCACTTTCCAAAATAACAGAAAGGCTGGTTCTCTTCTTGGTCTGTACCAAATACTGCTGAAGCGCAGATACTGCAAGCAGGGAAGGAATCGCTACATGATTCTCATCTAGTCCTCTATCGGAAAGAATTAGAATATTTGCGCCATCTCTGTGTGCTCTGTCTGCCTCAACAAACAGATGATCAATTGCCTTCTCTAAAGAAGTATTCTTGTAGTAGGTAATGGGAATGGTTTCCACCTTGAAGCCTTCCACATTCATGTTACGAATCTTCATAAGGTCCGTGGTGGTCAGAATAGGATTGTTGATGCGAAGCATCTTACAATTCTCTTCTTTTTCCTCCAACACGTTTCCGCTCTTACCAAGATAAATCGTAGTAGCAGTTACAATCTTCTCTCGAATGGAGTCGATAGGCGGGTTGGTAACCTGTGCAAACAACTGCTTAAAGTAGTTAAATAGCGGCTGATGTTCATTAGAAAGTACTGCTAAAGGCACATCGATACCCATTGCATCTGTTCCCTCTACACCATTTAATGCCATGGGAAGGATGGATGTGGTGAGATCTTCATAGGAATAACCAAAAGCCTTCTGCAGCTTTGCACGTTCTTCCTTACTATGAGAAGGCACACGCTTGTTAGGAATCTTTAAATCCTTTAAGTGAATCAGATTCTTATCAAGCCACTCACCATAAGGCTGCTTGGTTGCATATTCTGTCTTTAATTCTTCATCCTCAATGAGACGCCCCTTTACAAGGTCAACTAAAAGCATCTTACCGGGTTTTAAACGATCCTTTAACTTAATTCTTTCTTCTGCAATAGGAAGTACACCAACTTCAGAAGATAAGATTAAATAATCATCATTGGTTACATAGTATCTGGATGGACGAAGACCATTACGGTCAAGAACCGCACCCATAATATCACCATCCGAGAAGAGGATGGATGCAGGGCCGTCCCAAGGCTCCATCATCGTTGCATGATACTGATAAAAGTCTCTTCTCTCCTGGCTCATAGCTGTATTGTTTGCCCAAGGTTCAGGAATGGTTAACATTACTGCAAGAGGCAGAGGAAGTCCATTCATTACTAAGAACTCTAAGGTATTATCAAGCATGGACGAGTCAGAACCATTGGTATTTACCACAGGGGTAATCTTAGATAACTCATCCTTTAAGAAGTCAGAGTACATGGTTTCTTCACGGGAAAGCATACGGTCTGCATTACCCTTAATGGTGTTAATCTCACCGTTATGAACAATAAAGCGGTTCGGATGCGCTCTCTCCCAGGAAGGGTTCGTATTGGTGGAGAATCTGGAATGCACGATAGCAATGGCAGATTCATAGGATTCATTATGAAGATCAGCAAAGAAGGTACGAAGCTGTCCAACCAAGAACATACCCTTATATACGATGGTACGGCTGGATAAAGAGCATACATAGGTATTATCACAGGTCTGTTCAAAAACTCGTCTTACAACATATAATCTTCTGTCAAAAGAGAGACCCTTTTCAATATTAGCCGGCTTCTTAACAAACCCCTGCATGATGCAAGGCATGCAGTCTACAGCTTTCTTACCAAGTACCTCTGGTTTAATGGGTACTTCTCTCCAGCCAAGGAATTCAAGACCTTCCTTCTGGGTAATGATTTCAAACATCTTCTTAGCCTGAGTTCTCTTTATCTCATCCTGTGGAAAGAAGAACATACCAATACCATACTCTCTTTCCTTACCAATCTTAATTCCAAGTTCCTTTGTAACAGCAGCAAAAAACTTATGGGAAATTTGCAGAAGAATACCAACACCATCACCAGTCTTTCCTTCTGCATCCTTACCGGCTCTATGCTCCAAGTTCTCTACAATACTAAGAGCGTCAGAAACGGTCTGATGTGTCTTTATGCCCTTCATGCTAACAACGGCACCGATACCGCAGTTATCATGTTCAAATTCCGGTCTGTAAAGGCCTAAGTTCTTTGTTTGCTGACTTTGCATAATTTCTTCCTCGCTTTCTTCATCCTGCATTTTCATGCATTCTGTTTTATAAAAATGGGGCATTTTGAAACCTCACCACAGGTGAAGAATCAAAATGCCCCATTGCATTACGATATTAAATTACTTTTCTATACGTTTGCGCTTGCTTTTACAAATGCTGCAAACAGTGGATGTGGCTTATTGGGTCTAGACTTAAATTCTGGATGGAACTGTACGCCAACATGGAATCTGTTTCCAGATACTTCCACCGCTTCCACAATACTTTCATCAGGACTGGTACCGCAAATGGTAAGCCCTTTCTCTACCATTATATCACGATATTCGTTATTAAACTCATATCTATGTCTATGTCTTTCAGAAATTTCCAAATTCCCATAGGCACTAGCTAACTGTGTACCCTCCTTGATTTTGCAGGGATAAGCTCCAAGACGCATGGTACCACCTTTTCTGTGTACCTTCATTTGTTCTTCCATGAGGTCTATGACAAGATGCTCACCCTCTGGCAGGAACTCACCTGAATTTGCATCCGCATAACCACAAACATTTCTAGCAAATTCAATGGCTGCCACTTGCATACCTAGACAGATTCCAAGGTAAGGAATATTCTTTGTTCTTGCATATTCACAGGCAAGAATCTTTCCTTCCACACCTCTATCGCCAAAGCCGCCAGGAACCAAAATACCATCTAAGTTCTGTAACTTTTCTTCTACATTATCCTTTGTGATTTCCTCACTGTCAATCCAAGCAATCTCTACATGGGCACCACAGTCATAGCCACCATGGAGAAGGGACTCTCGCACGGACAAGTACGCATCATGTAATGCTACATATTTTCCAACAATACCGATGGTTACCTGCTTGGATAATCCCTGAATCTTGGAAATCATGCTCTCCCAGTCTCTGATATCCGGTTCATCATCTTTTAATCCAAGATGTCTGCATACTACCTTATCCAAACCATTCTGATGAAGCATTAATGGTGCTTCATACAGACATTCCATGGTGCTGTTTTCAATAACACAATCCTTCGGAACATTGCAGAACAGCGAAATCTTATCCATGATTCCACGCTCTAATGGTCTGTCTACACGACATACAATCACATTGGGCGCAATTCCTAAGGACTGCAGTTCCTTCACGGAATGCTGGGTAGGCTTACTCTTATGTTCATCCGAACCCGATAGCCATGGTACCAAGGTAACATGGATGAAGCAACAGTTTTCCCTGCCCTTTTCAATAGCAATCTGTCTAATAGCCTCAATGAACGGCTGACTTTCAATATCACCAATGGTTCCACCGATTTCCGTAATCAGAACATCTGCTCCAGAGCTTTCAGCCCCCATATTGATGAAATGTTTGATTTCTTCTGTGATATGCGGAATAACCTGTACCGTCTGTCCTAAATACTCACCTTGTCTTTCTCTGTTTAATACATTCCAGTACACCTTTCCGCTGGTAAGGTTAGAGTACTTATTCAGATTCTCATCGATGAATCTCTCATAGTGACCAAGGTCAAGGTCTGTTTCAGCACCATCCTCGGTAACGAAAACTTCTCCATGCTGGTAGGGGCTCATGGTGCCAGGATCAACATTCATATAGGGATCCAGTTTCTGAGACGCAACCTTATAGCCCTTCTGCTTAAGAAGTCTTCCTAAAGATGCTGCTGTAATTCCTTTTCCAAGGCCTGATACTACACCGCCTGTTACAAATACATGCTTTATCATGTTATCCTCTATTCTGCCTAAGCATTAACCATACTGATTGATAATATCCTTTGCCACGTCGATTCTACTTAATCTTTCATCCATGGCCTTTTTTTCTATATATTTGTGAGCTTCTTCCTCACTCATCCCTTCATAAGAGATTAGTAAGCATTTTGCTCTTGAAACCTGTTTTAAATCTTCTAGCTTTGTCTGCAGTTTTCTTGTTTCCTTCTGCACCATCGCCATTCGTCTTTGGGTTACCTTTGCTAACTTTAACGCTCCCCAGAACAGCTGCTTGTTAATTGGTTTTCCAACGGTGATGACACCAAAATCTTCTACTCGCTCTGTTATCTCATCCTGGTACTCTGCTTTAACAAACAGAATTACCTGACAAATATTTTTCTCTGCAATATCTATTGCCAGATGCTCACCACTGCTGTTTCTAATGGGGGAGTTGATAAGGCAAACATCAAAATCAAATTCTGCAACTTTACGTTTTGCTTCCTCTGCATTATCCGCTACCGTTATCTCTTCGTATTCACTTTGCATTAGGAAATCCCTGTAGTACTCAACGCCTTTTGGCGTATCACATACTAATAATGCTTTGCTCATAGTCAAGCCCCTTTCACTGCACATATTGATAGAACTTATAGTCTGTTCTGCTCAATTACTTCAATGAAATGACTTGCAATATCCTTAATGGGATCACTGTTTATGAATGCACTATTCTTTGCATACTCCACCGCTGCTTTGAGTGATTCTGGAAGTTTTTCAAACTTACTCATAGCTTCTGCCGAAGCGCGTCTGCTGGATACATCCAAAGGTTCTGGAAGTGTTTCTTTTCCTCTTACACCAGCAAGTCCTGCCTGAATAACCATGGCAAAGGCAAGATACGGATTAATTCCCGAATCTGGAGATCTGAGGATGAAGCAGGTTCTCTTTCCATGCACAATGGGAACCCTAAGCAATCTCGATCTGTTCTGTGCCGACCAGGTGATATATTTAGGAGCTTCATTCTCTCCAAATCTTTCATAGGATTCCACCTGTGTATTTAGGAAAAGCGTAATGTCTTTCATACGGTGGAATACACCTGCCATGAAACTCTCCGTAAACTTTGGATCAATATCATCCATATTTACGCCACCCTTCCAGGTAGAGATTTCCATATGCAGTCCGTTTCCGCTCTTTCCTTTTAACGGCTTTGGTGCAAAGGATGCGAACACACCATTTCGGCTGGCAATCGCACCAACAACATTCTTATAGGTAATATAATTATCTGCCGTTCCTAATGCATCTGAGGTTTTAAAATCAATCTCATTCTGTCCTGGTCCGATTTCATGGTGAGATTCCTTAGGCTGAATTCCCATTTCTTCCAGACATAGACAGATTTCTCTTCGAATATTTTCACCACGGTCTAAAGGCGAAATATCCATGTAACTTCCTTCATCCCAGGGGATGTTGGTGGGTCTTCCCTCTTCATCCGTCTTAAATAAGTAAAACTCACTCTTTAATCCAATACGGCAGGAAAATCCCAAGTCTGCACATTCCTGCAGAGTATCCTGTAAAAACTTTCTTGCATCATAGGGAAATGGCTCTCCCTCTGGGGTAACAACATCGCAGTAGAAACGAATTACTCTACCCTGCTGAGGTCTCCAAGGGAGCACAGATAATGTACCCGGATCGGGCTTTAAATATAAATCCTGATAAGCCGGATCATCATATCCAAGAATTAAGAAGGGAGCAAAATTAATTCCTTCCGTTAATGCCACACGTAACTCCTGGGGCATAATGGATATATTTTTCTGATTTCCAAAAATATCACAAAATGCCAAGCGAATAAACTTGACATCATTTTCCTCTACAAAAGATAAAACTTCTTCAATCGTGTAATTCTCCATGAATGACTCCCTTGTCATAAAAATTGGCGTCCGAAGCCCTCGGGTATTCCCCCAAGTCTTCGAACGCCATTGTTCTCTACAAATATAATATAGATAGGATACTACAACGACACTATTTTGTAAAGTCTGTATTTAGATTTTATTCTACGTCCTGTAATGCCTCGAAGTTCTCTTCGCCGGTTCTTACCTTTACAACCTTAGCTACATCGTATACGAAAATCTTTCCATCGCCGATGTGACCAGTATAAAGAGTCTTCTTAGCTGCTTCGATTACTTCCTCTACAGGAATCTTGCTTACAACAACCTCAACCTTAATCTTAGGAAGTAAGGTAGCATCCATCTCGACACCACGGTACTTCTCGCCGGCACCCTTCTGCACACCGCAGCCCATAACCTGTGTTACGGTCATACCGGTTACACCAAGCTCGTTCATAGCCTTACGAAGTTTATCATAGCGAGATAGTTTAGCAATAATAACAACCTTGTAAATACCTGTTGCTGTTGCTACCGTAGTTGCATTTACCACAGGTACCGCTGCTTCCTTCACCTTCTGGCTAGCACTTTCAAAATCAACTACACCAAGATCCGTATTTTCATTAACTGACATGGTGTTATCAGAGATATCCATGATGGAGAAGCCTGCGTAAGCAGAAGCTAAACCATGTTCTGTAGAATCAAGACCAGTAATTTCTTCCTCTTCAGAAACTCTAAGTCCAGCCGTTGCTTTGATAATTGCGAAGGTAATGATAATTGCTACAGCTGCCCATGCCATTACCGTAACAAGACCAAGTGCCTGAAGGCCAAGAAGCTTTGCACCACCGCCATAGAAAAGACCAGTCATGGTAACGCCGTTTGCATCAGCAATTGCATAGTCAGGAGTGGTTCCGGTAGCAAATAAACCAACTGCCAAGGTACCCCAGATACCATTCATGAAATGTACTGCAACTGCACCAACAGGGTCATCAATATGAAGTACATAATCAAGGAACCATACACCGAAGCATACCAGTAAACCAGCTACAGCACCGATTACGATTGCACCAACACCATCTACAACATCACAAGGTGCAGTAATTGCTACAAGACCTGCAAGAGATGCGTTCAAACACATAGATACATCAGGCTTACCATATTTGATCCAGGTAAAGATCATACATACAACTGTTGCAATTGCAGGAGCAACCGTAGTGGTTAAGAATACAGATCCTAAGGATTCTACGGAAGTACAAGCTGCACCATTAAATCCATACCAGCCAAACCATAAGATAAAGCATCCAAGTGCACCGATAGTAATGTTGTGTCCAGGAATTGCGTTAACTTTTACAACTTTGCCATTCTTGTCTTTGCTGAACTTACCAATACGAGCACCTAACATCTTTGCACCGATTAATGCGCAGGTACCACCAACCATATGGATTGCGCAGGAACCAGCAAAATCATGGAAGCCAAGCTGGCTAAGCCAACCACCACCCCAAATCCAATGTGCTTCAATAGGATAGATGAGACCAGAAATAATAGCAGAATAAATACAATAAGATAAGAACTTTGTACGCTCTGCCATAGCACCAGATACGATGGTTGCTGTGGTTGCACAGAATACTAAGTTAAATACAAACTGGCTAAGCATTCCATCCTCTGCAAACTGAGGATATGCTGTGAAAATATCAAAACCAGGTTTTCCAATAAATCCGATTAAGTCCTCACCAAGTAAAAGTGAAAAACCAATCACAATGAATGTTACCGTACCGATACAGAAGTCCATGAGGTTCTTCATGATGATGTTACCGGTATTCTTTGCTCTGGTAAAACCAGCCTCCACCATAGCAAAACCTGCCTGCATCCAGAATACCAGCGCGGCACCGATTAAGAACCATACGCCGAATGTCTGATTTTGCATAAACTCAAAAATCTCTTCCATAATCGTTTCTCCTTTCGATTTATTACAAAAGGGGTGTATGCTTCTTTTCTAGAAACATACACCCCTTTGTGTATCATGATAATTATTCTATAAATTACTTAACAGAGTAAAGAATCTCTCCGTAAGTAGGATAAGGCCAGAGCTTGCTAGGTACAATAACCTCTAATGCATCTACAACCTCTCTAAGTGCATTCATATCTTCGAAGATGACTTCTCTGTGATATTTAGCAAGTTCACAAACATCTTCAATCTCAGAAGCCTTCTCTACTGCACTCTCAAGCTTCTCTAACTTGTCTGCCAAGCTATCCACCAGCTTATCAGCATTCTTGAACTGGTTCTCTTCTACCTTATTGATAGGAAGAAGTCCTGTTGCCTTCTTCTCATTTAAGGTCTTAGCAAGCTTATATTCATAGCAGCATGCTGCAGCCATAATATCTTTCTTAACCATAGAAATTAAGGTAAGCGCTTCAATATTAATTACCTTAGAGTAGTTCTCTAACATAATCTCATAACGGCTATGAAGCTCGGTCTTTGAGAAAACTTCATGCTTCGTAAATACATCAATTGCTTTCTCAGAAATGAATGCGGGAAGTGCATCTACAGTAGACTTAAGATTTGATAAGCCTCTCTTTTCTGCTTCTGCTACCCATTCGCCTGCATATCCATTACCATTGAAGATAATTCTCTGATGTGCAGTAAGCTCTCTTCTAACAAGTTCATTTAAGGACTTATCGAAATCACTTGCCTTCTCTAATTCATCAGCAAACTGATCAAGTACTTCTGCAACAATTGTATTTAATACAATGTTCGGTCCTGAAATAGATGCGGAGGAACCAAGAGATCTAAACTCGAACTTATTACCAGTAAATGCAAAAGGTGAAGTTCTGTTTCTATCGGTGGTATCCTGAGGAATGTGAGGAAGTACCGTTGCACCAATGCTCATGAGTTTCTTTTCCTTATCATGATAATCGGTACCATTTACGATGGACTCTACAACGCCCTCTAATTCGTCTCCTAAGAATACAGAGATAATTGCCGGAGGTGCCTCATTTGCACCAAGTCTGTGATCATTACCTGCAGAGGCAACAGATACACGAAGAAGTTCCTGATAATCATCTACTGCCTTAATAACTGCAGTAAGGAATAATAAGAACTGTGCATTTCTGGAAGGAGTATCACCTGGCTCTAACAGGTTCATGCCTGTGTCCGTGGAAATGGACCAGTTATTGTGCTTACCAGAACCATTAACACCGGCAAACGGCTTTTCATGTAGGAGGCAAGCCATACCATGACGAGCAGCGATGGTCTTCATCAGCTCCATGGTCAGCTGGTTATGATCTGTTGCAATATTGGTTGTTGAGAAAATGGGTGCTAACTCATGCTGTGCCGGTGCCACCTCATTATGTTTGGTTTTAGCAAGAATACCAAGCTTCCAAAGTTCCTCATCAAGTTCCTTCATATAAGCGGAAACTCTTGCCTTAATGGTTCCAAAATAGTGATCTTCCAGTTCCTGTCCCTTAGGAGGCTTTGCTCCAAATAAGGTTCTTCCTGTATAAATCAAGTCAGGACGCTTGTTATAAACTTCCTGATCTACCAAGAAGTATTCCTGCTCAGGACCAACAGTGGTAATAACTCTCTTAACATCATTATTTCCAAAAAGTTTAAGAACTCTTACTGCGGACTTATCAAGAGTCTGCATAGAACGAAGAAGTGGAGTCTTCTTATCCAGTGCTTCACCAGAGTAAGAGCAAAATGCTGTAGGAATGCATAAGGTGTCATCCTTGATGAATGCATAAGAAGTAGGATCCCATGCTGTATATCCTCTTGCTTCGAAGGTAGCACGAAGTCCACCAGAAGGGAAGGAAGATGCATCAGGCTCACCTTTTACAAGTTCCTTACCGGAAAAGCTCATGATTACCTTTCCACCTGCTTCAGGGCTGATGAAGGAATCATGCTTCTCTGCAGTGATACCGGTCATAGGCTGGAACCAGTGGGTAAAGTGGGTAGCACCCTGCTCTGTTGCCCAATCCTTCATTGCATGTGCAACAACGTTAGCAACATCGAGTTGTAAATGGGTACCTTCATCAATGGTCTTCTTTAATGCCTTGTAGGTATCCTTAGGAAGACGCTCTTTCATAACAGCATCGTTGAATACCTTGCATCCGAAAAGTTCCGGTACATTCATTGTCATAACAACTACCTCCTGTTTATGTGTTAATAAAATGTTTTAAAAATAAAAACGTGTATGTCCCTGTTTGAACATACACGCCATTGTGCAAAAAATATTATTCTCAGATTCCTGCACCATTGCAGAACCGCCATCTGATCTACTTTTCAAAAAAAATACGCCACAGAAACAATCATTCCTGCGGCGCCTTTGCCTCATATGCAAATATAATAATCACTTCTTTTTGTTTTGTCAACAACTTTTTTATGATTTTTTAATTTTTCCTTCAAAACGATCTTTTCTCGTATCCGTAGGAATCGTCGTAGGATACTTTCCATCAAAGCAGGCACTACAGTACTTATCAGATCCGCCAAGCAGTTCTGGCAAATCTTCTAACGGGAGAAATCCTAAGGAATCTGCTCCAAGGATTTCTGCAATCTCTGGAGTACTGTGGTGGTTCGCAATCAGATTCTCCTCAGAATCAATATCCGTTCCATAGTAGCAAGGATGTAAGAACGCAGGGGCTGAAATACGGATATGTATCTCCTTCGCACCAGCATCTCGCAGCAGTTTTACAATTCGCTTACTGGTAGTTCCTCTAACAATGGAATCATCAATGAGTACCACTCTTTTGCCCGCCAGCACCGGATTTACCGGACTCAGTTTAATCTTCACCTGATCGAAACGTTTATCCTGTCCCGGCGCAATAAAGGTTCGCCCAATATATTTATTTTTAATCAATCCGATTTCATAAGGAATACCGGATTCCATAGCATAACCAAGCGCTGCATCTAGTCCGCTGTCAGGAACACCGATGACCACATCTGCTTCCACGGGATAGGTCCTTGCCAAAATCTTTCCCGCCTGCACTCTAGCTTCATGTACGGACACACCATCAATCACAGAATCTGGTCTAGCAAAATAGATATGTTCAAAAATACAGGTGCGCTTATCTTTTGTCTTACAATGCTCTTTTCTGGTCTCCACGCCATGCTCTGAAAAGATAATGATTTCTCCCGGTTCCACATCTCTTACAAACTCTGCTCCAACAGCAGTTAGGGCACAACTTTCGGAAGCAACCACGTAGCTACCGTCCTGGGTAATGCCATAGCATAGTGGTCTGAAGCCTCTGGGGTCACGTACTGCAATCATTTTCGTAGAGGACATCAATACTAAGGAGTATGCACCCTCTAAAGAAGGAAGCGCAGCACTTACAGCATCTTCAATACTGCTGGTTTCTAATCGTCTTCTAGTAATAATATAAGCAATGGTCTCCGTATCACTGGTGGAGCTAAAAATAGCACCGGAGGATTCTAAAGTATCCCTAAGTTCTAGGGCATTACTTAAGTTTCCATTGTGGGCTAATGCCATCTTTCCTTTTTTATGATTCACCTCGATGGGCTGACAGTTATTTCTGGTGGTTGCTCCCGTGGTTCCATAACGCACATGACCAACTGCAATCTTTCCCTCTGGAAATGTCTTTAATCTGTCTCCTGTAAAGACTTCACTAACAAGCCCCATATCCTTGTAGGAATGAAATACACCATCATCATTTACGACAATGCCACAGCTCTCCTGCCCTCTATGCTGCAGAGCATACAAACCATAGTACATCATACTAGCTAAGTTGCAGGGTTCTTTGCTCATGACACCAAATACGCCACACTCTTCATGAATACTCATAAGAATTCACTCCTTTAGTTAAAAATGGGGGCAACACGAATGGTCTGTTCTTCTAACACATCAAGCAATACTTTTACTGTATCTAAGGAAGTAAATGTCGTTACATTATTTTCCATAGCACATCTTCTGATGGCTACACCATCACCATAATGAATACCGGAAAGGATTGCTCTGGTATTAATCACATAGCTTACATAGCCTGCGCGAATGGCTTCCAGTACTTCCTCACTACCTTCACTGAGTTTTCTACGAATACGGCATCGAATGCCATGCTCTTTTAAATGCTCCGCTGTACCAATGGTCGCTTCAATATTAAATCCCATGTTGTAGAATCTTCTTACAAGCGGAAGCGCCTCATCCTTATCCTCATCTGCAAGGGTAACTAAAACCGTTCCATAATTCTGCAGTTTCATTCCACTTGCCGTAAGCGCCTTAAACATCGCTCTGGGGAAAGTCTTATCATAACCGATGGCTTCACCGGTAGACTTCATCTCCGGAGAAAGATAGGCATCCATACCCTTTAATTTGGAGAATGAGAAAGCAGGTGCCTTTACATACCAGCTGTCTCTCTCATCAGGATACAATTCCATAATGCCCTGCTCCTTCAGCGATACGCCAAGGATTGCCAGCGTCGCAATATCTGCCAGAGGATAACCTGTAGCTTTAGAAAGGAATGGTACCGTTCTGGAGGATCTGGGATTTACCTCAATGATATAAACATTTTCCTTTTCATCCACAATGAACTGAATGTTAAAGAGTCCCACAATACCAATACCAAGGCCTAACTTCTTTGCATATCGAAGGATGGTTCCTTTCACCTTGTTGGAGATACTGAAGGGCGGATATACGCTAATGGAGTCACCAGAGTGTACGCCCGTTCTTTCAACCAGTTCCATGATGCCAGGAACAAATACATTGTGACCATCACAGATGGCATCCACTTCTACTTCTTTACCCTTAATATAACGATCTACAAGTACTGGCTTATCCGCATCTACTTCTACCGCCGTTTTCAAATAATGACGCATATCTGCTTCCTTCGAAACAATCTGCATCGCTCTACCACCAAGTACGAAGCTGGGACGAACAAGAACAGGATATCCTATATCATTACCGGCTTTCACGCCATCCTCGATATTGGTAACCGCCACACCCTTAGGCTGCGGAATCTCTAGTTCTTCCAAAAGATGTTCAAACTGGTCTCTGTCTTCCGCTCTGTCAATAGCATCGCAGTCTGTACCAATGATGGTTACACCATACTCTTTTAACGGTTTTGCCAAATTGATGGCAGTCTGACCACCTAAAATGGCAATTACACCTTCCGGCTTTTCCATCTCAATGATATTCATAACATCTTCCACGCAAAGTGGTTCGAAGTACAGCTTATCTGAGGTTGTATAATCCGTGGATACTGTCTCCGGATTGTTATTGATAATGATTGCCTCATAGCCGGCTTCTTTGATAGTCTTTACTGCATGGACGGTGGAATAGTCAAACTCAACACCCTGTCCGATACGAATAGGACCTGAGCCTAATACAATAATCTTCTTTTTATCACCGATAATGCTTTCGTTCTCCTCTTCATAAGTAGAGTAGAAGTATGGAATATAACTCTCAAACTCAGACGCGCAGGTGTCAATCATCTTGTATACAGGGAATAAATTTAATTCCTTTCTAAGATCAAAAATTTCTCTCTGGGTCCTATTCCACAGATAAGCAATCTCTTTGTCGGAGAATCCCATTTTCTTTGCTTTTGCCAAAATCTCCTGATTCTCGGGATTTGCCTTAATGACTTCTTCCATATCAATAATATTTCTCAGTTTACGCAGGAAGAATAAATCAATTCCCGTAACTAAAGAAATCTCATCTACCGAAACCTTCTCTCGAAGAAGAGCCGCAATAGCATAGATTCGGTCATCCGTTCCAATCTTTATGTAGTCCATGAGCTGTTCATTGGAATATTCATCAAACTTAGCGCTATAAAGGTGATAAACACCAATTTCCAAGGAACGAATCGCCTTTAACAAACTCTCTTCAAATGTACGACCGACGCTCATACATTCACCAGTAGCCTTCATCTGGGTGCCAAGAGAATTGTTGGCATCATAGAACTTATCAAAGGGGAATCTAGGCATCTTGGTAACGACATAGTCTAGCGCGGGCTCAAAACTTGCCAAAGTATTAGCAAGTGAAATCTCATCTAGTCTAAGACCGACTGCAATCTTTGCAGAAACTCTGGCTATAGGATAGCCACTGGCTTTGGATGCAAGCGCAGAAGAACGGGAAACTCTAGGGTTTACCTCAATCAAATAATACTGGAAGGACTTCGGATCAAGTGCAAACTGCACATTGCAACCACCCTTAATTTTTAATGCGCGAATAATCTTCAGTGCACTATCTCGAAGCATATGATATGCCTTGTTGGTAATTGTCTGGGAAGGGCAGACTACGATGGAGTCACCCGTATGAATACCAACAGGATCTAAGTTCTCCATATTACAAATGGTGATTGCTGTATCATTAGCATCACGCATTACTTCATACTCTATTTCCTTATAGCCCTTTACACTTTTCTCAATTAATACCTGATGCACCGGAGAAAGTACCAGGGCATTCTTTAGGATTTCTTTTAATTCTTTTTCATCATCAGCAAAACCACCACCGGTTCCGCCTAAGGTAAATGCCGGACGAACCACTACAGGATAACCGATTTCGGTAGCTGCCTGTACGCCTTCTTCCATGCTCTCTGCGATTAGAGAAGGAAGTACTGGCTCTCCCAAAGACTGGCACAGTTCTTTGAACAGTTCTCTATCTTCTGCCTGGTCGATACTCTCTATATCTGTACCAAGAAGTTCCACGCCACATTCCTTAAGAACGCCCTTTCTCTCTAACTGCATGGCAAGGTTAAGACCTGTCTGACCACCGATACCGGGCAGAATGGCATCCGGTCTTTCCATACGAATAATTTTCGCGATGAACTCAAGCGTCAATGGTTCCATATACACTTTATCTGCAATGGTCTCATCTGTCATAATGGTCGCAGGGTTACTATTACACAAAATAACCTCATATCCCTCTTCTCTCAGAGCAAGACATGCCTGGGTTCCTGCATAGTCAAATTCTGCGGCCTGACCAATGACAATGGGGCCAGATCCAATAACAAGGATTTTATGAATGTCTGTACGTTTAGGCATTTTTCTTCTCCTTCCAGCTATTCATTAATTCTGTAAACACATCAAAAAGATAAGCACTGTCCTGCGGACCAGGTGCGCTTTCTGGATGATACTGCACGGAAGCCACATAGTCTTTCTGGCATCGTACACCTTCTATTGTGTTATCTAATAAATTTACATGGGTAACTTCAAGTGCTGTATTCAGAACACTCTCGTCTTTTACAGCATAGGAATGATTCTGAGAAGTAATTTCAATCTTATCTGATAGAAGATTCTTTACTGGATGATTACCACCACGATGACCAAATTTTAATTTATAGGTTTCCGCTCCATAGGAAAGGGAAATCATCTGATGTCCTAGGCAAATGCCAAAAACAGGGATTTTACCCTGCAGATCTTTCAATGTTTTTATAGTCGCAGTCACATCCTGAGGATCTCCAGGTCCATTGGAAACAAAGACTCCATCCGGTTTCATGTTCAGTATAGCTTCTGCACTAGTGTCCCAGGGAACAATCGTAACAAAGCATCCCTTCTGCACCATCATACGGGGAATATTTTCCTTCATGCCACAGTCAATGGCAACAACATGGTAAGAACTTTCTTCTTTCTTTCCCATGGTATAGATTTCTTTTGTACTCACTCTCTGCACTGCATCATGAGGTACCTGATAAGCTTTTATTTTTTCTAAAGCCTCCTCTACTTTGCAGTTTTCCTCTGTAATGATTCCAAGACAGCTACCAATATCGCGAAGGTGTCTTGTCATTTTTCTTGTATCAATACCCTCAATACCCACAATGCCAAATCTTTTCATAACACTATCTAAAGACTCAGTGCATCGGCAGTTACTTGGTTCATCATTATAATCTCTGACAATCATTCCAGAAATGGACGGATGCTTGCATTCATAATCATCATCGTTCATACCATAATTACCAATTAGCGGATAGGTCATCACTACCATTTGGTCAGTATAGGATGGATCCGACAATATTTCCTGGTATCCTACCATGGATGTATTAAAAACGAACTCCGTAATAATCTCTTTGTCCGCGCCAAATCCAGTTCCTACAAACTCGGTACCATCTTCCAAAATGATTTTTTTTCGCTTTTTTTCGCTCATGTTTGTCACCTTTCAGAAAAAAAATCGCGTCTTGAAGAAAGCTTTCTTCAAGACGCCTTTGTCTTTCCATATATTAGAGATATTCTAAACCTTACGCCCATTTTTGTAAAGCACCAGGGACTACTCCACCGTAACACTCTTTGCTAGATTTCTTGGCTTATCTACATCCAAACCTCTTGCAACGCTGACATAATATCCAAGAATCTGAAGCGGAACAACTGCAAGACTTGCTGCAAAATGGTCATCAATTCTAGGAATATAGAATGTAAAGTCTGCCGTATCCTCAATGGTGAAATGACCATTATCGGTTAAGCCCATAAGGTAGGCACCGCGACTCTTAACCTCTACCATGTTGCTAATCATCTTTTCAAATAAGTCATCCTGGGTAAGTACACTAATCACAATAGTTCCATCCTCAATCAAACTGATGGTTCCATGCTTAAGCTCACCTGCTGCATATGCCTCACTATGAATATAGCTAATCTCCTTCATCTTAAGGCTACCTTCCAGACTGATTGCATAATCAATCCCTCGGCCAAGGAAGAAAATATCATTGGCACTGGCAAACTTAGATGCGAACCACTGTAATCTTTCCTTATTCTCCAGAATACTTTCTATCTTTTCCGGAATCGCCTGGATTTCAGCAAGATAGCTATCGATTTGCTCTTTCGTTAATGTACCACGAACTTCTGCAAGATGCAGTGCTAACATATATCCAGCAATTAACTGCGCACTATAGGCCTTGGTCGTTGCAACCGCAATTTCCGGTCCTGCCACAGTATAAAATACACTGTCCGCCTCACGGGCTATAGAACTTCCTACGACATTAACGATACCCATCGTTTTAATGCCTTGTGACTTGGCTTCACGAAGTGCTGCCAGTGTGTCTGCTGTCTCCCCAGACTGACTGATTACAATCACTAAATCATCTGGATATAAAATAGGTTTTCTATAACGGAATTCCGATGCCAGTTCCACTCTGACATGTACTCTTGCCAGATCCTCAATCACATACTGCAATACCACACCAACATGGTAAGCTGATCCACAGGCTACAATATGAATAGAATTAATCTTCTTTAACTCTTCATCCGTAATATTGAGAGCGCTTAAATCAATCTTTCCATCCGTTAGTACGGAATTCATGGTGTCCTTAATGGACTTGGGCTGTTCATGGATTTCCTTCATCATGAAATGCTCATAACCGCCTTTTTCTGCAGCCTCTGCATTCCAGTCAATCTCCACAGGATCTTTCTTAACTGTATCACCATCTAAGTTGTAGAAGGTAATATCGCCGCCCTTTACGCAGGCCATTTCCATATTATCAATATAGTAAACGGTTCTACTGTATTTCAGAATAGCCGGAACATCAGAAGCAATGAAGGACTCACCATTCTGGGTTCCTAAAATCATAGGGCTATCCTTACGAGCTACATAAATCTCACCAGGATAATCCTTAAACATAACCGCAAGGGCATAGGAACCACGAATACGTACAAGCGTCTTTGCGATTGCATCAATGGGTCCCATCTGGTATTTCTTGTAGTAATAATCAATATACTTGATTAATGCCTCAGTATCTGTCTGAGAATAGAACTTGTATCCCTTCTTAGATAGCTTTTCTTTAATCTCATTGTAAGATTCAATAATACCATTGTGCACACCTACAACATTCATGTCATCACTGGCATGGGGATGTGCATTAATCTCCGAGGGCTCTCCATGGGTTGCCCATCTAGTATGTCCGATACCGCAGGTTCCAAGAACAGCATTGCCTCCATCGGTCTTATCAGATAACTCTTTTAATCTTCCCTTTGCTTTTACGATAGTAGGAATCTCACTGTCATTGCGAACTGCAATACCAGCAGAATCATATCCGCGATACTCTAACTTCGCAAGACTCTCCAATAAGATAGGGGCTGCATTTTTATCTCCAATATAGCCTACAATACCACACATAAACGGCTCCTTTTTCTAAAACAGGCGTCCATAAGAAGTACTCTCCTTTGGACGCCCAACATTTATAAATAGAATTACTTTACAACACGTACCTTAATCACACCATCAATTGCCTTAACGGTATTTACAATATCATCCGTAGCAGCCTGATCAGCATCAATCATGGTATATGCATAATCTCCACGGGACTTGCTGAGGATATTAGAAATATTGATACCCTTATCACCAAATGCCCCAGTAAACTTGGTCAGCATATTCTCTGTATTCTTGTGGCAGATGGTAATACGCGCTGCGGTAGAGCATACACCCATATCCACTGCAGGATAGTTTACAGAGTTAACAATGTTACCATTCTCAATATAATCCATCATCTCTGCAACAGCCATCTTTGCACAGTTATCTTCTGCCTCTTCGGTAGAAGCACCAAGATGAGGAATAACAATACATCCAGCCTTACCAGCAGTGGTAGGATTCGGGAAGTCAGTCACATACTTTGCAACCTTACCAGTACCAATGCCATCTAAGATATCCTTTTCATTGCAAAGAAGATCACGCGCAAAGTTTAACAGAACGACGCCGTTCTTCATCTGTGCAATAGCATCTGCGTTAATCATACCCTTGGTTGCATCCATTGCAGGAACATGAATAGTAATATAGTCGCAAGCTTTATAGATATCATTTACATCTGCTACATTCTTTACCTTGGAATCAAGACTCCATGCTGCCTTTACAGAAAGATAAGGGTCGTAACCATATACTTCCATACCAAGCTCTAATGCCGCATTCGCTACCTTTACACCAATAGCACCAAGACCAATAACACCAAGCTTCTTACCAGCGATTTCACCACCAGCAAAATTCTTCTTTTCCTTTTCTGCAGTCTTTGCAATATTCTCATCTGCAGCGGCACCCTTCACCCATTCAATACCACCTACGATATCACGTGCGGCAAGAAGCATACCTGCAAGTACAAGTTCCTTTACTGCATTTGCATTAGCACCAGGAGTATTGAATACTACAACACCCTGCTCTGCACACTTGTCTAAAGGAATATTATTTACTCCAGCACCTGCTCTAGCTACGCAGAGAAGATCCTTAGGGAGTTCCATATCATGCATTGCTGCACTACGAACCAAAATACCATCTGCTTCTGCAACATTCTCAGTCTTTGCATAAGCGTTTGTAAAATTCACAAGACCTACATTGGAAATAGGATTAAGGCAATGATACTTATACATTATTTGTTCTCCTCTTCAAACTTCTTCATGAACTCAACAAGAGCCTTTACACCTTCAATAGGCATTGCATTGTAAATGGATGCTCTCATACCACCAACGGATCTGTGACCCTTTAAGTTTACAAATCCAGCCTCGGTAGCAGCCTTTACGAACTTAGCATCTAACTCATCGTTGCCAGTTACAAAAGGAACGTTCATTAAGGAACGATCTTCCTTAACAACAGTACCCTTAAACATTTCAGAAGAATCAAGGAAATCATAGAGAATCTTTGCCTTCTCTTCGTTTAACTTCTTCATAGCCTCTAAGCCGCCCATCTTCTTGAGCCACTTGAATACCTTACCGCAGATGTAGATTGTGTAGCAAGGAGGAGTGTTATAGAGGGAATCGTTGTCTGCCTGGGTCTTCCACTTAAGCATGGTAGGTGTGCCAGGTAAGCACTCGTCTGTAATTAAATCCTCTCTAATAATTGCAATAACGCAACCAGCAGGACCAACGTTCTTCTGAACACCACCATAGATTACGCCATACTTAGTTACATCTACAGGCTCAGATAAGAAGCAAGAAGAAACATCAGATACTAAAACCTTACCCTTGGTATTGGGCAGAGTCTTATATTTTGTACCATAGATAGTATTGTTCTCACAGATGTATACATAATCCATATCATCGGTGATAGGAAGATCACTACAATCAGGAATATAGGAGAAAGTCTTGTCTGCGGAAGAAGCAAGCTCTACAGCTTCACCATAAATCTTTGCTTCCTGATAAGCCTTCTTAGCCCACTGACCAGTTACAATATAACCAGCCTTCTTATTCTTCATCATATTCATGGGAACTTCAGCAAAGAACTGAGAAGCACCACCCTGTAAGAAAAGTACCTTATAGTTGTCAGGGATATTCATAAGGTCGCGAAGATCTGCTTCTGCTTCCTTAATAATGGTATCGTAAACTTTGGATCTGTGGCTCATTTCCATTACGGACTGACCAGATCCCTTGTAATCCATCATTTCTGCTGCTGCTTCCTGTAATACTTCCTCCGGTAAAACCGCAGGACCTGCTGAGAAATTATAAACTCTTCCCATTTTTATCCTCCTTTTGTGCATCGCACATAATAATCATTTCAATGAATGAATGTTTCACTCAATCTATAATGTTACACGAGTTACTCATTTTCTGCAACTAAGGGTAGTTAGTTCTGCCCCTTTGCCGCCAAATCCTTAGCATCAAAGGCATCGGAAATCGGCTTTCCACCAGGTACCATAGGGAATACCTTGTCATCTTCTTCGATGAAGCAATCTAGCACTACAGGGCAACCTGCAGCAAGTGCCTCACGAAGAGCTGGTTCAACCTCTTCCTTTTTCGTAACTCGAATTGCCTTACATCCAAGACCTTCTGCTACCTTCACGAAATCAGCCTTATCGTTCAATACTGTGTTACTGTATCTCTTATCATAGAAAAGAGTCTGCCACTGACGAACCATACCAAGAACGTGATTATTGATGATAATTTCAATAATCGGAACATTATATCTGGACGCGGTAGCTAGTTCCTGCATATTCATACGGAAGCAGCCATCACCAGTGATATTAACGCAAACCTTATCAGGACGACCATACTTTGCACCGATACATGCCCCAAGACCAAATCCCATGGTTCCAAGGCCACCGGAAGATAAGAAGGTACGAGGCTCCGTATATCTGTAGAACTGGGATGCCCACATCTGATGCTGTCCAACGTCTGTGGTTACAATGGCCTTTCCTTCCGTTACCTTGTCCAAAGTCTCAATGATATAAGGACAAGTTAGCTTATCCTGTTCGTAAGCAAGAGGCTTTTCTTCTTTCATAGTTTTGATTTCGTTAATCCAAGCTTCATGCTTCTGCTCAGATACAGCCGCAATCAAGTCTTTTAATACGACCTTTAAATCACCTACTACAGACTTATCCGCTTTGATATTCTTATTGATTTCTGCCGCATCAATATCAATATGCACCACTTTAGCATTCTTTGCAAAGGTGGCTGCATTAGAAATAACACGGTCCGAAAATCTTGCACCAAGAGCAATTAAAAGATCACACTTTGACACACCAAGGTTGGATGTCTTTGTACCGTGCATACCAAGCATACCAGTATATAAATCATCGTAGGCATCAAATGCACCTTTTCCCATAAGGGTATCACATACAGGCGCATCGATTTTCTTTGCAAGAGCTCTAACTTCCTCAGAAGCACCGGAAAGAACTGCACCACCACCAACAAAGATGAAGGGCATTTTAGATGCTTCAATAATCTTTGCGACTTCTGCAATATCTTCCTTTGTGTATTCCTGAACCACAGGAACTTCCTGGGGCTTTATCGCTTCAAATTCACAGGAAGCTGCGGTTACATCCTTAGTAATATCTACAAGGACTGGACCAGGACGACCAGACTTAGCAATATAAAATGCCTTACGAATGGTATCTGCCAGTTCATTAATATCCTTTACCATAAAGCTGTGCTTGGTAATTGGCATCACAACGCCCGCAATATCTACCTCCTGGAAGGAATCCTTACCAATCAGAGGCAGAATCTGGTTTGCAGTGATTGCAACCAAGGGGGTACTATCCATAAATGCTGTAGCAATACCAGTAACTAAATTGGTTGCACCAGGTCCGGAAGTCGCCATACATACCCCCACCTTACCAGTGGCTCTTGCATAACCGTCTGCCGCATGTGCTGCGCCCTGCTCATGGCTAGTTAGTACATGGTTAATCTCATCCGCATGCTTATATAATTCATCATAAATATTTAAAATGGTTCCTCCAGGGTAGCCAAATACAGTATCTACGCCCTGCTCCTTTAAACATTCGATTACAATCTGTGATCCTGTTAACTGCATGATCAATAACTCCTTACATAAAAATTATGCTTCTTCGCGCCTTCTACTTAGTTTTCACCAGGTCTTTTCATAACAGCACCTCTGTTTCCGGAGGTGGTCATTTCACGGTATCTTGCAAGGTAGCCGCTTACTTCCTTCTCTACAGGCTTCCAATTAGCTTTACGCTCTGCAAGAACTTCCTCAGAAACCTTAACATCCAACTTATAGTTAGGAATATCGATAGAAATGATATCTCCCTCTTCTACGAATGCAATAGGTCCGCCAACAGCAGCTTCTGGAGAAATATGACCAATAGAAGCACCACGGCTTGCGCCAGAAAATCTACCATCTGTAATCAATGCTACAGAGGATCCAAGTCCCATACCTGCAATAGCAGAGGTAGGATTCAGCATCTCTCTCATACCAGGGCCACCCTTAGGGCCTTCATAACGAATAACAACAACATCACCAGCGACAATCTTTCCACCCTTAATAGCAGCAATCGCATCCTCTTCAGAGTTAAATACTCTAGCAGGTCCTTCATGTACAAGCATTTCAGGCACAACTGCAGAACGCTTTACTACAGAACCATCAGGTGCAAGGTTACCCTTCAGAACCGCAAGACCGCCAGTCTTGGTATAAGGGTTATCCATAGGACGAATAACTTCTGGATCAAGATTCTTAGCGTCCTTAATATTCTCACCCACAGTCTTACCGGAAACGGTCATCAGTTCTGTATTGATGAGCCCAGCATCTGCTAACTGTTTCATGACTGCATATACACCACCAGCTTCGTTCAGATCCTCCATGTAGGTAGGACCAGCAGGTGCAAGATGGCAAAGGTTGGGGGTCTTCTCACTGATTTCATTTGCAAATGCAATATCAAAATCAAAACCGATTTCATGTGCAATAGCAGGTAAATGAAGCATAGAGTTCGTAGAACATCCTAATGCCATATCCACCGTAAGTGCATTGATAATTGCTTCCTTGGTTAAGATATCTCTCGCGGTAATACCCTTGTTCAGCATATCCATAACAGCCATACCTGCATGCTTTGCAAGACGAATTCTGTCGGAATATACAGCAGGGATGGTTCCGTTACCACGAAGCCCCATACCTAATGCTTCTGTTAAGCAGTTCATGGAGTTTGCCGTATACATACCAGAGCAGGAACCACAGGTAGGGCATGCCTTCTGCTCAAATTCAAGAACATCCTCATCGCTCATCTTTCCTGCAGCCTGGGCTCCAACAGCCTCAAACATAGAAGAAAGACTGGTCTTGTGTCCTTTCACATGACCTGCAAGCATAGGACCACCAGAAACAAATACAGTGGGTAAATTTAATCTGGCAGCTGCCATCAAAAGACCAGGAACATTCTTATCACAGTTCGGTACCATAACAAGCGCATCAAACTGATGTGCCAAAGCCATACACTCCGTAGAATCCGCAATCAAGTCTCTTGTTACCAAAGAATACTTCATGCCAACATGTCCCATGGCAATACCATCACATACAGCAATAGCAGGGAAAACAACGGGAACACCACCGGCTTCTGCTACGCCAAGCTTTACAGCATTTACAATCTTATCAAGATTCATATGGCCGGGAACAATCTCATTATAAGAGCTGACAATACCTACCATAGGTTTTTTCATCTCTTCCTGGGTGAACCCAAGCGCATTAAACAAACTTCTGTGAGGTGCCTGCTGTGCACCAGTCTTAACGTTATCACTTCTCATCTTTCTACACCTTTCTATCAAGTATTCTGTGTGAACAGATTAAATTCTTTCTACAATGGCATCGCCCATCTCTTTGCAGCCAACCTTGGTGCATCCTTCGGAATAAATATCCCCGGTACGAATACCGTCTGCTAATACCTTCTTCACTGCGTCTTCAATAGCATCAGCTTCCTTGTCTAAATCAAAAGTATAACGAAGCATCATTGCTGCTGAAAGTACAGTTGCAATAGGATTTGCCAAGTTCTTTCCTGCAATATCAGGAGCAGAACCGTGGGAAGGCTCATACAAACCAAACTTTGTATCATTTAAGGATGCACTGCTGAGCATTCCGATAGAACCAGTTACCATAGAAGCCTCATCGGATAAGATGTCACCGAACATATTCTCTGTCAGAATAACATCGAACTGTGCAGGATCCTTAACTAACTGCATTGCACAGTTATCAACCAACATGTGCTCTACCGTTACTTCCGGATAGTCTTTTGCAACTTCATTGACAACTGCTCTCCAAAGACGACTGGAATCTAGCACATTGGCCTTATCCACGCTGGTTACTTTCTTTCTGCGCTTCATGGCAATATCAAAGCCCTTGATAGCAATACGACGAATTTCATTCTCATCATAGGTAAGGGTGTCTACTGCCTTACGAACACCATTTTCTTCCGTAGTATGTCTCTCACCAAAATAAAGACCACCCGTTAACTCACGCATAATTAACATATCAAAACCAGCTTCTGCAGTTGCTTCCTTTAAAGGACAAGCTGCCGCTAACTCAGGATAGAGATATGCAGGACGAAGATTTGCAAATAAATTTAATGCCTTACGAATCTTTAGTAAACCTGCTTCGGGGCGCTTACTGGGCTCTAACTTATACCAAGGGGACGTATTGGTATCACCACCAATGGAACCCATGAGTACTGCATCTGCCGCCTTAGCAGTAGCAATTGCCTCATCCGTTAACGGAATACCATGCACATCGATGGATGCACCACCCATTAAAATGTCTTCAAAATTCATTTCGTGACCAAACTTCTCTGCCACTTTGTTTAATACTTTCTTTGCCTGGTCAACGATTTCAGGACCAATTCCATCACCAGGGATACATACGATGTTCAGTTTCATATTAATTTACGCTCCATTCTTTTTATCGTCGTAAAATTCAAAAGGAAGACGAGGGTAATTCCACGCCTTCCTTCATGCTTTTCGTATAGAATTCTATAGTATTCCTAGGGAAACCTTATTCGGGCTTCTCAACCTGGGCGATAGCACTCTTACGCATGGGGATACGGCAGTTCTTATTGGAACCAAACTCAACAATAACATCCTCTTCCGTAATATCAATGACTACGCCATAAAAACCACTAGTAGTTACAACAACATCACCAGTCTCTAATGTGCTCATCATGGCCTGCATCTTCTTCTGTTCCTTCTTCTGAGGACGAATTGCCATAAAATAGAAAAGAGCAATCATCAGTACAATATAGAAAATAATCATACCAATGCTGTATCCAGCGGATCCAGTACCTGCTGCATTTGCACTAGTACTCATGGTTTCACCCGTCTGGGGAGTACAACCTACAAGAAGCTTTTGAACTGCACTACTTAAAAACATAATTCATAATCCTTTCTTTCAAGAAATGCTTTACCTATAACGGGCAAAGCACCCTATATTTTACACAATAATGTGTGTATTTACAAGAAAAATACCCCGGTGTCGTGGTGACTTAACCATAGATTTTCTTAAGATTCTCCATCTTTGCACCAAGCCCAGCAAGCATCTCATCCAGTACCGTTAATGCTGCCATGCACTCTACAACAACCACAGCTCTAGGAACCACTACGGGGTCATGACGACCAACGATCTCAAGAACCATCTCTTCATGTTCTTTAGACACCGTTTTCTGGGGCTGATAAATGGAGGGGGTAGGTTTGAAATAAGCCATCATTTCAATGGGTGCTCCAGTGGAAATGCCGCCCAAAATACCACCTGCATGATTGGTTTCCACAGACACCTTCCCATCTTTCATACAAAAGGCATCATTATTTTCAGAGCCCTTCGCTTTAGAAACATTTATTCCGTCACCAATTTCCACTGCCTTTACGGCACCTATAGAAAAGAGTGCCTGAGACAGTTTTGCATCTAATTTATCAAAAACTGGCTCCCCTACGCCAGCAGGAACACCTGTAACGATGCAACGCACACTGCCGCCAATAGAATCCTTCTCATCTCTGCACTTCTGCACAAGCGCATAGGCTTTTTCAGAAGCACCTGCATCTGGCATACATACTGGCGAAGTTAATGCATAAGCATAATCCAGCCCATCCGCCGGAACCACCACATCCCCAATAGAATGGGTGTAAGCAGTTACCTCGATGCCCATCTCTTGCAAAATCTTACATGCAATGGCACCTGCCGCTACACGAGCTGCAGTTTCCCGTCCACTGCTTCTTCCGCCGCCGCGATAATCCCTAAAGCCATACTTAGCATCAAATCCATAGTCGGCATGGCCAGGACGATAACTCACCGCAATATTGCCGTAGTCCCCCGAGTGCTGGGACGTATTCTCAATCATCATTGCAATCGGTGTTCCCGTTGTTTTCCCCTCAAACACGCCTGATAGGATTTTAACCTTATCTGCTTCCGCTCTCTGGGTAGTCATAGCACTGGTCCCCGGCTTTCTCCGATCCAAATATCCCTGAATATCCTCTTCACAAATCGGAAGCCCCGCTGGACACCCATCCACAATGCAACCTAATGCCACACCATGGGATTCACCGAAGGTTGTTACTCTAAAATGATTTCCAAATGTAGATCCTGCCATAAAGCATTCTCCTGTAGTTCGTCTTTTCTACTTTCCAACTTTTTCAAGTTTTTCTCGCTTGTACTGCTGCCATGTATCCGTGTCCAGCGCTTCTCTGATTTCTTCCATCATCTTGTTATAGAAATACAGATTGTGCGTTACGCAGAGACGAAGTCCTAACATTTCTTCTGCCTTTAGAAGGTGTCTGATATACGCTCTGCTATATCTCTTGCAGGCCGGACACTCACAGCCTTCTTCTATCGGGCGCATATCCCGCTCATACTGGGCATTCTTTAAATTCATTTTGCCATGGTTTGTGTATACCTGACCATGACGACCATTTCTAGACGGATATACACAGTCAAAGAAATCTACGCCCCTGTCTACACCCTCTAAAATATTCGCAGGTGTTCCTACACCCATTAAGTACGTCGGCTTATTCTGTGGAAGGTAAGGAACCGTTTCATCCAGAATGTAATACATCTGCTCATGGGTTTCTCCAACTGCCAGTCCACCGATTGCATATCCTGGCAAATCCAGTTCCGCAATTTCTTTCGCATGTTCAATGCGTAATTTTTCAAATACCGCCCCCTGATTAATACCAAATAAAAGTTGCTCTTTATTAATGGTATCTGGAAGTGCATTTAATCTATCCATCTCCGCTTTACAGCGTTTTAACCATCTGGTCGTACGTTCCACAGAGGGACGAACATATTCCATCTTTTCTAGCGCAGGAGGACATTCATCAAATGCCATAGCGATGGTAGAAGCAAGATTGGACTGAATCTGCATACTTTCCTCTGGTCCCATAAAGATCTTATGACCATCGATGTGACTTCGGAAGGTAACACCTTCCTCTTTGATTTTTCTAAGACCTGCCAGGGAAAAAACCTGAAATCCACCAGAATCCGTCAGAATTGGTTTATTCCAGCTCATGAACTTGTGCAATCCACCCAAATCATGAATCAGTCTGTCCCCAGGGCGAACATGAAGGTGATAGGTATTACTGAGTTCAACCTGGGTATGAATGGTCTCCAAATCTTCTGTAGACACAGCACCTTTAATGGCTCCCACTGTACCAACATTCATAAACACAGGTGTCTCAATGGTTCCATGAACAGTCTCAAAGCGACCTCTTTTGGCTCTTCCTATCGTTTTGATTAACGTATATTTTGCCATTATGCTTCCTCTAATTTATGAAATACAATACAGTTTGGCATATCAATCTTGATTTCCTTACTGCTCATAACCAAGGTTCCTGCATCAGGATCCACCTTGAAGAAAGTCATGGTATTGGACTCATGATTCAAGGAAACAATATGTTTATTATCCGGGAATAATGCCGCATCCTTAGGATAACTTCCGCTGATGGGAAGGCAAAGTTTCTTCTCTAAGCTTCCATTCTTTGCATTCATTTTGTAAAGCACTACGGAGTTGTCTCCTACATTGGAGCAGATGAGATATTTAAAATCATCTGACAAATTAAGTGCGCTTGCTGCAGAGTCCCCTGCGTGATAATCATTGATTGTAGGAACAGAATCAATCTTATCAAACTTTGGCACATTGTTTTCTACACTATAAGAATAAATATCAATCATGCAGGATGCTTCATGAATGATATAGATGAACTTTCCATCCTTTGTAATCTTAATATGACGTGGTCCAGAATACTGCTCAGAATGTAAGATATCTACTAATTTTAATTTTCCAGTGTGATGGTCCAGCTCATATACCTTGGTATGATCCATACCGAGGTCTGCTGCCAAAAGGAACTTATTATCTCTGGTCATTTTGACGCAGTTAACATGGGGGCGGAAGTTTCTATCTACAATGCTTCCTAATCCCTTGTGATAAATTTCGTCACAAATATGTCCGATAGCACCATTTTCCTCCAAGGAAAGAACGGTGATTTTTCCATCATGGTATCCTGCCACAAATAAGAACTTTTCCTCATAGTCAGTGGACAGATAACATCCTCTCATACCATTGATAGAGGCTGCGCTCTCTAACGTGAGGCTTCCATCCGGTGCGATTTTATACTCTTCTACACCGTGGTCTGTAATGGAATACAGATTCTTTCTGTCATGCGAAATGGTAATGTAGGAGGAATTGGTAATCTGCACACTGCTCTTTGGTTGGAATGTGCCATTCTTCATATCTACATCAAAAATCTTAATACCATCTTTGGTTTCCTGGGTATAGCAGGAAACATATGCCACATATTTGTCTTTCATAGATCTTCCCTTTTTATATACTGACTACCAACATTTACAGACTAAGCTACCTTTGGGTGAAAACTTACCAAAATCTTTCATCCATTGCTAAAACTTCCTTGTGGGTTCCTACATACTTATAGGCAGGACGAATAATCTTTCCCTTATTTACTAACTCTTCCAAGCGGTGTGCACTCCATCCACTGACACGCGCAATAGCAAAGATCGGTGTGAAGAGTTCTTCGGGAATGCCTAACATGGAATACATAAATCCAGAATAGAAATCCACGTTTGCACATACTGGCTTATGCAGTTTTCTTCTTTCAGCAATTAATTTTGCAGAAATCTTTTCTACTGACTCATAAAGATCGAATTCATCCATTCTGCCTTTTTCTTTAGCCAGCTTTCTGGTGCACTCTTTTAAAATTACTTCACGGGGATCTGACTCCGTATATACAGCATGTCCCATACCATATACAAGACCAGCATTATCAAAAGCTGCCTTATCCAGGATTTTAGCAAGATATACCTTCAACGCCTTCTTATCAGACCAATCAGGTACATTCGCTTTGATGTCATCAAACATCTTCTGCACCTTTAAGTTCGCACCACCATGCTTAGGTCCCTTTAAAGAAGCAATGGAAGCCGCCATAGCAGAATAGGTATCCGTACCTGTAGAAGTAACGACATGGGTTGTAAAGGTGGAGTTATTACCACCGCCATGCTCTGCATGAAGCACTAATGCAACATCTAATACCTGTGCCTCTAATGGAGTAAACTTACCATCTGGACGAAGCATATTCAAAATGTTTTCAGCAGTAGAATATTCCTTAATGGGATTACGAATCACCAGATTCTCATTTAAGGAGAAATGTCTGTATCCGTGATAACCATACACACTCATTAGTGGAAGTTTTGCAATAATCTGCAAACACTGACGAAGAACATTGCTTACAGAGATTTCTTCCGGATCCTCATCATAAGAGTAAAGACTTAAAGTCGCCTTCTGCAAAGAGTTCATGACATTGACAGAAGGATTATGTAGCAGTACATCACGTACAAAGTCACTGGAAAGTTCCTGTAAGTCTGATAAAATACCACAGAAGTTCTCAAACTGTTGCTTATTGGGAAGTTCACCAAACATTAGAAGATAGGTTACTTCTTCAAACGCAAATCTTCTGTTGCCTATCGCCTTGATAATGTCCTTAACATTATATCCCTGATAGTAAAGATTACCTTCCGCAGGCTCCTTTACACCATCCACAATCTTGGATCCCACAACATCGGAAATTTCTGTCAGACCAGTTAATACACCCTTACCAGATGCATCTCTCAATCCTCTTTTTACGTCATATTCAATATATAAATTTTGGTCAATTGCACCGGATGCCATACAGAATTCAACCATCTCATTGAACATCTCCTGACGTTCCTTCGAAAGTTTCATCATAGAATCTCTTTCCATTGTATTCCCACCTTTCCTGCACAACGAGTGTGCTTCGTCTATGGTTCACTTTATGCGTGTTCCCATTTATATTCCTAATAGTTCCTTAACGGATTCTTTCCGGGAAACCAACTTTCTTCTGTACCTTGCGTAAGGTCTTTAATGAGTAGTACTCAGCCTTCTCAGCATTGTTCTTGATAATGCCATCAATGTACGCCTTATCTTTCTGTAAATCTTCAAAGCGATCCTGCAAAGGCTTTAATACAGAAACAACAGACTCGCCAACAGCCATCTTAAAATCGCCATAGCCCTTACCATCGAATTCCTTCTCGATTTCTGCTGCCGACTTACCGGTACATGCAGAATAGATATCCATTAAATTCATAATTCCCGGCTGACTTTCACTGTATCTTACACAGCCTTCAGAATCTGTCACGGCACGTTTGAACTTACGCATAATGGTATCGGGGTCATCCATAAGATAAATGGAAGCATTTACATTTTCATCTGACTTACTCATCTTCTTAGCCGGATCCTGGAGGGACATAATTTTTGCACCACTCTTTCCAAGGTAAGGCTCCGGAATCGTAAATACATCCCCATAAATCGCATTAAAACGCTGTGCGATATCTCTCGTAATCTCCAGATGCTGCAACTGATCTTTTCCTACCGGTACCACATCTGCCTGATAAAGAAGAATATCTGCTGCCATTAACACAGGATAAGTAAAGAGGCCAGCATTGATATTATCTGCATGTTTTGCACTCTTATCCTTAAACTGGGTCATTCGATTCAACTCACCCATATATGTAAAGCAATTCAAAATCCATGCAAGCTCGCAATGTCCAGAAACATGGGACTGATAATAAATACAGTTCTTTTCCGGATCCAGTCCGGCTGCAATGTATAAAGTAAGTAACTTTCTTGCACGGCTTCGAAGTTCTGCTGGATCCTGTCTAACTGTAATCGAATGAAGATCTACCACAGAGTAGAAGCATTCATATTCATCACTCAGTTTTACCCAGTTCTGTAAGGCTCCTAAGTAATTACCCAGAGTTAAATTTCCGGTTGCCTGCATGCCACTAAATAATACTTTCTTATCGCCTATCATTTTTTATTTCTCCTTTTACCGGATGTAAACAGTTTTACGAATACATTTTTATCATTATGTAGTATCTTCTTTCGGATGTATGCCTCCGTATAATCTTGCCCACACTTTGCATACATCTTTAAAAGATGCTCTAACAGTTTTCTCGTATCAGGATGCAAAAGTTCTCTGGTTCTCCCACTGTTATAGTACTGCCAGGGGTCCGTCACTTTAAACTTTTCCTTATTGTATATCTTGCAAGCCGCAACACGGTCTTCAAACATCTCTACAACATATTTTACAGGCATCTTGCATCCACAGATGACCGGTTTGTCAGAATTCTTTACATCAGAAAGATAATCAATCCAGTATTCATAATGGTGCTTGTTTCTTCCTTTGTGATGCAGCCAGGCAGAGGAATATCCCTTTGCTTCACGTTCTGCATTGTTAGGGCTTCGAGTTCCCTGGTAATATACCATTCCCATCAAAAATTCAGTTGGAGTGTACTTAGATAAATCATGTAACAGCCCCTGCTTATAAAGCCCAACACGAAAGCACCCCTTCATAACTTCAATTTTATGGGTGGTTATGGTCACAAAATGATTTTTACCACCTTTTAGATACTGTAATAATTTCATAACTACCTGCTTTTCTATACACAAATAAGGCTCTTTACAGGGCCTTTAGGAATAGTTTACAAAAAACTGTTATATATTTTAGCATATTGCACCTCAAAAGGGAAAGAATTTGCTTTTTAATTCACTCTATGCTTAAATATCTCTGTCTTAATTTAGTAAAAATCCTTCTGTGAATTTCTTTTATAAGTTCCCATGTCCGTTAATGAACAACAAAATATTGCCATTCACCATAAGGATGGTCCTATGATGGTCCTTGCCGGTCCTGGCAGTGGCAAAACTTTTGTATTAACTAGAAGACTTCAGGCCATGACCACCGAAATGGACATCGACCCGTCTGGCATTTTGGTCATTACCTTCACCAAAACTGCCGCCGAAGAAATGCAAGAACGTTTTCAGTCCCTCATGAAGGATGATTTCATGCCCGTCACCTTTGGTACATTTCACAGTATATATTTTCATATTGTTAAAGAAACCATGCACTACTCCGGGAAAGATATCCTGACGGAGAAGGAAAAACACGCTTATTTAAAAGACGTTCTTTCCGAACTTTATCCCTCCGCAGGGAACGCACAGCTCGGCTTTGATACCACCCCTGAACATCCCTTTCTTCCACAGATTCTAGCAGATATCAGCAAAATCAAAAATGATGGTACCTCCCCAGAATCCTACCACCCTGCCTATCTTGCAGGAGAAGACTTCGGACAAATCTACAAAGCCTATGAAACCCAGTGTAATCTGCGGCATAAGGTCGACTTTGATGATATGGTTCTCCTGTGCTATCGTACATTGACTGCTCATCCTGACATCCTAAAAAGCTGGCAACAAAGATACCAATATATTCTGGTGGATGAATTCCAGGATATTAATCCCATGCAATATGAAGTCATCAAACTTTTAGCGCATCCTGAAAACAATCTTTTCATTGTTGGTGACGACGACCAGTCAATTTATGGATTCCGCGGCTCAAAGCCTGGTATTATGCTCCACTTTCCAAAAGATTATCCCGCCACAAAGACCATCTGTCTTCCCAAAAACTATCGTTCCAAGGCTTCCATTGTAGACAGTGCCATTTCACTGATTGGACATAATCAAAGCAGATATCAGAAATCACTTTCCGCTGCTACTCCGGGAAAATGCTGCGTCTACGAAAAAGGGTTCCCATCCTCCGACCTACAAACAGAAGAGATTATAAAATTAATTCTTTCCTATCAAAAAGTCGGTGTATTCAAAGATATCGCCATCCTATTTCGCACCAATACAGGTGCCAAGCGCATTTTACAGAAGCTTACGGAGCACTCCATCCCATTCTATTACAAAGAAAAAATCGATAGCATTTGGAAAAAGCCTGAAATTCTGGTTCTCCTATCCTTGTTAGCCTATGCCCACGGAGAATGCTTTCGCAGTCACTTGCTTCGCTTTATGAACAAACCAGTTCGCTACATAAAACGGAGTTACCTAACCACGCCGGTCATTCTAATCAAAGACTTGTTAAACAATAAAGACATTCCTCTGTATTGCAAAAACAACCTGCGAATACTGCTAACGGATCTTACCAGAATCAAATCCATGGAACCCTATCCTGCGATCTCCTACATTCGAAAAGTAATGGGGTTAGATACAGCGCTTCTTGCGGATGCTAAAAATACCGGCCGAGATGAAACAGAAATCCTAGAAAATTTGGATCTCGTGCAACAATCTGCAAGTGGATTCTCCTCCTATGATGTATGGAAACGAAAAACAGAAGAATACGCAGAGATGACACAGGCCTGCGCAGAAAAGCCAGAAGGGGACTACCTTACCCTACAAACGATGCATGGAAGCAAGGGGCTAGAATATAAAATTGTCATCCTCCCTGATTGCAATGAGGGAAATGTTCCGCAGGGAAAAAATGCTTCCAAAGAAACGATTGAAGAAGAACGACGAATTTTCTATGTCGCTATGACAAGGGCCAAAGAACTACTGTTTTTATTTTATATCAGTAAAACACCAGAAAATAGAAAAGAGAAAAGTAGATTTCTTCTAGAGACAAAAGGGATGACTAAAATCTAGTCATCCCCAAAAAATTATTATTCTTCTTCGTCATCCTCTCCCACTAGTTCGTCAAACTCCTGGGCATCTAAATACTCATCAAAGGCATCGGAAGCAATTTCATATTCTTCGTCATCTACTAGGTTAATGAGTGTACTATTTCCTTTGCTGTCTTCCTCATAACCATATAGCCACACTTCACCATCTTTATTCTCTTCCTTTTCATCTAAAGGAAGTAATGCAATATAATCTTTTCCCATTTTGGAGAAAATGGCGATAATAGAACAGGTTACCGTACCTTCATCAGTTTCCACATCCATATAGATTTCTTCATCTTCCACAGGATTATTTGCTTTTGCCATAAGTCACCCCTTTTATGTAGTATTTCATTTCCATTAAAACATAGAAAAGCCCTGCTTGCAAGAATCTCTCTCAGCCCCCTGCCTGCATCTCCCATCGCATTGCCAGAAATAGCTAAAAATGGTACATTTACTCTATGAAAACCGTCGGAATTATTGCGGAATGTAATCCGCTTCACAATGGACATACATACCTGTTTTCCAAAGCAAGGGAACTGGCTGGTGCGGACTATCTTGTGGTCGTTCTTTCTGGCGACTTTGTGCAGCGTGGAGAGCCTGCCCTTCTTCCTAAACACAAGCGATGCGAGATGCTATTAAAAAGCGGGGTAGACCTTGTATTAGAGATGCCTACCATCTTTGCTACCGGCAGTGCAGAATATTTTGCCCGCTGTGGTGTATCCATTCTCCATCACTTGGGCTGTGTGGATACGCTATGCTTTGGCTCCGAAGATGGTTCTCTGTCACTCCTTCGTGAGAAAGCGAATGCTGAAGAACTAGCGAAAGACAGTCCCAATAATATTTTAGGCATTGCTTACTTAAAAGCGCTCTCTCATTTCCAAAGTTCCATGGAGCCCCTAACCATAAAGCGAGAAGGTGCAGGCTACCATGATTTAGAGGAAAATGCATCCTATCCTTCTGCCTCTGCCATTCGCAAGGCATGTTTAAGTAACCCAGGGGTCATTTCTTCCTTACCCGGTTTACCTGACCATGTAAAAGATATCCTCAGTAACCCCCAAACAACATTTCTCTCTCTTACCTCCTTTGATTCACTCATCGGTTGTCATCTGCAGGGAATTTCCTACGAAAATCTTGCATCCATTTTTGATATTTACCCAAATCTCGCAGATAAAATCTACAAGAACCAACGGCTATATATGGATGCTTCGCAGTTTGTTACGTGTTTAAAAAGCAAAGATATTGCCCACAGCCACCTGCAGCGTGCACTCCTGCACATGGTTCTAGGCTATACCAAAGAGGATGCTGAAATCGCTATGCACTACGACTATGCACCTTACGCACGAATTTTAGGTATGCGCAAGTCAGCCAAGGGACTTCTACACCAAATTAAAAAAAGTGCTTCTCTACCTCTCATCAATAAACCAGCCAAGGCCGGAAAGGAATTACCCACAGATGCCCTCTCCTTACTACAAAAGGATTTTGCGGCATCCCATATATATTCCCTTCTTTCCTATGGTAAAATAGTATCCGAAGAAACCATCAGCCCCATAGTGCTATAAGGAGAATGTAATGCTCGAAATCAGCCATTTGGCCTTTCATTATAAAAAGCAAAATATCTTAAAGGATGTTAGCCTCTCCGTCGGTGAACACGAATGCATCGGAATCATTGGTGGAAATGGCTGTGGAAAGAGTACACTTCTATCTCTTCTGGTAGGTGCAAGAAAACCACATCAAGGAACCATCTCTTCCACAATCCCCGGAAAAACCATTAAGGACTTCATGGGATATGTTCCACAGGATAATCCGCTCATTCCCGGTCTTTCTGGCTATGATAATCTTCTACTTTGGTATAAAGGTAAAAAGAAGGATTTGAAAAAGGAACTGGAAAGCCCCGCTATCAAAATGCTTGGTATCGATAGTTTCTTAAAGAAGGATGTCGAGAAACTATCCGGCGGTATGAAGAAGCGATTATCCATCGCCATTGCACTAATCAATCATCCGTCCTTACTCATATTAGACGAGCCCTCTGCAGCATTAGATCTTCCCTGCAAAGCTGATATTGCCCGTTACCTAAAGGCATACCATGATGACGGCGGAAGTATCATTTTGGTAACCCACGAAGAAGCAGAATTAAATATCTGTACCAAAGTATTTATTCTCAAAGATGGTCGTCTCGTACCCACCGATCCTGCGATACGAGGAGAAGCCCTGGTAAAGGAGTTAACTGTATGACAAGTCCTGAAAATAATATTCCTAACAATATGAATGATTTAGAACCTACACTGATGGAGCCCATCACCAGTGATATGCTCCAAGGTTCTAATGCAGTCACAGAGAATAATTCTGCACCGGATACCATTTCCACGCTGGCTGATATTAGAGAAGAGCAGGTTCCTGATACGCATCAGTACATCCCTGCACTTTCTAACATGAGTACCGTGGTTGCCCCCACTTATGGTGAAGAAAAGAAACGCTCTCCGCTTCCCTTTATTCTGATTGGCGTAGGTGCTGTAATTATTGGTCTCATTGTTTTCCTTTGTATTCACTTTTTTAAGGGCAAAGCGCTTTCTGATAAAGAACGTGTTTTCTTAGCCACTGCAAAAACATTAGGTGACCAGAGTATCTTCGCCGTCATGGGTAATTTTGAAGATGAGGCTGGAAACGGCATGCTTCTTCCCGGATACATCGATGACTGCCGCCAGGCAAAAACCAACATTGATGCCATTATGGAACAAGGTGCCAGCACCCAGGTTGTTGTAAAGCTCCAGGATCTTGTATTTGATGACCAGTCTATGGGTAGCTTTTTCACTTCCCTTTCAGGTCTCGCCTTAACAGCCAATGGCCAGTACGCCCCTAAGATGGGACAAATTTATGAAGAATTAAAACTCACCTTTATTGGTTTTAAGATTTTTTCCTCCGAAATACTGCTCAATGAAACTTCCATGTCTGTTGCTGTACCAGAACTGTTGGATGGATTTTTCACGATAGACTTATTACATTTTGGCCGTAAATATAACGAAACAGATTTTATCAATGGCGGAGAGTTACTTCCAGATGCCATTGCAGAGGCGCTTTCTATAAGTCCTCTGCAGCTTGCCAATTTCCCTGATTTGTCCACGCACGCGTTTATTACTTCTGAAAGCGCCGCTGAATCTTTGCTGACCTTCTACAATAGCATTGAAGTAACAAAGGACGAAACCAAGAAGGATGTTACCGTAGGTGGCGAGCCTCTTCGCTGCGAAGTCTTTCACATGAATATTGCAAAGGATGATCTGCAGACCTTTGGAAATGCCTATAGAGTATGGTATTTAGATTCCTTAGAGCGTTACTTTAGAGACAATAAGGGTATCGCAACAGTCCTTTTACTTTCCCTGGATTATTCCAATATCGACTCCGAAGATATTGTCGGTGACCTCATGGCATATTTAGACGAGAATCTTTCCGAGGACACCATGAGTGAAATCTTCTCTGCTTTTGAAGACAATCTGACCTCTACCATGCTCATCGATAGTGATAACCGACTCATCTCCTTTACCACTGAAACTACTATCAATTATGACGATGAGACCTACGGTATTTCTGCGGATGTTCAATTTGCAGGAAAAGACTACCTGTGCGATGCTCTTACCGCTTCTGTTGCTGTAGACTATGCAGGTAGCACCTACAGTATTGCATTCACAAACAATGGTTCAACCACGAACAATATCCGTTCTGATCTTGCCTCTCTCATTGTGAAAGAAAACGGAACAGATTATCTTCGTATAGATTTGAATGCTGAATATGATTTATCCTCCAAGCATTTCCATGACGAAATGACGCAGTATCTTTCCGATGGTTACGATGAATACACCCTCTCCTATGTCATGGATGGTTCCACCAGCATTGGCACGGATAAATGTACGCTTGACATTAATTCCCTTGCAATTTCCTACGCAGATGACTATGATGACAACTTCACCATTGAACTTGGAATTAATGCATCCATTTCGAAACTGGAGGACGACCTGAAGCAGTTACACGGAACAGAATACCGAATTTTTGATATGACCAAAGAGAAGTTTGAAGAAATCGGTATGGATGCCGGCGATTTCCTTTACGATTTATACTATGACCTAATCTGGTAATCCTTAATGAAAAGAATCATTCCACGCCTGTTTGGCATTGAGATAAAAAAATATCTTCGTGCACTTCCCTATGCTCTGCTGGCAACGGTGGTTCTTTTTGCATTCATTGGTCTCTTCATTATGGGAGCATACAAATCCACCCAAAGCGATGATGCGGGGCAGATGGATGCTAAACAGGTGGCCATTGTCTGCAGTGACAGCGACAACTACTATATATCCTATGCCTTGGATCTCCTTTCAAGCATGGAAAGTTTAGAAGGAAGACTCTCCTTCCTTGAGATGGATTACAATACCGCCATGGACAACCTTACAAAAAGAAAAATCATGGCGATCATTTATCTTCCAGAAGGTGCAATAGACCAGATTATGTATCTGGGAGATGTACAGGTGGAGGTCATTTTCCCCGGTGATAAAGATCTTTCTGCCATATTCTTAACCGAGTTTACCAAAGCCGGCGGACGATTACTTACCACAGCGCAGGCAGGTTCTCTCACCGCCGCAGAGATATTTAAGATGTGTAACACACCGATGGGCAAAACCTATGACACCATCGATGCTATGAATTTTTCTTTTGTTCTCCCCCGCCTGGGTGTTTTCACTGAACCAGAAGAAGGAAATACCGGAGTCATTAATTACCTTTCTTTCTATCTGTCTTCTGGCATTTTATTACTGCTCCTCTTCATCGGTTTTGGACTTATGCCAGCCTTAAAATTGGATAGTTCTCAGATTGCCCGCATTAAAATGATGAAAGGCGTTCATCCTCTGGTTACCTATTTTATCAGAGTCTGCGTTCTTACTTTAGTAATGTTCCTATTTAGTTTTGGGGTACTATTTGCTGGAACAAGGATTTATCCCTTATTAAGCGCAGAAGAAATCACCTATCATTTTTCCACCTCTTCTCTCCTCTTCCTGCTTACGCTCTCCTTGTTTCTGGCTGTTTACAACCAGATGCTTCTATATGCAACAGGCGAAGCTGAAAAGGCGACACTGCTTCTGTTTTCTGTAGGTGCCATTATGTCCTTTGCCAGCGGCAATATATTGCCCCTTTCCTTCTTCCCTGCCGCCGTCAGAACCTATGGAAAGTGGATTCCCTGCTATGAACTACAGCAGAACATTACCGCTCTGCTTTCAGGCAAAAATACATTTATGTTTAAAACAACCCTTTTATGGATCGTCGTTTTCCTCGCAGCAGGTATCCTGTTTGTTTGGAAACAGAAACGAAGAGATGTGCAATAGTTATGAAAACATTTAGAACTTTCCGTCTATTATTCAAACAGAATTTAAAGAAGCCTGGTTTTTACCTGGTTCTTTTGCTGATGCCTCTCTTTACCTTTCTACTGAGCCTTGGTTCCAGTAAGGGCAGTGACACAATCCCCATAGGCTATTACATTCACGACGACGGCGAAAGTGGCGAAATCATTCAGGAAGCACTGCAAAATGCAGACGGACTTTTTTCTTTTATCTGCTATGATGACGTCTCCTTCATGCAAGACGATGTCATCAACGGAAAATTGGAATGCGCCTATGAATTCCCCGGCGACTACTATGAAAAAATCATGGCTCATGAAAGAAAACAGCTCATTACTAGGTATACCAGCGCATCTTCCACCATGTCTCAGGTGACCGACGAAACAGTGTTCTCTTTACTCTTTAATCATGCAGAACGCCTGGCCATCATAGATTATTTAACAACCCAGAGTGATATTGCGACCTATAATGATGTCCTGTACACAAGGGACGATATTGAAGCAGCCTATGAGCGCTACTCATTAACCGAAACAGCCTTTTCCATTCACTATGAAAAAGAACCTGACAGCGCGCCCCTGCGTGCCTCTGATATTCTTTTCTCCCCATTAAAAGGAATTCTGGCACATTTAGTTCTTTTAGCAGGACTAGCTGGCGGCCTTGCCTTTTATAAGGATCCCAATCACTATGGCTATCGTCAGATGAAGATTCGTCTTTTCAGTGTTTGCATTCCCACTTTGTCTTCTGCATGCATGGCATTTCTGTGCCTTGTCATCAGTGGAAAAGAAAAACGACTTCTTTTTGCTGGACTAGGACTTCTTGTCTACACAATCATGGTAATTCTGTTTACGTTACTACTTACAGCAATTATTAAAAACAGTCTTCTTTATACAGCTGTTTTACCACTATATCTTCTATTCTCCCTGCTACTAACGCCGGTGTTCTTTGATTTAACACTATGGCTCCCTGTACTTCGCTATGCATCCTATTTATTTATTCCGGGCTACTATTTAAGAATCTTTTAATATGGCCAATAAAAAAACTCCCATGGTGTCATCTCAGTCTTAAAAGACAACCATCGGAGTTTTTTATTTTTTGCTATTTTTTCATCAGTACTGCCATGGCATCATTCAGCCCTTCTACCGTCAACGGAAGCATCGGAAAGATCTGTTTAATACGTGTTTCTGCTTCACGCCAGGGCGCATGCGTCAAACTCATTTTGGGATTCATCCAGGCAATCTTCTTGTACTTCTGCTTCATACGCAGGAGCCACTCTTCCCCAGAATAACCGCCATTCGGTCCTCTATAATTACCGTCCTTGGCATACAGTTCTTCTGGTGCCATCGCTGCATCGCCAACAATCAGTACCTTATAATCTTTATCTAAATTTCTAAACATCCATTCTGTTTCGACCCAATCACCATTCTCACACTCTGGAGTATTATATACATGAGAATAGATACAATTGTGAAAATAGTATGCCTTAACATCCTTATAGTGGTTTGACTTATTCACTGCCTGAAACAGTTCATTTAATAGCTTCACATAGGGAATCATGGTTCCACCACTATCCATCAGCAGAAGGAGTTTCACCGTATTCTTTCGCGGCTTTTCCATAACAATTTGTAAGCATCCACCATTGTTACAGGTCTCGTCGATGGTTCCATCAATATCCAGTTCCGTTTTAGGAACATCCAGTCTGGAAGAAAAATCCCGCAGTTTACGAAGTGCCTGCATAAACTGGCGATTGTCCAGCATTCTGTCATCGCGAAAATCACGATACTTTCTTGCACCTACCACCTGAAAGGCGCTCTGATAGCCCGTACCGCCACCAACACGAATACCACCGATATTACCACCGGTGTTTCCAAAGGAGGTCTTTCCCATGGTTCCAATCCAATAGCAACCGCCATTGTGCTCTGAATCCTGCTCCTTCATTCGCTGCTTATATTTCTTCTCAACATCGTCCTTATCAATATTAAAAGACTCCACGGAATTCAAGTACTCCTTATCCATTTCGTGGAGCATTTCATTCATTTCTGGCTTATCTAGCCACTCTAACATTCGCTTCGTTAAGCCGTCCTCATTGCGAATCCCTTTAAAGCAGTCTTCAAAAGCCATATCGTACTTATCAAAATCTGTTTCCGACTTTACCAAAATACTACGAGCAACATAATAGAACTTTGTGATAGAATCCTCACAAAGTCCCATTGATAATGCCTGCTGCAAAGTTAGCCATTCACTTAAGGTAACCTTTAATCCGTAGGCTTTGCACTTGTCAAAAAATTTCGTAAACATTAATACTGACTCTTCTTTACTGCCTCTAAATCTTCATCCTTCTTCACCATAACACCTAAGAAGGGCAACTCCTTGGTTAATGTTTCTGCAGAGATTCCTCCAATCTGCAATGCATTAATCCAATCGATTAATTCCGAGGTGCTTGGTTTCTTACGTACATCACGAATTCCACGGATCTTATAAAATGCATCCATGGCGCTCTTCATCAAATTCTCTTCCAAATTAGGGAAGTGCGTCTTAACAATCTCCTCCATTAAAGGAGCATCGGGGAATTCAATATAATGGAAAATGCATCTGCGAAGGAAAGCATCCGGCAGTTCCTTTTCTGCATTAGATGTAATGATCACAATAGGACGCTGCTTTGCCTTTACAGTACGTTTCGTCTCATGAATATAGAACTCCATCTGGTCTAATTCCCACAATAGGTCATTGGGGAATTCCAGATCCGCTTTATCAATCTCGTCTATCAGGAGAACAACCTGCTCCTCACTATCAAATGCTTCGCCAAGCTTTCCAAGTTTAATGTAGTGTGCAATGTCGTCTACACCCGACTCGCCAAACTGACCATCATACAGACGCTGAATGGTATCATACATGTAAAGACCATCCTGGGCTTTTGTGGTTGATTTGATATTCCAGATTAACAGCTGCTTTCCAAGACTCTTCGCAACTGCCTCTGCAAGCATGGTTTTTCCTGTACCAGGTTCTCCTTTAATCAATAGCGGCTTTTTTAATGCCATAGCGATATTTACACTATCCATTAATTCCTTGCTAGCCACATATTCGTTTGTACTTTCAAATGCCTGACTCATCCAATTCTCTCCTTACTTTTTGAGAAAAAATCTTTTATTCGGTCCACTCTAATACTTCATGTTCTGGTTTTGAATCTCTTCTTACTAGTGCCGTGGCTGCCTCTTTCGCGGAAACACCGCCAAAAAGCACACTATTTACACAATCAACCAACGGCATCTCAACCCCATACTTATCCGCCAGGGCTTTCGCTGCCTTTGCACTGTAAACGCCTTCAACCACCATTTTAACTTCATCCATTGCTTCCTGCATGGTTTTTCCCTGTCCCATCAAAAAGCCTGCCTTACGGTTTCTGGAGTGCAAACTATCACAGGTAACAATCAAATCCCCAATACCGGTCAGGCCATAAAAAGTTTCAGCCTTACCGCCCATGGCGATTCCTAATCTGGTAATCTCTGCGATTCCTCTGGTAATCAGTCCTGCCTTCGTATTGTCTCCAAAGCCCAGTCCGTCACTGATTCCTGCGGCTAAAGCAATAACATTCTTTAGTGCTCCGCCAAGTTCCATGCCGAGAACATCCGGAGAAATATATACACGCAGCGTATCTGCATGAAACAGCATCTGAACTTTCTCTGCTACTGCTTTCTTGGTAGATCCAGCAACAATGGTTGTCGGTAATCCACGTCCAACCTCTTCTGCATGAGACGGCCCACACAAAACTGCTGTCTCACACTGTGGAATCTCATCCTTAATCACTTCCGTAAGGATCTTTAAGCTATTCTCTTCAATTCCTTTACCAACAGAAAGAATAATCTGTCCTGCTTCCACAAACTCCTTCATCTGCTTTGCTGTGCTTCTGGTAAACACACTGGGAACAGCGAGAATGACTAAGTCCATACCCATAATGGACTCTGCCAAATCCTTAGTAAAGGAAATATTTTCCGAAAGCTTAACGCCAGGGAGTTTATCTACATGCTCCCGCTTTTCATTTAACATATCGATTTCTGCACCGATACAGGACCATACCTTTACTGCATGTCCTTTTTTATCTGCCAAATGTACGGCCAAAGCAATACCCCAGCTGCCTGCACCAACAACACCAATCTTTGCCATAATGTTTATACCCCTTACTCTGCTTTATTCTTCTTGCTTAAATAAGTTTTGCGTTCTTCATGACGCACAAGTCTTCCAATATTCGCTCTATGTCTCACGAACGCTAAGGTTGTGATAATAAATGCAATAATAATCATCTCTACCTGTACTGCAGATGCAGAATTCTGTACAAATCCTAGCGGATGCAACAGTACAAAAATCACCATCTGTACAAAGAAATTAAAACACATAATGAGTGAACCTAAAGAAACATAGTTTGTCAGTACAAATGTTAGGAAGAAGGATACTGCTGCTACCGGGATAAATGGCCAGTAGAAGGAAGCAATCAGACCGCCCGTTGCCGCAATTCCCTTTCCTCCGCGAAAGCCAAGGAAAAAGGGGAAATTGTGTCCTAACACACATCCAAAACCGGCATACAGTTTAAATAAATAAACCATGTCCGGGTGGGAATTTCTAAATACAAAATAGGCAATGAGGGAAGCTGCCACACACTTTAGTAAGTCTACTAAAAATACAATAGCACCATATTTTTTCCCCAGGACACGAAGGGTATTGGTCGTTCCAGCATTTCCACTGCCATGCTCCCTAATGTCGATACCCTTCATTCGTCCAATGATATAGGATGTCTGGATACAACCTAACAGATATCCTCCCAGCACGCAAAATACTCTTAATAGAATTGTATTCATTATTCATCATCCTTTCTCTCGCGGATAATGAATTTAAGGCTGGTTCCCTGGAATCCGAAAGCATCACGTATTTTGTTTTCAATGTATCTTGTATAGGAGAAATGCATAAGTTCCTTATCATTTACAAAGATAACAAAGGTTGGGGGCTTCACACCAACCTGGGTGATATAGTAGAGCTTTAATCTCTTACCCTTATCTGTCGGAGGCTGCTGCAGAGCAACTGCTTCCGTCATAATCTCATTGAGCGTACCCGTCTTCACACGAAGGCTGCAATTCTCCGTAACCGCATCAATGGTCTCATATAGTTTGATAAGTCGCTGTCCTGTTAATGCTGACACAAAGAGCATTTGTGCATACGGCATGAAGGAAAGAGTCTGGCGAACCTTTTCCGTAAACTCCTTCTGGGTCTTATCATTCTTTTCAATGGCATCCCACTTGTTTACACAGATAATCATGCCCTTACCGCGCTCATGAGCAATACCAGCAATCTTTGCATCCTGTTCTGTCACGCCTTCTGCTGCATCAATGACAAGAACAACTATATCTGCTCTTTCCACAGCAGAAACGGTGCGGACAATCATATATTTTTCCAGTTCTTCTTTAATCTTATTTTTCTTACGAAGTCCTGCAGTATCTATGAATACGTATTCTTTATGGTTATAAACTGCCGTAGCATCAATCGCATCTCTGGTAGTACCAGCAATATCTGATACAATCATACGATTTTCTCCGAGAAGTTTATTGATGATGGATGACTTTCCTACATTCGGTTTTCCTACGATGGCAATTCTGGGACGCTCATCTTCTTCCTCATCCCCTGCATCCTCTGGGAAGTAAGAAATGACCTGATCGAGCATTTCACCAAGACCAAGCTTTCCCTCTGCACTAATGGGATAAGGTTCCCCAATGCCAAGATTATAAAACTCATATACATCTGGCATCAGCTTATTGAAATCATCCACCTTGTTAACACAAAGAACTACCGGCTTTTTTGATCTGCGAAGCATATCTGCCACCTTCGCATCTGCATCTACTAAGCCCTGTCTTACGTCCGTCATAAATAAAATCACATCTGCAGTATCAATAGCAATCTGTGCCTGCTCACGCATCTGTGAAAGAATGATATCATTGCTGTCTGGTTCAATACCGCCTGTATCAATAATCGTAAACGCCTTATCTAACCACGTTACGTCCTGATATAAACGATCTCTGGTGACACCCGGAATATCTTTAACAATGGCAAGCTTTGAACCTGCCAGCGCATTAAACAATGTTGATTTTCCTACATTGGGACGGCCCACTACAGCAACAATGGGCTTACTCTTTCTGCTCATACTTGTACTTCCATTTCTTTCTTCCTAACCAAAAGAATACATCCTCTGATTTACATAATTCATCTATTGTATTTTATCATTTATACCCAAAATAAACAAATGAAAAAGCCCCTCACGGGCTTATTCCATATCTTTCTGTAATAGTTTTTTATGCAGGCTGTCTATTAAAATCGCCCCCAGCGGCGCAGTAATCAAAATGGCTAGTACCGAGACCGTTAACACCATATCGCCACAGGCAAGTCCCATAGCCAGTGGAATACCACCTATGGCTGCCTGCACAGTAGCTTTAGGAAGATAAGCAAAGATACAAAAAAGCTTTTCTTTTCCATTCAGTTTCGTTTTAAGGACACAAAGAAATACACCTAAGGCCCGGAAAACAAGAACCGCTAAAACTAATAGCAATGCTTCTATACCATAGTCTGCTGCATTTTCCACTTTTACCAAGGCTCCTACCAGAACAAATAAGAATATTTCTGCCAGAACCCAAATTTTATTCAGACGAACCGATAAACGTGCCGCTGTCTCTCCCTTTTTCATTTTTATTACCATACCCATGGTCATGATGGACAGTAGCGCCGAAAAAGTAAATGGAATACGTTCTGTCAAAGCGTCTTCTCCCACGCATAACAGCATGGCCAGTCCTAACAGCACCATCAGTTTCACAGTATCTCGCACATGGAATTTAGTAAAATACAGCGATAGTAAGATGCCAACTAAAATTCCCACGCCAATACCGCAAATAATACTTACTGGCACATTAACAAAAGAAAGAATACTCGATCCATCTCCCGTAGCCTTCCCAGTAAATGCGGTAAACAATACAATCACAAATACATCATCTACAGAGGCTCCAGCCAAAACAAGCTGCGGTATGCCTTTGGCAGTTCCCTCCTTTTTCTCTATGAGAGAAATCATTCTAGGAACAATCACAGCCGGAGATACTGCCCCCACCACAGCGCCCATAATGGCTGCTTCCAATCTGGTGACTCCCAAAAAGATAGGGGCCAAAATAATCATTCCAACAATTTCAAAACATGCCGGTAAAAAGCACATTAAAATAGCTGGTCTTCCCATCTTTTTTAAGTCGCTCATCTGCAAGGTAATTCCTGCCCGTAGCAAAATAATAATAAGGGCAATCTTTCGAATTGCGGCAGAACAATTTAGGATACTCTCGTCCAGCAGTCCCAGTCCATTAGGTCCTATCAAAATCCCCCCAATAATCATTCCTACCAATGCAGGAAGATGCATCTGCTTGCAAAAAAATCCAAAAATCAGTCCGCTAAAAATAATTAACGCAATACTAAGTAACATGTTTCTTTCCTTATTCGTCTTTCCCCGAAGTACATTTTTTCGGCTTACTCCTATAGCTGATAGCACTGGCTGGGCATATATTTTTACATTTCCCGCAACGTACACATTCCGCAGAGTTACATTCCGCTACAGGATCAATTCGTACAGGACATGCTTTCTCACAGGCACCGCAATGAGTGCACGCCGTCTCGTCCACGTGATATCTAAGGAGTGCTATTTTATTAAACAGTCCATAAAATGCGCCCAGAGGACAAAGCAGTCTGCAGAAAGGTCTGTATATAAAAATTGAGCACAGAATAATCGTTAATAAAAAGCCTAATTTTAGCCAGAACAGCACACCAATCAGACTACGCATTTCACTATTTGCCGCCGTCAGTTCAATACCTGCGATGGTTCCCATAGGACAAAGAAACTTACAGAATCCTGGTTCTCCTGCATATTTAGTAAGCATCGTAACAATAGGGAACACTACAACAAGTCCAACCAGTACCGCATACTTCATAAATCGCAGTCGTTTAAATGCTGGTGTAAACTTCTTCGTTGGAATCTTATATAGCAAATCCTGTAAAAATCCAAAAGGACAGAGGAAGCCGCACACTACTCTTCCCAGTGCTGCTCCAAACAAGAGAAGAAGACCTGTTCCATATAGATTAATTTTCCCTCTTAGGTTAGAAAGAGTATTCTGCAAAGTGCCCAGAGGACAAGAGCCTGCCGACGCTGGGCAGGAATAGCAATGCAAGCCTGGCGTACAGATTCCCTTAAGAGTTCCATTATATATCTTTCCTGAACGAAAGCCCTTGAAGTTAAGATTATATAATCCTAGGGTGATTAGTTGAAGAAAGGGGCGAAACCACCCCTTCTTTCTCTGTTGTTTTTGTGTCTGTTTATTTTTCATTTGAATCCCACGCACTGGGTGCAGATCATACTTCCCTTTTGTCTCACTGTCTGAAAATCATTCTGCAAAAGTCCAAGGACAACAAACAGTACCGCAAAAAATAGTATCCCCAAGGCTATATAGTTATTCTTCAAGAAATTCTTCATATTCGCTTACTCCGAGGCGCTGATTGCAAGACCACATAAAATCTGCATATCTGCACGACTCATACCACCAACTTTATAAGATACGACGCGTCCGTAGCAGTCTAATACAACCTGTCTCGGAATGGACTCAATATACTCTGAACCAAAGGTGCCATCAGTATAATACATAGGGATTGTCAGTCCATGCTGTTTTACAAAAGACTCTATCTCCCTTTTGGAGTCACCAAGATCAACCAAAATGAAATTCATTTCCTCTGCATATTCTTTTGCCGTTGCTGCTAGATCCGGCATTTCTGCATTACAGGGGCCACACCAGGTCGTAAACAAATTTATATAAAGTGGCTTTCCAAGGTATTCTGTCACAGGATGTTTCTTTCCTTCCATATCGGTAAGAATAACATCATCTGGAAGCACCTTTCCCTCTGCTAAGCCATAGCCATATTTCTTTCCTAAGTCTTCTCGCACTTTGGCATAATCTATTTCTTCCACCGAGGCCTCAAGTTCATCCGCTTCGGGAACCACCTCCCCAGAATAGTTTTCCCCATCTGCTGGATTCTCTTCCGGACTGGTGCTCTCTATATTACTCTCCTCTCCTTCGGGCTGCAAAACAACTTGAGGATCAACCACCTGGCTCTCTTCCCCTTCCGCTACTGGCTGATTCTTCACTGATTGATTATGTAGCAAAATAAATACGAGAAGCGCTACAAATGCAATGCCCAACACGGCGATTGAAACAATTGCCACAACCTTCTTTTTTTCCATGACACCGCCTCCCTCGTAGATGCGATTTATTTACCTAAAACCTGCTCTAAAAATTCCAAATGCTCTTTATCTGTCCAATTTGCTACATCTAATCCATAATATTGAATCTTAGCGAACGTAACCTTTCCATTCGTCTCATCATCTTTCGTTGCGTAATAAGGGATGAGATACATCAAATCACTGGCATCATAATCTGGCTTGCCATCTTCGTCAAAGTCTGCCCCATAGGTCACGTGAGCCAAATAAACCTCCTGCCCTGCAACTTCGCCAAGATCGGTAAAGTCCACTGCATAATCAATAAAATATGGATCTATATAGGGGTCTTCGCCATTAAACAAATCGGTGATTTGCGACTCTGCTCTGGCGCAGGCATAATAGTACTCATAATACACATCCTGCAGATAATATACAAAGCTGCCGCTCCTGTAGTCTCCGTCATCAAACACAAAACCGTCCACAGGATATACGGTAAACAATTCCTTCCCACTATAGTCATGCAAACTATAAGAGCCATCTGGATTCAAATAGGGATCTTCCTCATCATCTGAGTAATCATCATAGTCATCCCAATCATCCCAGTCATCCCAATCATCCACAGGCGTTATCGTTGTTGTTCCCAATGCCATATTCAAATCCTGTGCTGTCTTTACAACAGTGCCAGGCACTTCCACCGTAGTTTTTCCAATATTCTTCACTACAGAGGCATAAGCGAAGGTTAGCTCTGCACGCTTCGCTGCATCTAAATCAAACCCGCTGGCTCTGATTTCATCTTCAAAAGCCATTGCCAGAGAAAGAACATCAATTTTTACAGTGCCTTCTGTCTTAACCATATGATAGTCTTCTTCTGCAGCATAATAAATCATCTCAACGTCAATGGCATTCCATAAGGTTTTAGCGGAAAGTCCCACTGTCTCTAGCTGTTCAAATGCTACTTCATAAGCGTCCATTGTTCCTGCAGTTTCATAGATACTTTCTACATACTCCTCCAAGGAATCTCCCTGCAGCTGCATCGTAATGGTATAGCACTTTTCACCTTCCGTCTGCACAAGATCATTTCCCAACGTCCCATACTTCACTAAAATATCCTGCGATAGTTTACTAATCATCTCCTGATCCATAGCAGCATTCGACAGCGGTGAAGCCCCGGGTGTTAAAACAGAAAAATCTAGGAAGTACCAGCCATTATAGTTCAGATATACTTTCATATCATCAAACAGTGCGTACATTTCCATATCTTTTACGGAAGAGGGCAAAAAGCTATTAACTGTATCAATAGCCGCAACTGCATCCGCGCCAAAAAGAGTCTTTAAGGCACTGTTTACCTTAATCTTATCCATTGCCATGTCATGGATATTCATACGCATATTTTCAGGCTCACCGATATTCTCTGCATCGACATTTATGGTCATTCCAGTAGAAACAGAAAGATCTTCCATGTTGTAATTTGCATCCGCATCAATGTCAATATCTATAGTATAAGAAGCAGAGGCTACTGGCTTTCCCAGTAACCCCTCTGCAACTTCCTCTATCGTTGGTCCTTTTTTTCCACAGGCAGTCATGGCTATAGCAGCCGCCACACAGGTGCCCAGCGTAAAGACCTTCCGTTTCATACTCTCACTCCTCCAGCTTGCCTTTAGAAGTCTTTTCCTGTTAAAAGTTTAAAGGCTTCCTTATACTTCGCAATACTCTTATCAATAACATCATCCGGCAAGTGATAATCACTGTCAGGATTGGCCTTTAACCAGTCACGAATAAACTGCTTATCAAAGGACGGCTGACCATGTCCAGGTTCATATCCTTCTACTGGCCAGAATCTGGAAGAATCCGGTGTAAGCATCTCATCTGCAAGTACAACCTCACCATTCTCATCCAAGCCAAATTCAAACTTAGTATCTGCGATAATGATTCCTCTGGTGAGTGCATAATCAGCACACTTCTTATAAATATTAATGGTTGCATCCTTAATCTTGGTAGCATACTCTTTACCCTTACCAGGATACTGCTTTTCAAGAATCTCAATACTCTTCTCGAAAGAGATATTCTCATCGTGCTCACCAATTTCAGCCTTGGTAGAAGGGGTATAAATAGGCTCAGGAAGCTTATCAGATTCCTTTAATCCTTCAGGTAATTTGATACCGCAAACTTCACCAGTCTTCTGATAGCTTGCCCAACCAGAGCCAGTAATATAGCCACGTACAATACACTCAATAGGAAGCATATTCAGTTTCTTGCAAAGGGTACTCTTTCCAGCATACTTTTCATTCTGGAAGAACTCTGGCATATCCTTTACATCTGTAGAAATCAAATGGTTCTTGATAATATCCTTTGTAAAATCAAACCAGAAGGCACTCATCTGTGTCAGAACAGCACCCTTGTCTGTAATAATATTTTTCAAAATGACATCAAAGGCGGAGATACGATCGGTAGCTACCAGAATCAGATTCTCTCCAATATCATAAACTTCTCTTACTTTTCCTTCTTTAAAAGGCTTATACTCCTGCATAATCTTTCTCCTCTCAAATATGCATAATTTGTCTGCAGCAATCACTGCACGTTATTTTTATTATATCAGTTTTAAGCCGTAGTTTCATTATTTTCAATCGCACTCATTTCTCACGAAAAAAGGGCCCTAAAGATACATTTAAGGCCCTTTTCATACTATACATATTCTGCTGTAAAAATCATAAAGCCGTTTGAAACCCTTTACAAGCATACGAACGTATCTTCATGGCTTTCCTCTTGCATCAAATTACTTATCTGCAAGCATCATCATAATCTTATTAGATCTCTCCACAAACTTCGTCATAGCGTCTGCGGGAAGAGGTGCATTCTGTAAGAGTGCAAGATCGTATAACTGCTCACAAAGAATCTGTACATCACTACCTGACTTCTTCTCCAGAATCTTCTGTACAAGCTTATTGTTCGCATTGAGTACCAGGGTCTGACCCTCTCTAGCCATAGCACCCATGTCCACACCATTTAAGGCATACATCTTCATCATATCCTGCATACGACGAGATTCTTCAGATACCGTAAGCATGGAAGAAATATCCTTATTCTTTAACTTCTCCAGTTTCACAGTGAGGCTTTCTTTCTTAATTGCCTTCTTAAAGATGGAATCTAATTCCTTCTGCTGACTCTCTAATTCTTCTAAGTCCTTCTTGCTGGTCTTTGCCTTAAACTCATCCGTAAGATCAGCATCTATACGCATGAACTTGATACCTTCGTTCTTCTGTTCTAACTGACTTACGAAGGGCTGATCAATACGTTCTGGAAGTACCACTGCAGTCTTCTTTGCTTTCTTAAACATATTGATATACTGGCTCTGCTGCTGTTCATCAGTGACATAATAAATCACCTTCTCCTTCTTCGGCTCAGCATCAGAATCTGCCACCTCTTTAAGATCTTCCTTCTCTGCATCTTCTACAACTTCCGCTTCAACCTTATTGCCATCCGCATCTGTTGCCTGTGCCTCTTCCGTATCAATAGGCTTTACTTCCAAGCACTCAGGAAGGGTAAGGTACTTTCCATCAATATCCTTGAAAAGGATATAATCTGTCATCTTCTCACAGAACTTGTCGTCCTTTAAGCAACCATACTTAATAAAAGGAGCAATATCATCCCAATACTTGATGTACTCGTCTTTTTCTGTCTTGCAAAGACCGGAAAGCTTGTCTGCAACCTTCTTGCTGATATACTCAGAAATCTTCTTAACAAAACCGTCATTCTGTAGCGCTGATCTGGAAACATTCAGCGGAAGGTCAGGACAATCAATCACACCCTTTAATAACATCAAATACTCAGGGATAACTTCCTTGATATTATCTGCAATGAATACCTGATTGTTGTAAAGCTTAATAACACCTTCAATGGATTCAAACTCCATATTAATCTTAGGGAAGTAAAGAATACCCTTTAAGTTGAAAGGATAATCCATATTTAAGTGAATCCAGAATAAAGGCTCCTTATAGTCATGGAATACCTTGCGATAGAAGTCTAAGTATTCTTCCTTAGAGCACTCATTTGGATGCTTTGCCCACAGAGGAGTCGTATCATTTAAGGGAACAGGGCGCTTCTTAATCTTAAGGCGTTCTCTGCCTTCCTTCTCTCCTTCCTTAGGCTCATCTTTTATCGTCTCTAATACCACATCGGTATCTAACTTCTCGTCGGGATTAATCATCTCCGTAAGTTCTTCACCCAGGGTAGAAAGATAAATCTCAGAGGGCATAAAGGAGCAGTATTTCTTTAATACTTCTTCTGCTTCATACTTGTTCGCAAACTTAAGGCAGTCTTCATTGACAGAAAGAATAATCTCCGTACCAACTTCTGTGCGGTCACCCTCTTCCATATCAAACTCTGTACCACCATCGCAGGTCCAGTGTACAGGTTTTGCACCTTCCTTATAGGAAAGAGTGTTAATCTGTACCTGATCAGCTACCATGAATGCAGAGTAAAAACCAAGACCAAAGTGACCAATAATCTGATCTTCATTTGCCTTATCCTTATACTTCTCAATAAAATCAGTCGCACCAGAAAATGCAATCTGATTGATATATTCTTCTACTTCGTCTGCGGTCATACCAAGACCATTATCAATGAATGTTAAGGTCTTATTCTCGGGGCTACAGATGACCTGAATCTTGCCCTTATAATCGTTAGGAAGAGTATACTCTCCCATCATGTCAAGCTTCTTTAACTTAGTAATAGCATCACAACCATTGGATACTAACTCTCTGAAAAAAATGTCGTGGTCAGAATACATCCACTTCTTAATAATAGGGAAAATATTTTCGCTGGAAATGGATAAAGAACCGTGTTTTGCCATAATAAATCGCTTCCTTTCACATATAGTATGGGCGTCTATATACGCCATTAAAACAATGATAAAACCCGTCAAACAAAAAGTCAAGAAAAATTTAGCACTCACATTGCGTGAGTGCTAACAAAAAGTAATAAGTCTGTTTTCTCCTATTCAGGAAAGTATTGATCGTAGATTTGGAAGAAATCAGCTGTATCAATTCCGCCGCCATACTGTGGCGCTAAATTGTCCCACACTTCCTCATTTAGATAAATCTTAACGGAATCGGCATAGGCTGCATAAGTGTCATTAAACAATTTTTGTTTTCGGAGATCGATAATTTCCTGTTTTGCACTATCAATACGGCTGTAATCTACCGGACTGATGCAGTGAAATAAATAAAAAGCATCTTCTGTCTCTACGATTTCACTAATTTGGTCGCGTTCCAAATTGAAGATGACATCCTCGAGTCGTTTTTCCCACTGTCCCCTTAATACAGACACTTTGTCTTTTTCAGCCTCATTATATAAAGATGCAAGTTCTGCAAAATCGGTTCCCTCTTCTCTTGCCTGTCTTGCAAACTCTGCCATGCGAACTGCATCAGCATCTGCCTGGTTCTCTGATGTGTTGCGATTATCATCTTTATATAGAACAATCTGCTCCACTAAGACGCTTCTCGCTTCATCGTCACTAATTTCTGTACTGACATCCTTGGTAATATAATTATAGAGTCTGGCTGCCAAAGCATACTCTTCATACATTCTGGCAAGTTCTTCTTCTGTAATCTGTTCAAAGGCCGCCTTTTCCTGTTCAGAAAGAGATGTATAATAGGCATTTGCTGCCTGGGCTGCCGCATTAATATCAGCCTCTGATAAGGTAATACTGTACGCCTCTGCCATGCGATTCATAATCTTTATCTTCACGATTCTGGCAAGCACGGTATCCTTCACTTCAGACTGCAGGCTTCCGCTTCCAATCTCTGTGTTCCAAATTTCATCACCATACACTTGTCCATACTGATTCATAATGTTGGTCAGGTATACCATAACCTCACCACGATTGGTACGTTCCCCTTCCAAACGAAAGATCTCATTCTCGTAGAAACCAGTAGAAAGGACAATCTCTCTACGTTCCCCTTTTCCGCAGGCAACCAAACAACAGGTTGCCAGAACCCACACACCAATGACTGCTATTATCTTTTTGCACTTTGCCTTGAAACAATTGGTTAACATAATTTTATTATAGCACAAAAAGAGGCGCCTTATGCGCCTCCTGTGTGTTTATCCTATTTCAAATCATATATCCCCTGTACATTGGACCCGATTTAAACTGTCATGCATTCAAGCTGTGCCTTTAATCGTTTTATCTCTTCATCCTTCTCGTTTAGCAAATATTCTTTCTCATTTAACTGAACATCCATTTCTTTAAGTTGCTCATCTTTCTTATTGATTATCTCACTTGCCTCTGCCCAACCTTCTTCTTTTCCTTGTTTCAAGGCGGATTTAACACCTAATTCTAAACGACGTTCAAATGTAAAATCTAGTTCTGCCATTCTAAGTATTTCCTCCCTGTTCTCTTTAAAGAAATCCGGCTGTATTTCTTCTTGAATGCATCTATCAATGGCTGCATTAATTGCATCCTTAAGTTCTTTTTCCTGTAAATACAACCTTACATAATCTACAAACATCATATAATCATGCAGGATTGAACAACTATCAAGAAGTTTCTTCCCTTTATCTTGGTTAATATTATACACCTTACATACTAGCTCAAGCTCTGGTTTATCCGTTTTCTTAAGAAATGCATCGGATAAACGTTCTTCCCATTCACAAGGCATATCTTTGGTTCCATTATAAAACACCGCAAACTTTGGAAGCGGAATCGGAATCCTACCAGAACCAAATATATCCTCATCCTTGGTCATTCTACGTAGTATATTCGATACATAAAACAAACTACGCAATGGCATATTGGGGCACACTGTTGATTGATGTTCATACAGACTTAAACTAGAATCCACTACAATGGCAGAATCATTTCTTATGGACAATGATACACCTTTATCCATAGTATGAATCTCAACAAGCTCCGGATCATCATACTGCGTTCCATTTAACGCATTGTACACTTGAAGTGCGTTCTTCTTATCAGCCATAAGCATACTGAATACATCACTTCGATACTCTCTGTTACCTTCTTTCTTTTCTTTCATTTACAAATCTCCTGTCCTTTTTTCTTGCAGAAGTCTCTGTAAATAAAAAAACGAAAACTTCTGCTTTAAATTCTCAAAGCTGAAATTTTCGTGATATACGATTAAAAATTAGATTAAATAGAACACATGCAACCCTACTGGCCATGGTGAATATGAAAACTTAGCTTGATGCGACGATTATAGCACACCCTTTCTGCTCGCTCAATATACTACAAGTAAATACTCCGCTACGCTAGAAAATAGAGGCGCCTTATGCGCCTCTTTTGTGTTTCCCTATTGGGACCATTTGTACCGGATACAATTGGTCAATTAGTCTTCCTCAGCAGTTCCGAATTCCCCTGTATATTCTTCGCTTGACGGATCCACTTCATCCTCATCATCTCTAGAATGACGATACTCAGAATTACAATAAAAACAGTCGTCTGTGCAATCAAAAAGTCCCGGAAAATTATTTTGAATAGGACAATCTGCAGAAGTGTACACAGTTCCCTCTGGCAGCACATCATCATCATTTACATATTCATCATAATAATAACATGCATAACTATCATCAAAAAGAATATAATACTTACTCATATCGAGGCTTCTTCCATCTACATTCCTAATCTCTGTTAAAGCATCATAATGCGTTTGTTTTTCATAGGCATCCCCATAAAAAATTCCAACATAAAAATCGGCCGTTCTTTTTGGCATCAAACTGTCTGGTACCGTAATAATCTCGCAGAATTTGATTTCATCTTCATTTTTATAGGAAAGTTGCAAACCTGAATACAATAAACTGTTTGGTAATATCACACTCTTTAAGTTTATGCATCCTTCAAAAACATTCGGATAAATTTTTACGAGATTTGCCAGATTAACATCTTCTAATTTTTCGCAAACCTCAAATACATATGGACCTAAATTTTTTACCTTAGATAAATCTATGGTTTCAAGTTTCTTGCACTCGGAAAACGCTTTGTATTTTATACATTCAACAGATTCCGGAATGAAAACCTTTCCAAGATTACTGCATTTAGAAAAAGCTCGTTGACCGATTGTTGTAATTCCATTTTCGATATATATATGAACTATGGAGTCCCTAAATTCTTTCCAAGGAGTATTAGCAATATAGAGATCATCCACCTCATAATCACTCATCTCTCCTGTTCCCCTTATGATAAGGATGCCGCCGCCATATTCCCATGTCGCATTCGTTCCACAGATTCCACTCTTTTCAACAGTAATGTCTGGGATTTCAAAAACGGAACTGCTTTCATCACTGTCAGCCACATCAGTAATATCCAACTCGAACGCGTTTTTCCCTTCTAGTTCCCTACCAGAATCGCTACCATCACTTGCTCCACATGCTGTAGTTCCCATAAATACAGACATTACAAGTAACCACAAGACTGCTTTTTTCTTCATCACATTTCTCCTAAACATTATTGTGCTGTGGGCACAGTCAAGTGGCCGCAGCACTTGATATGCAGTATATCAACGTCTTTTCAACTTCTTAGCCTCAACTTTTCCCCCCCCACAAAAAGAAGGCTCTTCCTGAGCCTTCTGGTGCGTTTCTCTAATTCCCGCAACCTCGATTATCCATTTGGGGACCGCTTGCCCCCGGTAAAAATGTTCAAATTTTCATAAATGCTTTCTATAAAAAACAGGCCAAGGAACGCGTCCTTAGCCTGCTGCCATTATTTCTTTACCGCTACCAAAGTGCCATCCTGCACCTTAATATATATGGTATCTTTCTTCTGCAGATCTCCCGCTAAAATAATCTTTGCGGAGAGAGTTTCCACCGTCTTCTGAATGTATCGCTTTAAGGGTCTTGCACCATAAGATGGATCATATCCCTCATCCACAATAAATTGCTTCGCTTCCGGTGAAAGTTCCACCTGAATTTCCTTCTCTGCTAAGCGCTTATTAAGCTCTTTCATAATCAGATCCACAATAGAAGTAATACTGTCTTTTGAAAGTGGCTTAAAGAGAATGATTTCATCCAGTCTGTTTAAAAACTCTGGTTTAAAGTGCAGTCTTAACTCGGAAAGTACTGCATTCTGCACGGTCTCAGACAGATTCCCTTTCTCATCAATACCATCTAGCAGCATCTGCGCCCCAATGTTACTGGTCATAATCAGAATGGTATTCTTAAAGTCTACCGTCTTTCCTTGCGAGTCTGTGATACGACCATCATCCAGTACCTGCAAGAGTATGTTGAACACATCCGGATGTGCCTTCTCCACCTCATCAAAAAGAACTACCGCATAAGGCTTTCTTCGAACTGCTTCCGTCAGCTGTCCGCCTTCATCGTAGCCCACATATCCGGGAGGCGCTCCGATAAGTCGGGATACGGCATGTTTCTCCATATACTCGCTCATATCGATACGCACCATGGCATTTTCGTCATCAAAAAGGCTGCGGGCTAAAGTCTTCGCAAGTTCCGTTTTGCCAACACCGGTAGGTCCTAAGAACAGGAAGGAACCAATGGGTTTGCTGGGATCCTTGATGCCAGCCTTACTACGCATAATAGCTTCCGATACCTTTACTACACCTTCTTCCTGTCCGATGACAGACTGCATCAGTTCCTCTGCGAGATGCAGTGTTTTATTTCTTTCTGACTCGGTTAACTTCGCAACAGGAATACCGGTCCAACGGCTGATGATTCTTGCAATCTCTTCGTCAGACACTGATTCATGTACCAAACTTGTACCGCGTTTTTTAATATCCTCTTCTCTGTCTGCCAATTCCTTTTTGAGACTTGGCAATGTACTATAGGACAATTCTGCTGCTTTTTCTAAATTGCCTTCTCTTTGAGCAATCTGAATCTGACTGTTTACAGATTCTATCTGCTCTCTTAGAGCAGACAAGCCACCGACTAAATTCTTCTCATTTTCCCAATCAGCTTTCTGCTTTTCAAAGGCTTCCTTCTCTTCAGCAATTTCCTTCTCTAAAACTTGCAAACGCTCTTTGGATAAGTCATCATCTTCTTTTCGAAGCGCTGCTGCCTCGATTTCTGCCTGTAGTATTTTTCTCCTCTGTTCATCTAATTCAGTTGGCATAGAATCTAATTCTGTCTTAATAAGTGCACAGGCTTCATCAATTAAATCGATAGCCTTATCTGGCAGAAACCTATCAGAGATATAACGATTGGATAGCATTGCTGCCGATACCAGTGCATTGTCCATAATCTTTACACCATGGAATACTTCATAGCGTTCTTTCAGTCCTCTAAGAATGGATATGGTATCTTCAACGGTTGGTTCTTCCACAAGTACTGGCTGGAATCGTCTTTCTAGTGCCGGATCCTTCTCAATATATTTTCGATACTCATCTAGGGTTGTAGCACCAATGCAGTGTAGTTCCCCTCGAGCCAGCATGGGTTTTAGCATATTGCCTGCATCTAATGCCCCATCTGTCTTTCCTGCTCCAACAATCGTATGCAGTTCATCAATAAAAAGAATAATCTCCCCATCAGAATTCTTCACGTCATCCAAAACAGCTTTTAGTCGTTCTTCAAATTCACCACGATATTTTGCTCCAGCAACCAATGCCCCCATATCTAATGCAAATATCTTTTTGTTCTTCAAATTTTCTGGAACGTCCCCCGCTACAATACGCTGCGCAAGTCCCTCAACAACTGCCGTCTTTCCGACACCAGGTTCTCCAATCAAAACTGGATTATTTTTCGTTTTACGGCTTAAGATTCGAATCACATTACGAATCTCACTGTCTCTGCCAATGACAGGATCCAGCTTCTGTTTCTTTGCCTTTTCTACTAATTCCTGTCCATATTTGGCTAGTGTATCGTAGGTTGCCTCCGGATTATCGCTAGTTACGCTATGATTACCTCTGACGGAGGCTAATGCCTTAAGAAATCTATCTCTGGTAATACCATACTCCTCCCAGATGGCCTTCATGGTCTTACTGGGGTGTTTCAACATAGACAAAAATAAATGCTCCACGGAGACGTAGGAATCTCCCATTTTCTTCGCTTCATCTTCCGCCGTGATGAGCGTTTTATTTAAATACTCTCCTACCAGCAGCTGTCCGCCCTGTACTTTCACTCGTTTCCCTAGTGCCTCTTCTGCTTTGGAAACAAAGTGATCCACATTGATTTCCATACGCTCTATAAGTTTTTTAATCAGGCTGTCTTCCTGACGAAGGAGCGCAACGAGTAGATGTTCCTGCTCCATTTCCTGATTTCCATACTCATAGGCTAGCTTTTCGCAATCCTGTATTGCTTTCATGGAATTTTGTGTAAACTGATCTAATTTCATAGGCGTCTCCTTTCTGCAAAATACATTTTGCGCCCTATTTTTTGTTCATTTCATATAAAATACTCCTCGTTGTTAGCACTGTCAAGAGGTGAGTGCTAATTATTTTCAAATAATTAAAAAGAGCACTCTACGCTGTAAAGTGCTCCCTCTTTCTTAACCTTTGGACAAATCTATTGATGGACTATTCCTATCTTTTCCACCTACATTCTATCGACAAAATGGAACTGTTTCTTTCCCGATGCATACTCTCCCACCGTCTGGCCATTTCCATAAAGCTTATACTTATAGGTGACAAGTCCCTCTAATCCAACAGGACCTCTGGCATGAATCTTACTGGTGCTGATTCCAACCTCTGCGCCAAATCCGTACCGGAATCCATCCGCAAACCTGGTAGAGCAGTTCTGGTACACGCCTGCAGAATCCACTAGCTGCATAAAGATAGCTGCAGTTTCTTTGTTCTCTGTAAGAATACAATCGGTGTGATGAGATCCAAATTTATTAATATGTGAAATAGCTTCCTGCACATCATCTACGAGTTTCACTGATACAATGAGATCAAGATACTCCGTGGCAAATGCATCTTCCACCATAATATCTTCTTCCGGAATATCGCCCATAAACGATGCTGCTTCCTTCGTTCCCCTGATCTTAACATTCGCTTCACGAAGAGCATTTGCAATTTTCGGAAGTGCTTCCTTCGCAATCTCCCTGTGAACCAATAAGGTTTCCGTTGCATTGCAGGCAGCTGTATACTGGGTCTTAGCATCTACAATGACCGGAATCATTTTCTCTAAATCCACATCTTTATCTACATAGGTATGACAAATACCATCCGCATGCCCCATCACAGGGATCTTTGTATTATTCATAATATACTGTACAAATGCATTAGAACCTCTGGGAATCAAAAGATCAATACTCTCATGGCAGGTTAATAATTCATCAATTTCATTATGAAGCTGCGCCTGCATAAGGCAGTTCTTAGGAAGTCCTGCTGCAACTACAGTACTATAAATCACTTCAAATAAAACCCTATTGGTTCTCACCGTTTCTTTTCCGCCCTTTAAGATTGCGCAGTTTCCACTCTTAATGCAAAGGGAGGATATCTGAATTAGGGCATCTGGTCTTGCCTCAAAAATAATCCCTATGACACCAATAGGACAGGATACTCTTTCTAACACCAATCCTTCATCAAGTTCTCTCTCTAACTGAACCTTTCCAATAGGATCTGGTAAAGCCACTAGTCCTTCAATCCCGGAAATAACATCCTGCAATTTATGCTCATCAAATTTCAGTCGCTTCTTAACCGCAGTGGAAATCCCTGCCGTTTCTGCCGCATCCATGTCCTCTTTATTAGCAGCAAATATTCTGTCCTGGTTCGCAAGAAGGGCATCCTTCACTGCTAAAAGCGCTGCATTTCTAACCTCTGCAGACAACGCTGCCATCTGGGAACTATCTTGTTTCATGGAAGCTGCTGCTTCCTTCATATTCATTGCCATGCGTTACATTCCTTTCTCTGTAGGATTTATCTATTATAGCAAACATCTCCCCTATCGTCTGCTGCCTTTTGAAAAGACTCTTTATTTATAACATCTACCAATTCTTTATTTTTCCAGAAAAGCTTTAAACTCTTCGTATCTATTCTTCATAGAAAGATATCCATACCGGTAAAAGGCTTCCACTTTTTCCTTATTCTTCTCAAAATGCCCAATGGTCTTTTCCGGACACATGATAAATACCTTGCCCTCCGCCTCTAGCTTATGAAGAAGTCGCAACTGTCTCTTATAGGCAACGCCTCTATGCTCCATGGTTTCGCATAGTTTCGGATACTTCTTTCCATAGAACTTACGCGTGATTCTTTTTACCTTTGCATAATTGGTTGCCCCTTTACTTTCCGGTCTGGTCATTACCACCAACATCTTTTCACATCCCTTATGCATCGCCCGTTCCACAGGAATCGAATCTGCCAAAGAACCATCTAAATAAAAATGTCCGTCGATTTCCACAGGCTTACATGCATAGGGTACAGAACAGCTGGCTTTACTAACAAGAAGCAGTCTCTGATCATCTTCGTATGGTTTTTCAAAGTATCTAGCTTTTCCTGTTTCACAGTCAATCGCAATACACTCTAAGTCCGTCTCCGACTGATAAAAAGTATCAAAATCAAAACGCGCATCCTCTAACGCATACTGATCTACCAGAATATCTAAATTCATGAATTTTCTGCTGTTTTTAAAACTGCGGGCACCCCAAAAGGACTCCAATCCTTCATGGGTAATGACCTTTTTAGATCTTCCTATCTGTCTAGATACAAAGTTCGCAGCATTTCCACATCCGGCCGACACGCCAATGACATAATCAAATCTCTGATCAACTTCCAGAAGATAATCCAGAACCCCTGCGGAATATATTCCGCGAATGGCTCCTCCTTCCAGTATCAGTCCTGTCTTTGCCATTATATTTCCCCCACGTTCTGTTCCTTCGCACGCCATAATTATTCAAAACATTTTCCAACAAAAAAGGCGCTTTCCACCCTAGGAAAACGCCAATGATTCTTAATTACAGAGACAGACCACCATCTAATACAATTACCTGGCCAGTCATATAGGAGCATGCATCCGATGCCAACATACATACCACACTACCAATCTCCTCAGGCTTACCAAAACGCTGCAGAGGAATCTCCTTTAAGTATTCTTCCTTCTTATCCTCCGGAAGCTGATCAACCATATCGGTAGCAATGAAACCAGGAGCAACTGCATTCACACGGATACCATAAGGCGCCAATTCCTTAGCCATGGTCGCTGTCATAGAGTTTACTGCACCCTTGGTTGCAGAATATACTGTCTGTCCAGCAACAGCAAGCACGGAAGAAACAGAGGAAACATTGATAATGCATCCGTTCTTCTTAGAGAAAAACTTAAGGGCTGCTGCCTGCGCACAATACATATATCCCTTAATATTAAGATCTAGGCACTGGTCGATGGTCTCTGATTTCATCATCAGCACATACTCATCTTTTACAATACCTGCATTATTCACAAGAACATCAATCTGTCCAAATGCATTTACAACTTCACGCATCATGCCCTTTACTTCCTTCTGGTCAGACACGTTAGCCTTTACTGCAATGGCATCACTTCCCATGGCTTTGATTGCATCAACAACTTCCATAGCTGCAGCTTCATTAGAATTATAGTTCACAGCTACCTTATAACCTGCTTCTCCAAGTTTTAAGGCACAAGCCTTTCCAATGCCTCTGCTGGCGCCAGTAACCAATGCAACTTTTGCTTCACTCATGTTTCTTTCCCTTTTCCTTTCTGATAAAAAGTCCCCAGTGAACCACTGGGGGCTGAACCAATTCTTAATTATTCTGCTTTCTTTAATACAACGGCACTATAAGTACCACCCTGTGCATAGGCAATAGCAAGCACATTCTTGAAATTCTCTGTATTAATCGTTGCCTTCTCGATGGTAGCATCATTCTTAAATACATAGCCCTTCTGGCTTGTTCCAAGTTCACCTGCAAGAGTAAGGGCTGCATGTCCGGCAGAAAGGGTTGCTGCTGCCGCTCTCGCTTCGCCAACAATATCCTTTACTTCAATCACAGGCATATCTTCAAAGAGGGCTGCAAGCCCCTTCTTTTCCATATCATCTACCATTGCATTACCGTTTGCAAAACCAAATACGCAATCGATGTCGCTCGCCTTAACACCAGCTGCTTCTAGTGCCTGATTCATTGCAGATACTAAAGCTTCCTCGGAACCAGCAAGGTCACCAATACCGATATTGGCATGCGCCATACCATATCCAGCTACTTCTGCATATAACTTTGCACCATGCTCCTTAGCATAGCTTTCTTTTTCAAGAACAATCGTGGTTGATCCATCGGATAAGTTAAATCCATTGCCACCATCATAAGCGCTCTTCTTAGCATCTGTAGTAAGACCAAGCTGATTGTATAACTTTGTCATTACTTCACTGTTCTCATCTGTACCAGAAGCCATCATTGCACTTGCTCTGTTCTGCTTCAGTTCATTGTAAGCATAGCATACAGCAGAAAGACCAGCCTGCGCTCCAGAAGTAACAGTTACATTGTAACCACGCATACCATTCTTAATGGATAAATATCCACCAGCTGCGTTATATACAGTATTAGGGAAGTTAAATGCAGAACCATTTGCATTGCCCTGCGCACTAATTGCTTCCTGGAATTCATAAACCGTGGTAATCGGGCCATCACCAGTACCAACAATCATACCAAGACTTTCGGTATTGTCTTCTGTTACTTCAATACCAGCACTCTGCATTGCCTCCAAGCCAGAGATTACCTGCATTAAGCTAAACTTATCAAGCTTACGATAGAATGCCATCTTAACGTCAAACTTATCGTAGTCTTCCTTTCCAACATTTGCGATACCGGAAGCGGTCTCCATGGATGCACCGGAAGTTGCCTTTTCAATATAGTTTGCAACACCATTTCCAAGAGGAGATACAATACCCATACCAGTAACATAAATCTTCTCATCGGTTTCCGTTTCCTTTACATCTCCAGGCTTCTTACTGAAGATAATGGAGGCGTTAGAACCGCCAAATGCGAAGGAATTGCTCATTACATAGTTGAGTTCTTTTTCCTTCATTTCATTAGGCATAAAGTCAATCTTACCAGCCTTTTCAGGAAGTGCTGCAAGATCTTCCTCTGTATAGCCAACCGTAGGCGGAATCTTATTTTCTGTAAGTGCCTTCACTGCAAAGACTGCTTCAATGGCACCTGCTGCACCGAGGCAGTGACCTACCATCGCTTTGGTAGAAGATACGGAAAGTTTATCAGTCTCTTCATCAAAGATAGTATGTAATGAAAGGAACTCTGCCTGGTCATTCTTACCCGTACCAGTACCATGCGCATTAATGTAATCAATGTCTGCAGGAGTAATACCAGAATTCTTAATTGCAGTGCGAATCGCATACATCTGTCCCACACCATCCGTACGAGGTGCGGTAATATGATGTGCATCCGAACTGATACCAGCAGAAAGTACATCACAATAAATCTTTGCGCCACGCTTCATAGCATGCTCATAGGATTCCACAACAAGAGCACCGGAGCCTTCTCCCAAAGTGATACCATTGCTATGGTTAAAAGGAGAACAAGGATTTTCAGAAAGGGCATGCAATGCTAAGAATCCAGAGTAAGGTACAGAAGCAAATGCATCCGCACCACCAACGATAAAGGCATCCGCTACACCTGCACGAATCAGTTCACAAGCGTATGCGATAGAAATCGTACCTGCTGCACAAGCATTACCTACGTTGGTAATCACACCCTTTGCGCCAACAGCATTGGCAACATGCGTAGCAATCTGAGAAATGCTCATACGATTGATATCTTCTGTCTTGCCACCCTTTGTTACATAATTTTCAATGGAAACCACTCCACCTACGCAGGAACCCATAATAACACCTACGCGGCTGGCCTCGTCTGCAGCGATTTCATAAGCAGCATCCTTCATAGCTTCTCTAGAAGCCTTTAAACAGAGCTTACTTACACGATCAACTTCCTTACTTAAATCATCTACATCTAAAGTGTCACAGGATACTTCTGCTCCAAGATTTGCATAGCAGTTTGTATCATCTACACTAGTAACTTTCTTAATTCCACTCTTTCCTGCCAGGGCGTTCTCCCAGCATTCATTAACATCGTTACCAATAGCACTAATTAAGCCAAGACCGGTAACAACACATCTGGTATTTACTGTCTTATTCATTGATAATCCCCATTCTGTGTATATTTATGCCAAATAGAATGACACATAGTTCCTACTTATTATACCAAAACCCACCCTTTTTTCCAAACAATCCAAAGGGATAAATCTAAAATGAAACCCATCAAAAATAAAAAAGGATGAGACTGTCCGCCTCATCCCTAAATTGTTTTATTATGCAATTACATATTTGCTACAACATACTTGGTAAGGCTGGTAATGTTGTAGAAGTGTTCCTTATCTACACCAGTCATATCTACATTGTAAGATGCATCAATGCAAGAAATAATCTCAAGAGAGTCTACAGAATCAAGACCGATTCCATCTCCAAATAAAGGTACTTCATAATCAAGCTCTTCTGCGGGAATACGAAGATTCTTGGAAAGCATTCCTTTAATATTTTCTGCAATTTCAAGTTCTTTTTCGTTCATGGTACTTCCTCCATAAATATTTATTATAGGCATTTGTAACGCCTGACTTCACACTATGAAACATTATAACACAAAATACCACTTCTCGCATAGTGTTAAATACAAATACCATGATATGTAGTTTTTAAAACTACATGCAGCATTCGGCAAGATTGCTTATTTTCCCGCTTTTTCCTCAGCTTTTCTTGCTTTTACAGCTTCCCTGCCATACACATTCTTTAATAGTGCCACCTTATCCCTGCACACACAAGCATACTTTTTCATCACCTGGCTAGGTCTGCCTTCTTCGTTCAAATCCATCTCCATGGTCTTTCCCACAATGATATGAATCCTGTGAAAAGGCTTAAATAGACCATCAATACAGATCGGGAGTGCCGGGACTGCCGCCTGCTTTGCAAGAACTAAAAATCCAGGTTTAAACTCATTCATTTCTTCCTTGCTTGTCTTTCCTTCCGGGAACATGTATACAGGAAAACCTTCCTGTAATTTCTTGGTTCCTAAGGTAAGCCAGCTGGTATCCATTTCCTTGCGGTCAATAGGAATGTAGCGAAGATTTCGGAACAACCAGTTGATGTTTTTCTTGTCATACCACTCTCTGGCAACATAGGTATATACCTTGTAGTGTCTTAACAGTTCTGCCATGTATAGGCCATCGGTATGCCCCGTATGATTCGAGAAAACAACGCAACCCTTCTTTAAGGTTGCCTTCGCATCCACTTTATCTTCCCAGGTCACCTTTACAGGATAAATGATTCTTAATACACCATGGGCAATACCAAAAGCTATCTTGGCAAAAAATGCTTTAATATGTTCCCCTACTGATTTCTTCTGCTTCATAATCTCTGCAATCCTTTTCTATCCTTGTCATCCTTATGCGACACTTATCATGGAAGTGTCACGTTCGCCAGACACATCATTAGATAGGCTTACCATAGGGCCCCACACCCGGTTCGTCCCAATTTTTATTAATGAGCGTAGCAAATGTATTATGGCCTAACATGGGCACTGCCAAATCTTCTACCATCTCTTTGGAAAGTCTAAATTCCTTTCCATAGACCTTTCCTGCCTCAGTGAATTTGGTTAGATACCGTTCCACCTTTGCCTTCAGTCCTTCCTCCGAGAGCATTCCTCCCTGGGGAGCCGTAATCAGCGTATATCTTCCTTCACCACAAATGAGGTCATATTCTCTCTGCACAGCATCATAGCACTGATCCGTAGTCTCATAGCCACAGGTGGAAACAAGCACCAAATGTTTCTTTTGTAATTCTGGATAACGCATATTATGCAGGAACCGGTGATTTTCCTCATCTCCTGGCATGGCTCTAAACTCCTGCACATAGGAAATCATTCGATCCATGAACGCTTTCATTTTGGAGGGTAATCCAAAAAAATATAAAGGAAAGCTTTCAATAATGATATCTGATTCCATAACCAAATCACGGATTTCATCCATATCATCATGAATACAGCAGGTGCCTGGCGTTGTCTTCCAGCACACGAAACAGCCATGGCAATGGTCGATTCGCTTTTCCTTTAAATTCACCTGGGTAACCTGTGCACCAGTCTCTTCTACAATTCCTTTGATAAAAGCATTTGCCACCTTCAGAGAGGAACTGCATTCTCCACGAAGACTACCATTTAACAATAAAATTTTCATAAAATTGTCCTTTACCAATGCGTCATTAACAATAAAAAAACTATACCATTATGCACATAAAAAATCAAACTACAAGGGGCTTTGTGCTAAAATGATAGCCATAGGCAGGAGTATAAAAATGGCACGTGATGCATGGTACAAAGACATGAATTTTTACCAGATCTGGATTCGTTCTTTTAAGGACGGAAATGGGGATGGTATTGGGGATTTAATGGGCGTCTATGAAAAGTTAGACTATATCAAATCTCTAGGGATGGACGGAATCTGGTTTTCCCCCATTTATGCTTCTCCTAACGAAGATTTTGGATATGATATATCGGATTATTATTCCATTCATCCCGACTATGGCACCATGGATGATTTCGATAAAGTTTTGCAGGCCGCCCATGCCAAAGGTCTCAAAATAATTATGGACCTGGTCATCAATCACACGTCTGACAAGCATCCTTGGTTTATTGAAAGCTGCAAAGGAAAAGACAATCCCTATCACGATTACTATATCTGGCGTCCCAGCCGCAAGAAAAATAAACGTCCCAATAACTGGGATTCTCTTTTTGAGGGAAAAGCCTGGGAATACAATACACAAACCGGGGAGTACTATCTTCATCTTTTCTCCAAAGGACAACCAGATCTGAATCATGCCAATCCAAAGGTTCGTGAAGAAATCAAAAAAATCATGCGTTTCTGGCTGGACAAAGGCGTCGATGGTTTTCGCGAAGATGTGATTACTTTCATCAGCAAGCCAGATACTTTTGTGAATGACTATAAGATGCCTGCCGTCAAGGGATTATTTGAATATTCCTTCGGTCCCCACCTATTAGAATACCTGACAGAATATCGCCAGGTTGCTTTGGAGTATGACTGCTTCCTGCTTGGCGAAACGCCCATTATGGCGCCTAATCGTGCTCTATCTCTCATTGCGGAAGGGGAAGGGCAAGTCCTTGATATGATGTTCCACTTCCAGCATATGCAAGCGGACTGTTTCATGACAGATTTTATCCAAAGGCCTTTTCGCCTCAAAAAAATGAAACGCGCTTTTTCCACTTGGCAAAATGCGTTAGAAGGGAAAGCCTGGAATACGCTGTATCTTGAAAACCACGATCACTCTCGCATCATCTCCCGTTATGGAGATGAATTTTACCATACCGAAAGTGGAAAAATGCTGGCAGCCATGTATCTTCTGCAAAAAGGAACTGCCTTTGTTTATCAGGGACAGGAAATCGGTATGACGAATGTTTACTTAGAAAATATAGAGGACTATCGCGATATTCAGTTAAAAAATGCTTTTGAAATCGGGCGAAAACTCATTGGTCGGGTCAAAGCCTTAGAATATGCCCGCAAATCTTCTCGTGGTTCTGCTCGCACCCCAGTGCACTGGAACAACGAAAGAAATGCCGGATTTACAGAGGGTACCCCCTGGTTTGATGTAAATCCCAATTACGCGAAAATTAATATTGCGGACCAGATGCAGAATACAAATTCTTTATGGCACTTTTATAGAAAACTGCTTGCCTATCGCAAAAAGCCAGTGATTCGCTATGGTACCTATACAGAAATGAATCCAAAAGACAGGAAAATATACATGTATGAACGGAAATACGAAAATACTTCTGTTCTGGTCATTTGTTCCTTTTCAAAACTATCCCGGAAATATAAACTTCCTTCATCGTATCACGAGGGTAGTTCTGAAATCGTATTTAATAACTATGAAACCGTCTCACATGATAAACTGTCGCCCTATCAGGTTCTTGTCATAGAGAAAACAACTTCCGTCTAAGAAAGGAAATACTATGGATCCAATCAATGTATGCCTATTAAATGATTCTTTCCCACCCGTTATTGACGGTGTAGCCAATACCGTGGTGAATTATGCAAATATTATCAAAGCCGATGGTTTAGGTAATCCTTTTGTCATCACGCCCAAGGTTCCTGGGGCAGATGACTCTGGGTTTGCCTATCCAGTACTTCGTTACAACAGTGTAAACATCGGAAACTTTGCCGGTGGCTACCGAGCTGGTGTCCCCTTAAGCGGAACCACTTTGGTAGAATCCATTAAACTTGCACCAGACGTTATCCACACCCACTGCCCCGTCGTTTCCACCATGATTGCTAGGGAACTCAGACACAAATGCGAAGCACCCATCATTTTTACCTACCATACAAAATTTGATGTCGATATTGCCAAAGCAGTAAAAAATAAACATCTTCAGGGAGAAGCCATCAAAATCTTTGTAAGCAATATTACCTCCTGTGATGAAGTATGGGTTGTTTCAGAGGGGGCTGGGCAGAACTTAAAGAGTCTTGGATACAAAGGCGACTATCTTGTTATGAATAACGGCGTTGACTTCCCGAAAGGAAAAGCATCTCCAGCGGATGTAGATGCAGCATGCCAAGAGTATGGTGTACGAAGTGACGTGCCCGTTCTCATGTTTGTTGGCCGACTGTTCTGGTATAAGGGTATTCGCATCATTTTAGATGCATTAGCAAAAATCAGAAACCAAACCGATTTTCAAATGGTTTTCATTGGCAAAGGTGCCGATGAAGACGAGATCAAAGCATATACCAAGGAACTTCATCTAGATGACAAAGTACTGTTTACAGGTCCCATTTATGATAGAGAGAAACTGCGTGCAATGAACACCAGAGGCGATTTATTCCTCTTCCCTTCCACTTATGACACCAATGGTCTGGTAGTCAGAGAGGCTGCCGCCTGCGGACTTCCTTCCGTAGTTATTGCCGGTAGCTGTGCGGCAGAAGGTATGACGGATGGCAGAAATGGTTTCTTTTGCGAAGAGAATGCCGACTCCATGGCCGCAAAGCTATTAGAGATTCTTTCGGACATGGACCATCTGTATGCGGTCGGCGAACACGCCATGAATGAAATCTATATTTCATGGCAGGACGCTATTCACACCGCCTATGAACGTTACATGGTTGCGATTGAAAAGAAAAAGGCCGGCGACTACAAGAAGGATACTGTAACGCTGACAGATGAATTCTATAGAAATACTGCCGATTTTCTCATCGGTCTTCGCAAGGCACGCACCGCATCCATTAATGGTTTCTTTAATATCCGTAATGCTATTGTTGACGGTTTCGAGGCAGTTACTGATGCCTTTAAGGAAGCCTCAAAACGCATTCAGGATGCCGCACAGGGAACCAGTAATTTGGAAGACTTTGATAATATCGGTAACCAGGATAGATATATATAGCACATATGCTTTGTAACTCAAATTGGTCATACAAAAAAGAGAGGCTTAATTGCCTCTCTTTTTTACCTATCATTTCTCATTAATGATCTGAAAAGAATGCTCCACCATCCACACTCATAATTACCAGAAGTGGCTGGATATTCTCTGCATCTAAGTTAACAGAAAGATTAAACTTATCTCCAACGCTCTTCACATCCGGAACACCGATATTGGATAACACTGCCATAATATCCTCAGGAATGCTCTTTGCATCCACGACAGGTTCCACACCCGTAGTACATACTTTCACTAGTTCACTATCTTTAATTTCATAAACAGTGAGCTCAGAGAAGTTATATGCTCCAGACTCTCTATACCAGTTTACAACCAAATAATTGGGCATTACTCTGGACACATAAAACTTCATATTATTTCCGGAGACAAAACTAAGTCCGCCACCCAATCTGGCAATGCTTTTCAGTTCCATCGCATCCGTTTCAACATTATACTCAAAATACTGCACCTCTAACACACAGATGCCTGCATCCGGATTTCCTTCATCCTGTGGCTTGAAAGGCTGCATATAGGTCATAAGCAGTTCATCCATACCATCATTATCAAAATCATCTGCATAGCCGCCTATGTATCCATCCTTGTCTTTTAAGGAAACTTCAAAATTAACTACACCGTTAATCGATCCATTCATAAACTGCTGATACAACTCGCCTGCTACGATACTTGATCTTTCTTCCGGAGTCACCTCTGGTTCAGGTTCGGGCTCAGGAACAACCTCACTCTCCTTTTCAGGATCTGTTACAGATACATCCGGCTTTTCCTCTTCAGGCTTTTCTGTTTCAGGCTGCTTTTCATCCTGTGTAATTGCAACCTCTACCTCAGGTTTCTTATCCTTTCCCCCAAGCAGTTTCCATACGGTAAATCCACCAAAGCCAAGGAATCCGACAATCAGCACAATCATTGCAATGAGAAATGCCTTTTTACTGGACTCAGCCTTTTTAATCTTCTCATCTAGTACTGCATCAGTTGCAGGCGCAGCTGGTTTACTAACAGGTGGTAAATCTGCAGGCTTAGGTGCAGGTTCCTTTTCTTTTAACACCTCTCCCACATTGCCCAAATTACCTACAAACGACTCATGCACTGGATTCTCAACCTTAGAATCAGGATAAGGCTTAGCTACAACTTCTCCTTGCAGTGGAACCTCTTCCTTCTCTTTCTTACTACCTAAACCGGTATTATTGAAAACCGCAACCGTCTCTCCCTTGTCATCATGCTTCTGATTAATAGAACCAAAGGGACTAAAGGTTTCACCATCATCTTTACTCCTAACAGGCGGCTGCACAAAAATATTGGGAGCAGGTGTCGCCTCTGGAATGGTAGGCTTAGGCACCGGTGCTGGTGCTGGTGCTGGTGACATACCAAAACCATTCATAATACCAACCGTCTTTTCGCTGGTTGCTGCTGTATTATTCTGGGGTGCAAAAGGATTATTCACTGCCTGCGATGAAGGTGTTGGCGAAGGAGCCATACCAAATCCGCTTAAAATACCGACGGTTTTCTCACTACTCTCAGCAGGCTTTTTGCTAGTAGCAAAAAGATCTACTGCACCATCTGTATTTCCATTATTATTGGTTCCGGGAACATTGAACATCAATCCTACGGTACGTTCACTGTTTGCAGACGCAGGCTGCATGGGCGTAGGCGCAGGTGTTGTAACAGGTGCCTGTGCCGGTGCGGGTGTTGGCATAGGAACCGATATTTTCGTTCCACAGTTCTTGCAAAATGCTGCACCATCTGCATTCTGGCTACCACAATTTTTACAAAACATGGTTTTTCAACCTCCATACAATAAAATCTACCTTAAATGGTAGTATAAAACCACTCAATTTTCAAGAAATTCTACACCAGCCCCAAGGCGGTAAGTACTAGCTGTTCTCCCTCTGCCGATACAATCTGGATAGGGATATTTAGCTTTTCTGACAGCTCCGTGACTGTCATGTCATCAAGGAACACTTCTTCTCCACTACGCAACATATTCTCTGAAATAATCAATTTGTCTCCCAGTGACTGTTCCTTTAACTGTTCATATAAGTCACCACCAGTAAGCAATCCCGTTACCGTAATATGGTGCCCATAAAATTCATTCATAATCTTATAAACCTGCGGCTTTGCTCCTGGAATCTCTTCCTTTATTTGATCCAGAATTTCTTTCACCGTATCGTAAGAATGAACACCTGTAACAAATGTGACTTTTTCGCCAGACGGCTGCAGACCTTCTTTCTTTGCCTTAACAATGGCTTTTACTGACTCTTCTATAAGCAAACGCATCGTCCCCACACCATTGGCAAGCTGCAAATAACCATCATAGCGTTCCTCTTCTGGGAATTCTCTTTCCGCAACGATATACCACTCATCTGATGCATGCACAAAATGATTGTAGCCCTTTGCAATTGCTTTCTGCTGGTAGCGTTCAATAATGTCAATGACTTCTGCTGCCGTTTCTTTCGTGTAACTTTCTAACGGATATAAACCATCTCTATACTTTGTAAGTCCTACCGGTACCACCGAAACGCTCTGTAATACTGGCGCATAAGACAATAATTTTTCTAAGGAATATTCCAGTTCCTTCCCATCATTAATTCCAGGACAGGATACAATCTGTCCATTCATTGTTATCCCAGCTTCGTAGAGTTTATCCACCTTCTTTAGGGCATCTCCCGCAAAACGATTATTTAACATTTTGCATCTAAGTTCAGGATTCATGGTGTGAAACGAAATATTAATTGGTTCTAGATGATAATGAATCATTCTATCAATATCGTGATCCGACATGTTCGTCAGGGTAATATAATTTCCCTGCAAAAAAGACAATCTGGAATCATCATCCTTAAAATATAAAGTTTCTCTCATCCCCGGAGGATTCTGATCGATGAAACAAAAAATGCATTTATTATGACAGGAGCGATAATCGTCCATTAGACCATTCTCAAACTCCACCCCCAGATCCTCATTCTCTTCTTTCTCAATATCCAGTTCCCATTCCTCACCATCAGGTTTCCGAACCAGAACTGTAATTTCCTCATCCATGCAAAGAAATTGGAAGTCAAAAATATCCTCAATGATTTGCTCATTGATAGAAATAATCTCATCTCCAGGTTCTATTTCCATCTCTTCTGCAATACTGCCAGGAAGAACCTTTTTTACAATATGTGCATTTTTATGAATACTTCTTCTATCTGCTTCCATTCCTTTTGCCACAAAAAAACGCACTCCGCAGTTTCGGCGAAGTGCGTCAAATCATTAATTGATGGTCTCTGTCTGAAGAATCGCCTGCTCGGAAATCCAAGAAACAAAAGTCTCGTCCTCTCCGGTAATCTCTATACAGTAGCATCTTTCGCCATGATTGGTATCCATATTCCAATAATAGATATAGGTTGTTCCATAGGTGGAATCATAATAGGTACCGGAATAAATCGTATATCCATCATAGTCGTAGGTATAGTATGTAACTCCATCAATACCGGTGATTGTGTACTCACTGCCTTCGTAAATATAGAACGGAGTGGTACGATATACAACTTCCTGTGTTTCACTTTCAACAATACTGATGTCGACCATGGACTGATCTACCAGTGCGAAGGTAGGACTTCCAAAACCTTCAACTTCCAAATACATCGGATAGTATCCTGCAGCGCTTGCTAACTCATCATAGGTGTTGTAATACACATATGGATTAGCAACCTGGGTCGTTGTCACAGGTGCAGGTGCGGGTGCCGGAGCTGGCGGATTCTTTCTACCACATCCAGTCACACTGGCTACCATCATAACACCAAGAATCAGTGCTAATGCTCTTTTCTTCATACTACTTCCTCCCTCATATCACTGCTATGTCTAACACGCATTACATTACATATTTCATAAAGGACTTCTTACCACGTTTTACAACAATTCCTGTAGCAAGTTCTTCCTTTGAAATCACCTTTGCAACGTCTGTAATCTTAACATCATCTACAGATACGCCACCCTGCTCAACATTTCTTCTCGCATCACTCTTTGAGGTTGCCTGACCACCCTTTACAAGAAGATTCATGATGTTAATGGCACCATCTTCTAAATCTGCTTCTGTAAGTTCTGTCGTAGGAATATTGGCATTATTTCCACCGCCGCCGAACAGTGCTCTGGATGCTTCTCTTGCTTTCTCTGCCTCCTCTTTGCCATGTACAAGACTGGTAAGCTCATAGGCAAGTATATCCTTTGCTTCGTTTAGCTGTGCACCTTCCCAGGTATCCATGGAACGTATTTCTTCCATCGGCAAGAAGGTAAGCATCTTGATACACTTCATAACATCAGCATCAGCAACATTTCTCCAGTACTGATAGAATTCATAAGGACTAGTCTTTTCAGGATCCAGCCATACAGCACCCTTTTCCGTCTTACCCATCTTCTTACCCTCAGAGTTAAGAAGAAGCGTAATGGTCATAGCATGCGCATCTTTTCCCAGCTTTCTACGAATAAGTTCCGTACCGCCAAGCATATTAGACCACTGATCATCACCACCAAACTGCATATTGCAACCATATTCCTGGAAAAGCTTGTAGAAATCATAGCTCTGCATAATCATGTAGTTAAATTCAAGGAAGGAAAGCCCCTTCTCCATACGCTGCTTATAGCATTCTGCACGAAGCATATTATTTACAGAAAAACATGCTCCCACTTCTCTTAATAGTTCAACATAGTTAAGGTCAAGAAGCCAATCTGCATTATTAACCATCAGTGCCTTACCATCAGAGAAATCGATAAAACGGCTCATCTGCTTCTTAAAACAATCAATATTATGCTGGATATCCTCTTTGGTCAGCATCTTTCTCATATCACTCTTACCGGAAGGATCACCAATCATACCGGTACCGCCACCTAGAAGAGCGATAGGTTTATTTCCTGCCATCTGCAGTCTCTTCATTAAGCAAAGCGCCATAAAGTGTCCTACATGAAGACTGTCTGCAGTAGGGTCAAAACCAATATAGAAAGTTGCCTTACCCTCATTAATCATATTCTTGATTTCTTCTTCGTTGGTAAGCTGGGCAAGAAGACCTCTCTCTTTCAGTTCTTCAAATAAAGTCATCGTACTAATACTCCTTGTTTTTACTCACAATTATTTTTTCGAAGCCGCCCCAGAAGGGCGGCCTCTCTTTTTTTACTGTACCTTTGTACCACAATTCTCACAGAAAATCATTCCGGGACGAAGCGGTGAGCCACATCCTGTACAGAATCCTGCGCCGCCCTGCATAGGTGCCTGTGCGCTCATCATAGGTGCCTGTCCATTCATAGGCGCTTGTCCATTCATAGGCATTCCCATAGGATTCATGGGCTGTACAGGGCTCATAGGCTGCTGCATCATAGGAGCCTGTCCGTTCATGGGCATTCCCATAGGATTCATAGGCTGCACGGATGCACCCTGCATAGGATTTACTGGCTGCATCATAGGCTGACCAGAATTTACTGGTGCGATTGGTGTAATCTTCACCTCAGCAACCTCTTCTGCCTTTTCTTCTGTATCTTCGTTCTTACTTTCTTCCTGTACTTCTTCTACAGGCTGTTCTTCTTTTGATTCTTCTACAGTAGCTTCGCCGCTAACTACTTCTGCCACTGCTTCATTGACATCCTCATTAGTATCTACCGGCTTTACCTCGGTAGTTTCCACAATCTGTTCTTCCTCAGCCTTTGGTGCATACAAAGCAACTGTCTTTTCAATTTCTGCTGCATTCTGCGCTTCTTCCTTTGTCTCCTCAGCAGGTGCAAAACGGGAGGATTCATTATTCAGATTTGCCACAGCTGCTCCGGGCATTACTGCGACAGTCTTTCCAATTTCCTGACTAGCGGTTGCCAAAGGATTATTTCCTGTATTTCCAGCAAAGGTCGGCTGGTTCGCAAGATTCTGATTCTGTACAGGTGTAAAGGTCGGCTGCTGCACGTTGTTAGTTCCTACTGCCCCATTTTTAGGTGCCTTAGGTGCTTTCGGCTCCTTAGGAGTCTTGGGTCCCTTGTTTTTCTTTGCACTCAGAATTAACAGAACCGTCAATACCACTACAGCGATAAACAATCCGCCAACAACACCCATAACGGTAATACCAAATGCGGACTTAGGAAGTGCCTTAATGGATTCGCCAAAGGTAAGCTTCTTTTCTACTTCAACAATCTTTTCAACTTCTTTTTCTACTTCTATAACCTGTGGTTCTTCATCATAAGCTCGTCCACAGGTAGGACAATTCTCACCATCCTCTTCCGGAAGATCATCATCGTCGCTTGCTTCTTTTAATCCGGCAAATACAAGAATGTTTTCTGCATAAGTCTCGCAATCAGGATTCTCTAAAGGATCATTGATACCATAGGCAGCAAGTGTTTCCTTAAAGTCCATATCAAATCCAGCATTTACTAAATCCAGATAAAGTTCGATACCCTCTTCGCGGTCTTCCATAATAACATTACGAAGTTCTTCTACAGCGGCCTGGGATACTGCATAGCTGATGTAATACATGGGACTATTAAAGGAATGAGGAATCTCAACCCACTCCATAACCTGTCCGGAAGGTAAGTATCCCATTGAACCAAGGAAAACAGAGTCATAGTTATCTGCACCGCCATACTCTTCACAAGCATCGTAATACAATTCATTGATACGATCCAAGGTTACTTCGGAATCATCCAGTGAATATACAGCATACTGGAATGCATCTTCCTTACATCCCTGAATCATGACATAGGTATTTTCCATTGCACCATAAGCACGTAAGATATCTGCATTATCGCCATAGATATCTTCTGCATACTCATTAAAGAGAAGCTCCATACCCTGGGAATGAATTTCTGCGAGATCTAAATTCGTTCCACCATAATACCACTCATCCTCAGAAGCATAATAAGCTTCGTTGTAGTGACCAAACTCATGGATTAATGTTCTCATATCAGATGTCGTTCCATCTGCACAGTTGAAAAGGAAGGGTGCATTATAATAGTTAATGGCAGTCGTATATCCACCAGGTGCCTTATTATCATCAACGGAGATATCATACATATGGTGATCTACCATGTAATTGAAGGAAACAAATAAGTCTTCAGAAATATCGCCTAAATGTGCTTCCATATTAGCAAGACAGGTCGCTTCGTCCATCTCAGTAGAAATTGCATCCTGGAACGCATCATAATTGTCTTCAATTACATAGGAATAGAGTTCGTCATAAGTGGGAATAATATAAGTCTTTACGCTCTCTCTAAATGCCTTTAAATCAGCAGGAGAATAATCTCTATCATAGGCTTTCTCATATCGATAGTCAGCATAATTATCATAGCCATAACTATCTGCAATCTGGTTTCTGATATGAACCAATTCAACATACAGATTTCCAAGTGCTTCATTTCTTGCGGCAATGATATCTGCAAGTCCCTGCAGTACCTGATCTCTGTCTAAAGCACCGCTATAAAAACCATCCATTATAGTCTCTGTAGTATAGGAGGTTCCATCAATGACAGTATCATATTCAGCATTATAAAGTTCATCAAATTCCAGATTCAGCTCGGTTTCCTTTTTGGAAAGTTCCTTCTGTTCATCGGTTAATGGCTCATAATCTAAAATCTCCTGCCAGTCATCCTCATCATCAATACGATCATGTAAAACATCACTATACTGAGATAATGCTATGATTTGATAATTAATCTGTATCTTATCCCCAACGTTGGTGGTTAATTCATCAAATGCCTTGATGTCTTCATCGTAGCTTTCATTATCAACATATAAGGAATCATAGACGTTGCAAAGCGTATAGTATCCAACAACTTCGTTCCAGTAGTCTTCCATGCCAACAATGACATCAAGTACGGCATCTTCCTGTCCATCCTGCTCAACGATATCAGCTAAGTCAACAACTATGGCATCAAAATCAGCCTCATCCATAACCTGATAAGTCAGTTCATCAAACATCATATCTGTATGATCTACTCTGTCCGTCAGTTTTCCATTCACAGCTGCGGAGGTAAAAATTGCGGGCATCGCAACAGACGCTGCCACACCAAGTGCTACACCACCAAGTAATTGTTTTCTCAGTTTATTTTTCATAATCTCCCTCTCCGAATCTTAAGTAGCAGATTCTTTGTTATAAATCCATCCCTTACGGCATGGTACTTTACTCTTCAATACACTGGGCCTGTACCGCCGTAAGCGCTACAACACCAACAATGTCTTCCCAAGAACAACCTCTGGAAAGGTCGTTTACTGGTCTTGCAATTCCCTGCAACATCGGACCATAAGCATCTGCCTTGGCTAGTCTTTCAACCAACTTATAGGCAATGTTTCCACAGTCCAGGTTCGGGAATACCAGAACATTGGCTTTTCCGGCAACCTCTGAATCCGGTGCCTTGGTCTTTGCCACCTTGGGAACAATCGCAGCATCTGTCTGCAATTCTCCATCTAAACATAAATCCGGATACTGCTCGTGTGCGATTCTGGTTGCCTCAATGACCTTATCCACTAAAGGATGCTTTGCACTTCCCTTTGTTGAATGGGAAAGAAGTGCAATCACCGGCTGTCCTCCTACCAAATCTCTATAGCTTTTTGCTGAAGAATCTGCGATTGCTGCTAGCTCTTCAGGGTTTGGATCCTGGTTTAATCCACAGTCAGAGAATAAGAAAGTTCCATTCTCTCCATACTCACAGTTGGGCACATCAATGATAAAGAATCCGCTGACAAGCTTGGTTCCTGGCGCTGTACGCAGAATCTGTAAAGAAGGTCTAAGTACATCTGCTGTTGCATGGCAGCATCCCGCAACCATACCATCTGCGTCTCCCGCCTTTACCATCACTACACCGAAGGTAAGATAATCACTTAACAACGTAGCTCTGGCCTTTTCCGGAGTCATTCCCTTGCTTTTTCTAGTCTCATAAAGAAGTTCAATATACTCATCCAGTTTATCTGTTGTTTCTGGATCAACCACTACAACCTTATCAAGATCAATTTCCAGCCATCCAGCACCATCACGTATCTTTTCTTCATGACCTACCATGATTACATTTGCAATGCCTTCTTCAATAATGTGTGCGGCTGCAATCAGCGTTCTTTTATCTGTCGTTTCCGGCAAAACAATGGTTTTCTTATCGGCTCTGGCCTTATCCTTAATAATATCAATGTAAGACATGGACGTCTCCTTTCGTAACCCCTTTTTGCGTCCTTAAAGATAGACGCACTCACCGTTTATTATATTCTTTTCATTCTTATAATTCAAACAAAAAAGGCATTCTGCACGGATTGTACCGTAAAAATGCCTTTTCTAATCATCTGCTTTTGTTTTCTCTGTCACTCGCCGAATATGACTGCCTCTCACTGCGCCGTCCTTGTGACCGCCAATCTGCTCATTTCGTTCTACTGTAGTACCGGCTGCATACATGTTCATGCCTTTAATAACTGCATTTCGTCCGAACTTCCCCTGCACGCCTATTACGGCTTCCTGCATCTTCCGATCCTTTTCGAGACGTTCTTCATCCGCAAAAAAGGAAAGCTGATGACAGCCTTCCGGCTTCACATCATTGCAAGATACTGTCACACGTCTGATGGGAAGATCTGGATCAGCAATGGCCTCATAAAGTTCCTCCATGGCCGGAATCCATAAAACACTGGCACTGACAGGGGTATCTAATGCTGCTGTTCCTGCGTCACCTTCCATCCCGGTTCCATTAGAATACCCTAACCATAGCGTTATAGAATCCGTAACTACCTTTTCCCGAACCATTTCCAGGCAAATGAGGTCCGTCATCTCTTTCACAATCAGCCGGCATTCCTCATGACTATAATCTCTGGGAAGTACCTGCCCTCTAGAAATGGAATGGGTCTTTGCACTTACATGTTTAATATCATAAATTGTACAAGGTTCTTTTCCCCAGGCATGATCAATAAGTAGCTCTGCTTCTATCCCAAATGCCTTATAAAGCACATCTTCCGGCGTATTTGCAATATCTCGCTGCGTGAATATCCCCATTCTGGCAAGCCGCCTTGCAATTCCGGGGCCAATTCTCCAAAAATCTGTTAGCGGTCTGTGGTCCCACAACGTTTCTTTATACGAATTCTCATCCAGTTCCCCCATAAAATCCTTGGCGTGCTTTGCCGAAATGTCTAGAGCAATCTTGGTGAGATATAAATTGGTTCCAATCCCACAGGTAGCAACAAGACCAAGGGTATCGTAAATATCTGCAATAATCTTTTTCGCCAGTTCCCTTGCCGTAAGATGGAAAAGCTGCAGGTATCTGGTAACGTCCAAAAAGCACTCATCGATGGAATAAGGATGTATATCGTCCTTTCCCACATACTTCAAATAAATCCCATAGATTTTTGCAGAGTAATCAATATATTTCTGCATACGGGGCGGTGCCATAATATAGTCGACATTCGCTGGTATTTCAAATACCCTGCACCGATTTGGAATCCCCAGTTTCTTCAGTGCCGGTGTAATGGCTAGACAAATCGTCTTTTCACTTCGCTCTGGATCTGCCACCACGAGCCTTGTTTGCATGGGATCCAGACCTCGTTCCACGCATTCAACCGACGCAAAGAAAGATTTTAAGTCAATGCACAAATACTTCCGTTCCATGACACACTTCCGAACTACAGTGTTCCTAAATCCGTCTTCTCAAATACCATGATATTCTTCGTCGTATTGCTTGCATTTACCTTTGTTTCTTTTAAGAAAGTTAAGGTTTCACCATCATAGGTAAAGGTCCATGTTTCTGCTGCAATATCTTCCTTTAACGTTCCTTCTAAACCGGCAGCACCTTCTTTTACCACTACTGAAAGGCCAAACTCGCTAAATTCTTCGTCGTAAGACAAATACGTATAATCCGCTGTACCATCCTCATAAAAGATAATATTAGACAAAATACCATCCTCGCTGCGATAACTGGTGGTCACAAATCCATCATCAACTTCTGCTGTTACCATCATAAATACCCCAACTAAGTCTTCATAACTTAAATCTGGCAGCACGGCAGCACCATCGCTTCCTTCCTCAGTCCCATCAGACGGATCAGGATCCTCCTGCATTTCCACATCCAGTGTGTCATCTACCTCTTCTGTTTCTCTATCAGGCTGGCCTTCTTCTGGCTGCTTTTCGTCCGGTGCTACTTCCTCTGGTTTTGACTGATTCTCCTCTTCCGTAGGAACGGTCTCTTCCACGTTCTCTTCTTCATCTTCTACAACCTCTCGTACATTAGGGCTCTCAGTTTCCTCTGTCACATTATTTTTCTGTCCAAAGGGAAGGCTGCATCCCGTAAGGGTTACTGCCAAAATCCCCATCATTCCAATCCATCTTTTTTTCATAATCTTAATTCTCCTATAAATGTTCGGGAATTTCTGCCACATTTCCTATAAGTATACCATCTTTGCTTTTTTCTCGAAAAGAATTGTACAATAACAGGCAGGAAAGGGATTTGTTTATGACAACGCAAAGCAATTTACTCGGTGTATTTCCGGCAACAAAAAAAGATGGTACAGCCTATTTTCGTGCCTCCCTTACTTTTCGTGGAAAACACATTAGTCTGGGAAGTTTCCACGCAGCTGAGGATGCTGCCCTTGCTTACAAGGAGGGCATATTCCTACTATCCTCTTCCACTGCCATTATTGATTATTCATTGACTGCTGCCCTTCCTTTCGAAAAATGGGTATGTCTAATTAACTTTCGTGACAATGGATTTTATATTGCCAACCCCATCTATGTTCGTCCAAAAATGTTTTACTACTATCTGTCCCCATCAAAAATTCTAAAATTTGATAGTGACGAGTTATTTTACTATATCTCACACAAAATCAGTCAGCGCGGTGGTCATCTCTATGTCGCCGATTATGGAAGCCAGCTATCGGTATTAAAACGATACGGTATCAAATCCTATGGAATTTCCGGAAAAGATTTTCGTTTTAAGAATGGAGATATACTAGATTTTCGAAGTGGCAATTTAGAAATTCTCTCCTCCTATCATGGAGTGCTGGCAGTCACCCAAAATGGAGTCACTCGCTATAAGTCCCGCATCCTCGTAAGGGGAAATTATCTCATTGGAACCTTTGGCACAGAAGAAGAGGCTGCTATTGCTTATAACAAAGCCGTCGATACCTTGAAGGCAAAGGGATTCAAAAAGGCGTATCCCACCAATTATCTTAGTGGAATACGCCCTAGCGAATATGCTAATATTTATGCTTCCATCAACCTTCCCGAAAAAATACTTGCTCTATCTCCTGCATCTATTTCTTCGAATAGTCAATAAAGCAGATATTCATATTGGCTGGCCCGGCAATCCCGGGAACATTGCCCGTTTTCGAATACCTCCACATCACAAACTCATAGGGATAATCTGGAAGATTTCCTTCCTGGGATAACCACATATCTGTTGATTGGAAAGAGCCTAAACTATATTTCTTAATTAACCACTCCTTGGAACCATACAGTACTGTATAATACCCCATCTGCTCTAGCGTATTCATAAATGTCTGGGCAATAAATGTGCGAGACATTTTATCAAGGCCATCGCTTCTCGTTTCCTGACGGCTTACCGCTTCTGTATAGTAAGCAACAGGATAGGTAATCTCATAGGGTACCAGGTTTTCCGAAACAAAATGTGCCTCTTCTATCGCTTCATCCTGACTAATGGCAGTTGAAAAGAAATATACTCCTACATCTAACCCTGCATCCAAAGCTCTGCGCATATTGTCTGCAAAATACTCATCAACGTAAAGTTCTCCGGAAGCATAACCTCTGCCCCCCAAAGAAATCATGACATAATCCACGCCAGCTCTTTTTAATTCCACAAAGTCTACATAGTCCTGGGTCTTACTGATATCAACACCTAACGTCGATATCTTTGTATTATTCTCATAATAGCTAAGGTAACCATTCTTCAGAACAAATCCGGTCTGTGCATAGTCATTCTTCTTGATTCCTGGATTAATCTCTACCCACTCCTCAGAACCATCTGCGTGAATTAATAGCGTATGCTTTCCATCCTGATCCGGAGGAAGTTCCTCTTCCACAGCACAACTATCTTCATTCTTTTCCTGTTCTTCTTCCTTATTCTGGGGTTCATTCGCAGAAGGTTTCTCTGGCGTATCCCAAATATCCAAATCTTCTGCTCGAAGTGTACTTCCGCTAATTAATTCATCCACGCTCTTCTCAAGAGCTGCCTGTTCTAGCGCAGCCTGTTCAGACGCAGTAAGCACCGTACTTTCTGGCTCCTTTGGTTTCTCTTTTTTGCCGCTTTTTCCATTTGCCGCAACAACTAGTATAAGAATCCCAACAATAGCAAACACAGAAATAAGTCCCGCCATTTTCATACCACTGCCAGACGGTCTCATCCCCTTTTTCTTAAACGAATCATATTCATCATCGAAATCATCTTCTAGACGCATCGTATCATCCCTCTTATTTATACAACATCTTGTATTATATCATGATTCCGCCCACAATTTCTTTGCCAATTTACATATTTTAGGATATTATTTTTTTATGAAAAAACGCGTAATCCTTATATCCATTACAATATGTTTCCTGTGCTTTCTGACTGGATGTCAGAAAGCAGTTTCTCCCTCTTCCACCAGTGGTTTCTTTTTTGATACCTTTGTGGTTACTACTGTATACGATGAATGCTCTGCAGAAACCCTAAATGGCATCCAGGAACTCTGTTCCTACTACGAATCACTATTTTCCCCTACTGTGGAGGGCAGCGATATATGGAATATCAATCACGCTGGCGGAAGTCCTGTTTCTGTATCAGAAGAAACCGCCGCCCTCCTTACAAAAGGCCTATACTACAGCGAACTAACGGATGGCATCTTCGATATCACGATTCACCCCGTTTCCAGTCTTTGGAATTTTCACGAAAGCGGCAGTGTTCCTGATGCAAATATCATCTCCGATGCATTGTCGCATGTATGTTATAAGAATCTGCACGTAGAAAATAATATCGTTACGCTTACTGATCCCCTAGCTTCTGTCGATGTAGGCGCGCTTGCAAAGGGGTATATCGCCGACAAAATTAAATCCTATCTTCGGGAGCAGGGAATCTCTTCTGCTCTCATTAACCTTGGCGGCAATATTTGTCTTCTAGGTTCCAAGCCAGATGGAACCCCTTTCGTCCTCGGCATCGAGAAACCATTTTCTGACGGGGAAGTCCTCCAGAGTCTACGGGTCAGCAATACCAACCTCGTTACCAGTGGTGTCTATGAACGGTATTTCTACGAAGATGATATATTACAGCATCATCTCCTAGATGGGCGAACCGGATATCCTCTACAAAACCACTTGTACAGTGTCTCCATTCTTGGACCCGATGGCCTGGAATGTGATCTTTTATCCACTGTCTGTTTCCTTCTTGGAGAAGAAAAAGGCCGCATGCTTTTAGAGCAAATCGATGGCTATGAAGGCTGTTTCATTAATGATGCTTACCAACTTTCCTTCACCAGTGGTTTTCCCGAGTAAAATCAATCCGCACGAAAAAAGGCGCCAAGTGGCGCCTTTTCTTATTAGTGATTGAAGATACATTTCTTCGGACATTTCTCCTGACATGCACCACATCCGGTACATTTTTCATAATCAATCTTCGCCAGGAAATTCTCCACATGGACGGCATCATGTTCACAGGTCTTATTGCACAGTCCGCAACCAATACAGCCACCCTTGCATGCCTTCATAACAACTGGTCCCTTATCATGGGAAGCGCAAGCCACCACTTTTTCCGCCTCATAAGGTATCAGTTCAATCAGGTGATTAGGGCATACAGCCACACATTTACCACAAGCTTTACATTTTTCTTTGTTTACATAGGCGATGCCTTTGACCACAGAAATAGCATCAAAGGGACATTCCTTTACGCAGGAACCATAGCCAAGACATCCATAGCTACACTTCTTAGGTCCCTTACCAGGTGCAATCACTGCCATACGACAATCTTCCAAACCGGAATATTCGTAATCTGTCTCTGCCTTATCGCAGTCACCATTACATTTTACATAAGCAACCATGCGGGTCGAGGTACCAGCCTCCACGCCCATAATTTCGGCTACCTTCTTTCCTACAGCTTCACCACCTACTGGACAGCCATTCACAGGAGCTTCCCCCTTTGCAATGGCTGCAGCGAGATTTGAACAGCCTGCATAACCACAACCACCACAGTTATTCCCCGGTAGTGCTGCAAGTACTGCTTCTTCCTTTGGATCCGTTTCTACTTTTAATTTAAGTGCCGCCGTGCCAAGGAACAAACCAATGATAAGTCCTAGAACACCAATTACCAAAACGGCGGTTAATATTGCTGAAAAATCCATATCTATTCTCCGTCTTATCCTTACAAAAGTCCTGAAAATCCGCAAAATGCAATTGCCATAAGGCCTGCTGTAACTAACGTAATGGGCATTCCCTGAAATGCCTTAGGAATATCATTATGCGCTGTCTTCTCACGAATACCCGCCAGTATGCAAATGGATAATGCAAAACCAGCTGCCGTGGCAAAACCATTAACAACCGCAAAAAGTACGTTGTATTCCCTCTGCACATTGGTAAGTGCAGTACCAAGAACTGCACAGTTTGTCGTAATCAAAGGAAGGAATACACCTAAGGACGCATATAACGCAGGCACCTTCTTTTTCAAAAACATTTCTACAAACTGTACCAAAGCTGCAATTACCAAAATGAACACTATGGTTTTCAGATATCCAATACCCAGCCTGTCAAGCAGGTAAGTATAAATAACAGAGGATACTAGGCTGGCCAGTGTAATGACAAAGATAACTGCCAATCCCATACCAGAAGCCGTTTTCAGCTGCTTACTTACGCCAAGAAATGGACATAATCCATAAAACTGGCTCAATACTACATTGCTAACCAGGGCAGATCCCAGTGCTAACAGCAATAGCTCTTTCATCATGCTTCCTGCCCTCCTTCCTTCTCCTCTACAGGTTCTTTTGTAGCATTTTCCCCTGCGTCAGAAGAATCACCCGTCACATTTTCGGAAACAGAAACCATTTCAATTTCCACTTTCTCCAAATCATCGCTGTCCTTCTTCTTTTTCTTCTTTTTGCCTTTTAATCCAACAGCCTCATCGCTTCCATTAGGATCATAAAAACTGCAGGAAGAATCGTGGCAATTCAAACAATCATGTCCACAACCTGCAAACTCCTTCACTGCCTCCCCACGAAGACGCTTCTTCTCCTTATTATGGTTTAATATTGCAACCAAGGTAGCCAGAACAAAGAATGCTCCCGGTGCCATTACAAAGATGGCGATAGGTGTCTGATTTCCCATGAAATCAATACAGCCCTGAGGAAGATGCATCTTCTCCATAAGCTCTACGAAGGTAAATCCAAAAACCTTATGGGCACCAATCATTTCTCTGACCAAACCAATCATAGTCAAAGCCACCGAGAATCCCAGTCCCATACCAAGTCCATCAAAAGCAGACAAAAGCACATTATTCTTAGATGCGAATGCCTCCGCTCTTCCTAGGATAATACAGTTTACTACAATGAGGGGAATAAACATTCCGAGAGCATCATTAAGAGCAGGTAAATATGCCTCCAAAAACTGTCCAACAATAGTAACGAAAGACGCAATAATTACAATGAATGCAGGGATTCGAACCTTATCTGGAATCACTTTTCGAAGTGCCGAAATCAAAATATTACTCATGGTAAGGACTACCGTTGTGGTAAGTCCCATACCAAGTCCATTTATGGCAGAGCTGGTTACGGCTAGTGTCGGACACATACCCAGCATCAGAACAAAAGTCGGGTTCTCTTTCACTAACCCATTGATAAATACCTTACCGGGAGTCAGGCGGTCAGGGTCTTTTACTCTCTTACTCATTCTCTGCACCTCCCATCTCTACTAATACATCAAAATATGCTAGTCCTGCATTTACACCATTTACATAGGCATTGGTGGAAATCGTTGCAGAACTGATAGCATCCACTTCAGAATCATTTAACTTACCCGTCTTTGTGTAAGTAAACATTTCCACCTGCTTCCCTGCGAACTGGGGTGCAAGCACTTTTTCTGCTTCTAATCCCAGACCGACAGTCTCAGAAGTTTCTAAAATAGAGATTCCATTTAAAACTCTATCATTGGTAATACCCATAGAAAATGTAATATCTCCACCGTAACCTTCATTATTTGTTACGGTAATAACATAGCCGCTATGATTTCCTTCTGTGTCTGTTACAGAATACACTTCTTTAATTTTGTTATTCTTGCCATAAGTTTCTTCCCATGCTGTTTCCTCAGCGGTAGCCTCCTCGCCAAAGGCAAGCAATTCGAAAGAGTATTCCTGATCTGCAAACACCGCCCTGCAGGCTTCCTCCTTTGCAGCTAACTGCTGCGCCGCAATTGGTTCCTTTGTAATTTCATTTACAACCGCCAATAAAACACCAGCAAGAGCAGTAATCAAAAACAGAATGAGAGCATCTTTAACTATATTTTTCATGCTTTGCCCCCCTTCTTTTCTTTCACAGGTTTTTCATAGCCAAATGGCTTAGGCATGGTAATCTTCTCAATAAGAGGCGTTACTAAGTTGCCTAGTATAATGGCATAGGAGACGCCTTCTGCAGAAGGTCCAAAGATTCTGAATACACCCGTCATAATACCGATGAAAATACCGTAAATAACTTGTCCCTTTTTCGTTACAGGTCTAGTTGCATAATCCGTTGCCATAAAGAATGCGCCAAGCATTAATCCGCCACCAGCTAACTGGCAAGCAATATAGTATGGATCAAATCCTTTTCCACCGCAAAGAATGAGGAACACAATAAAGGAAAGAATGTAGCTTGCTGTTACATACATATCAATGACACCAGCCATAATCATAATGCAGCCACCAAGCACTAAAAACAGCATACTGGTTTCACCGATGGTTCCACCCGTATTTCCAAAAATCATATCTTTTAGTTCAACATTCCCACCACTTTTTAAAACAGCTAAGGGTGTTGCTGAGGAAACCCCGTCATAGGTAAAATTCGTCATAAATTTAGGGAAGGAAATCAGCAAAAAGCATCTAGCTCCCAAAGCAGGATTCATAAAGTTCTGCCCCAATCCGCCAAAAAGCATCTTTACAACGATGATGGCAAAGAAGCCGCCTATGAAACCAATCCACAACGGTGCTGCCACAGGAAGGTTCATTGCAAGCAAAAGCCCTGTTACCACGGCGGAAAAGTCAGTGATTAATACTTTTCTCTTGGTAATTAAATCAAACACCAATTCTGAAAGAATACAGGTCGATACCGTAATCAAAATATGCCACAAGGCTCTGATGCCAAAATTATGTACACCAAATACAGCTGCCGGAAGAAGCGCTATAATAACCGTCAGCATGATTTGTGTCGTACTGGATTTTGCCCGCACATGGGGCGTTGAAGAAACATGCATAGTTTTCACCTTTTAATTTATTTCTGTGCTCTCTTGCGCGCATTCGCAAGGGCTGTCTTACGCATTGTTTTAATCGCCTGTGCCAACTGTTTCTTTGCCGGACAGACATAACTACAAGAACCGCATTCTACGCATTCCAGGCCATAATTTGCAAGAAAACTTTCTTCATCAAAACGTTCTGCAACATCAGCTAGTTTTGCCGGAACCAATCTGGACGGACATACTTCCGTACATCTTCCACAATTGATACATGGGGAAGGACTGTTGGCTGCAACCTCATCCTTAGTCATACAAAGCAGCGCTGAAGAACTTTTGGCTACCGGAACTTCAATATCAAACATAGCAAATCCCATCATAGGACCGCCACTAATGATTTTCTCTGGCTCCGATTTAAATCCACCTGCAGCCTCTACTAACGTACTATACAGTGTTCCTGTACGAACCTTAAAGTTCTGCGGGTTTGCGATTGCATCTCCAGTGACAGTAACAATACGCTCATACAAAGGTTTTCCTACATCTACTGCATTATGAATTGCAATCACCGTATCTACGTTGTTTACAATACAACCTGCATCTGCGGGAAGCTTTTTAGAATTGATGCTGCGTCCTGTTACAGCATAAATTAGCTGCCTTTCTGATCCCTGTGGAAACTTCGTCTTTAATGGACGCACAAAAATATTGTCAAACTTTCTCGCCTTTTCCCGAAGGACTCTGATACAATCGGGTTTATTATCTTCGATAGCAAGATAGCCATTCGCTCCAGGAAAGAGTGATAACTCAATCGCTAAACCACGCACCAGTTTTTCTGGTTCCTCTAACATTTTTCTATAGTCACTGGTTAGATAAGGCTCACACTCTGCGCAGTTCACAATGACACAATCAATGGCAGATGGATCCTTGGGAGAAAGCTTCACATGAGTCGGAAATCCAGCTCCACCCATACCAATAATACCAGCCTCCTTCACATAACCAATGACTTCCTCTCTGGTCATGTCCTCAAATAACTTCTGGTGTAATGGCAACCCTTCTTCATACTGCTCATCATTCTCAATGACTATACAAGGAACCATATCTCCTGTCGCATTTCTGTGATCCTCAATGCCTTTCACCGTGCCAGACACAGAGGAATGAATCGGCGCGGAAACAAAGCCACCTGCTTCCGCAATCTTTTCGCCCACCAATACTCTCTGTCCTTTTTCTACAATGGGCGTAGCAGGCGCTCCAATATGCTGACTAAGCGGAAAATACAAAGTCTTTCCCGGGTCTACTTCTTTGATTGGTTTATCTTTTGATAAATCCTTTCCATCATAGGGATGGATGCCACCGGCAAATGTAAATCTTGCCATAGAAAACCTCTTTTCGTTACTTTAGTTTGCCTTCTCATAGAAGAAGGAATTGGTACGTACATAACCTGCCGACTTATAATCTACAATCTGCTCTGTAGATCCAATAAACAATGCACCACTAGGAACTAATGATTTATTAAACTTACGATACACTTCCTCTTTTGCCTCTTCTGTAAAATAAATCAGAACATTGCGGCAAACAATCATATGATATCCAGAAGGATAATCTGTGGTCAAAAGGTTGTGCTGACGGAAGGTTACTCTGCTCTTAATCTCGTCTTTAATTTTGTAAGATGAACCTACCATATCAAAGTATTTCTTCTTGAAATCATCCGGAACACCTGCAATAGACTTGGCATTATACAAGCCCAACTTCGCCTTTGCGATAATTTCCTTATCAATATCTGTTGCATCAATGCGAATCTGATTTAAGGGAATATGTCTGGAAAGTGCCATAACAAGAGAATACGGTTCGTCTCCTGTTGAGCATGCTGCAGACCAAATTTTCAGATTCTTTCCAAACTTACTGATTAAGTTAGGAATTACCGTTTTATCCATATACTCCCACTGTTCCGGATTACGATAAAACTCAGATACATTGATGGTCAGGTAGCTAACAAATTCATCATAGGCTTCCTTATCTTTGGAAATCAGTGATACAAATCCCTCATATCCCCCTGCCTTCTTTTTCATAATCAGCGTGTCGATACGACGACGCATCTGCTTCTCTTTGTACTGTGCTAAATCAATACCTGTCAGTTTGTAAATCTTTTTAATAAATCCTTCGTAATCGTTGTCCATAACCCTACTCCTTGTCCGAAACATCATCCTTTTTACAACCGTAGATGATATTCTTTCGTATTTTTATATCTCTATTATTTTACAACGAATTAACATAATATGCCATAAAAAAAGTCCCCTATCACACAGACAGGGGACTTCAAAAAACAAATTTTATTTATGCTTCTTCAGTGGTCTCAGCAGGCTCTTCATCAGCAAGAAGATCACGAACGCTTAAGCTGATTTTGTGGTTTTCAAAATCAACATCCATAATTCTAGCTTCTACTTCATCGCCAACCTTTAATACATCTGCAGGCTTTTCGATGTGTGCCTTAGAAATCTGAGATACATGAAGGAGTGCATCAACACCATCCTCTAAGGATACGAATGCACCAAAGTCAGTCATACGAGCAACCTGACCCTTAACGATGTTGCCTACTGCATACTTGCTCTCAGCATCAGCCCAAGGATTGCGGTCATCAAACTTAACGGAAAGAGCAATCTTCTCGCCCTTGATTTCCTTAACGAATACCTTAACTGCATCTCCCTTTCTGTAAAGAGAAGAAGGATTGTCGATACGTCCCCAGCTCATCTCAGAGATGTGAAGAAGACCATCAATACCTCCGATATCTACGAAAGCACCAAAAGCGGTAACATTCTTTACAGTACCATCAATGATATCGCCTTCCTTGATGGTGGAAAGAACTTCTGCACGCTTCTCTGCACGCTTTGCAGAAAGAAGGCTACGGCAGTCACCAATGTAACGACGCTTCTTAGGATTGTACTCGGTAAGAAGGAACTGTACCTCTGTACCTGCCATACCAGCGATTTCCTTAGTAGAACCATCGGTTGCAAGGGATGCAGGAATGAATACAGGAACTTCATCAACGATAACCTTGATACCACCCTTAACTACTTCGCTTACGGTTGCAGTAAGAACAGTCTGGTTGTTGAATGCATCTTCAAGAACCTGGCTAACCTTCTCAACAATAACTCTCTTGTGAGAAAGCACTACCTGACCATCACCATCATTCATCTTAAGAACCTTAACGGTGAGAGTATCACCAGGCTTTACAGCAGCGGTTAAATCGATGGATGCATCATTGCTATACTCACGCTTGGTAACGATACCGTCGGACTTATATCCAATGCTTACAGCAATTTCGTCAGCTGTAACTGCGATAACAGTACCATCGAGCACTTCTCCTGTATGAATGTTTTTAAAAGAATCTTCCAGCATTTGTTCAAAAGTCATTTCGGACATATTTTTGAACCTCCTCTATAATATTATTCGGGGTGGAAGCCCCCGCTGTAATACCTACTGTTATGCTTGGCATACACGAAGAAGTACGTTGAAGATCCCCCCCACTGCGTTCGAAGTCTTCTAGAGTCTGAACGAAGTAGGTTTGCGCACATACTTCTTTACAAATCTCGTAAAGCTTACGACTGTTGGAACTCTTCAAATCACCTATCACAACCATCACATCGACACCAGAAGCAACCGCTTTCGCTTCCTCCTGCCTCTTTCTGGTTGCGTCACAGATAGTATTCACAACGTTACTATAATAACCTTTTTTTTCAAAAATTTCAACAATTTCTCGAAATTTATTTAGATTAAATGTGGTTTGAGAAACGATAAACACGCCCCCCTCTTTTTCCGGCACATAGGACACTGCTGCCTCCGCATCGGAGATCACTTTGGTAGTAGCATCACCGTAACTTTTTATTGCTACCACCTCCGGGTGTACGGGGTCCCCAACAATCACGATATTATAGTCATCCCTATGCTCGGAGACCAGATTGTGAATTCGTTTCACAAAGGGACAGGTCATATCCACCAGGGTTGCTCCGGTAGCCTCCAGTGTCGTCATTGTCTCTCTTGTAATTCCATGAGATCGGATGATCACCACATCTTCTTCGGAAAGATTCTGAAGCATTGCATCATCACGAATCGTCGTAACACCTTTCGCCTCTAAATCTTTCACCACCTCATCATTGTGAATAATTGGGCCATACGTGTAGATTTTCTTGCCGCTTTCTATTTCCTTGTATACTTCATCCACAGCACGCTTCACTCCAAAACAAAAGCCTGCCGTCTTTGCTAAAATAACCTCTGCCATATTTCTTACCAGTTCTCTACATAAGCATCCGATAATGTGATTCCGTTTACGCCTAAGGGCACCTCGTGATCAAGGCCTACGAATTTTCCATTCTGTTGCCAAAGTACTTCTTTTACAAAAGCATATTTTTCCTCATCCCAGGTGGTAAAATCATCCAATACCAAACCACCGGTATCTCCCGAATTCGCATTAAAGCACCAGAAGGTATAATTCAGATGATAGTTCTTAATGAGTGTCCTAAGATGGGTCATCCATGTAAGGTTTGGCTCCCGCATAAATCCACCCCACTCTCCTATGAGAAGCGGCGCAATCTCCTCCTCATAGATATAAAACCAGTTGTCCTCCCAACACTCTTCCATCAACGAATCATAATCATATCCACTATGGAACCAGGGCTGTTCAAACACCGTCGGGCCATAATCATGAGGGGAATAAACTAGTTTATTGCTGAATTCTCCAAGGTCAACCGGATAATCTTTAACACCTCTTAAATTACCACCCCACCAAGAAAAATAATAATCCTTCTCATCTGTAGAATGATAATCCCCATTGGCAACGATATCCACAGGGTAAATCTCCGTTCCTTCTACAAGGATTAGAACATTGGGATTCACGGCAAAGATTGCAGCTGCCGTTTTTGTTGCTATATAGGGCCAGTTATTATCAGACGCAGAACCATTCCAAATGGCCTTTTCCTGTTCGAAAGGTTTACCATGAGGCTCATTTTCCAAATCAAACGCAACAATCGTATCGTTATTTGCGTAGCGCTCTGCTGCCCATACCCAGGCTTCGATATACTTCTCTTCCGTAATATCACCATTCACCCAGAGATTTATATTATGTCCAGACGCATCTGTTTTCGCACAGTGTGCGTCCAAAATCACTTTGATTCCATTCTCCTCAAAAAGACTTAAAACGTAATCAAATATCTCCAGTGAATTCATCCCAACCAGATAGGAATTCGTAGCCTGATTAAAGTTCGCAGAAGGATACTCCCCCTTCTTCCACTGCAAAAGCAATTCTGAAGAAATGGGGATTCGTACGATATTAAACCCATGATCCGCAATAGCCTTCACTGACGTATTTAAATCGCTGTTCCAAAGGCCATCAAAAGTATTCGTTCCAGTATTATACCCGAACCAGTTCACACCCGTCAGCCATACTGGTTTGCCCTCTCTATCAACAATCTGATTACCACACGCAAAGAGCCAGTCTCCGTCTCTTGACTGCGCTGTACTACTCGTAAATTCTATGGGCACGCCTTCCTCTACAGGCTTACTATCCGTCTTTTCTCTGGAAGGAGTCTGCTGCGCTTCTTCTACCACAGAGTCTCCCGCAGAAGTGACTTCTACGCTTTCTCCCGGCACATTCTCGGCAGCGATAGATTCCGTCCCCACATTCGCCGCAGCATTATTCTTTTTAATAGACACGAACCGTATCAATAGAACAACCACAGCTATCAAAAGCACGCAGTCAACGATAACAATTCCAGCAAAGATTTTTTTCTTCTTCATCTCGTCACTTTTCTAAAACACTATTTGCATTCTATTCCACAGCAACCTGTACTTCCACAGGCCCATTGGCAGTTATGATTACCCCAACCTCTGCACTTCCACCCGCAGAAATTTCATTATTATAATCAACAGGACTGATGTTAAGGCCTGTTTCGCTAACATTCATCGTTCCATTCCAGGAGTTATCTAGAGTAATCGTAGTTCCAAAATCCACAAAAACATTCCAGCCGCTTATGGTTGCCGTCCCTGTATTCGTTATCTTAATCGCATACTGATAACTTTTTCCCGTACCAGATTCCCAGCTGTTGTCCATCCGCACTTCTACTTTAAGAAAACCACTTTCTTCCGATAGTGGTTTCTGGGCAGCATCCTCACTATTCTGTGCAGTTGCACTGTCTTCCTGCATAGGGTCGGGGACGTTTTCCTGTGCTGCTGTTGTATGGTTATCTTGAATATCCTTTGGCTCCGCTATCTCAGCAATATCATTTTGTGTTTCCGTTCCTGTGCTTCTTTGCTTCCCAGGTGTTATCACCAACAAAAGCACTATCACGCCAAGCAACAAAACCCCCGTAAGCGCAGCAATCACTATTTTCCTTGTACTGGGTTCCTTCATTCCGGTTCGGTTCCTCGTCTTTCTCAAAAAGACTTTTCTACTTTTTCAGCGATTACTTCGTTAATGCAATGATTGCATTCTTCACTTCTTCGATACTCATATTCGAGGAGTCTATCAGTGTCGCATCCACGGCCTGTTTCAGCGGTGCAAATTCTCTTGTCATATCCCTGTGGTCACGGTCAATAATATCCGCTTCGATCTTAGCAAGATCAGGCTTTTCTCCCTTTGCCACCAGTTCATCAAATCTTCGTTTTGCCCTACAAGCACTGGAAGCTGTCAAATATACTTTCACATTTGCATCGGGAAGTACATAAGTACCAATGTCTCTTCCGTCCATGACGACATCTTCCTTTGCCGCAAGAGCTCTTTGAAGCTCTACAAGTTTTAATCTGACATCCTTATTAACTGCACATACCGAAGCCATATTGCCGACCTCTTCTGTACGGATTACTCCATTTACGTTCTCCCCATTTAGTACAACAATCTGCTGTCCATTTTCATATTTAATGGTAATGTCAGCCTCTTTGCTCTTTGCAGAGATCGCTTCGCTATCCTCTTTATTTACACTGTTCTGTAACATAAAGTACGCCATCGCACGATACATCGCACCAGTATCTACATAGATTGCATTAAGTTCTTTTGCAACCTGCTTTGCAATCGTACTTTTTCCTGCACCTGCAGGTCCATCAATCGCAATATTTAAACTCATATCCTTCTCCTCTTCTTTCCTAATAATCTATCTTATTACATTCTTTTCACATCTGAGCTTTGTCCTACCGAGGCACTTTCTACGTTTCTGCGGCACTTTGTCCTGCCAAATGTCCAGTAGACCACGCAATCTGCAGATTGAATCCGCCGGTAAATGCATCCACATCCAACAGCTCGCCTGCAATATATAAGTCAGGAACAACCTTAGATTCCATTGTCGATGGATTTACCTCTTTTACCTGGATTCCACCCATGGTAATAATCGCCTCCTTAAAACTGCGACATCCTGTAATGGTAAATTCCAGATGTTTCATCACTGCTAACAATCGAAGACGTTCTTCCTTGGACACTAAGTTGATTTTCTTTTCAGGATCTACTGCCGCACGTTTCAAAATCATATCGTGCATTTTTGTAGGAAGCAGCCCCGGCATAATATTTTTAAGGCTCTTATTCTGATTTTCCGAAAAGTCTCGAAGAAGCCTTTCGTCTAACTGCTTTTCTGTAAGCGCCGGTTTCAGGTCAATCATTAGTTTTGCCGCTTTTCCATAATACTTACTATTCAGTACAGAGGATGCAGTTAAAATGAGAGGACCACTGACACCAAAATGGGTAAAGAGCATTTCTCCAAAACCATCATAAATTTCTTTATTGTCTACCTGAATCTTTGCCTCAACATTGCGAAGAGACAATCCCTGCAGTTCCATACAGTCCTGCTCTTTTATGGTCAACGGTACTAATCCCGGCCGCAAATCCCTTACTGTATGACCCGCCCTTTTTAGAATTTCATGACCTTTTCCATTGGATCCCGTAGAAGCATAACTTACGCCTCCCGTTGTCATGATTACCGCATCAGCAAGAATCCTTTCGCCTTCCGTAGTCACAACGCCAAGCACCTTCTTTGTATCCTTCTCAAGAAGAAGTTCCTCTACCTCACAGCCATATCGAACACGCACTTTCCTTTTCTTCAGTGCAGCTACCAACGTCTGTATAATATCAGAAGAATGATCCGTGACTGGAAAAACACGCTCCCCTCGCTCCGTTTTCAAATGACACCCTTCCGTTTCAAAGAAGTCCATCACCATAAACGCATCAAAGCCGTAGATACTGCTCATCAAAAACTTCGGATTACTCACAACACTTTTAAAGAATTCTGTTGTATCCCCAGCATTGGTGACATTGCATCTGCCCTTGCCAGTGATAAATATCTTTTTTCCTGGCTTCTCATTTTTCTCTAATATAGTAACGGTTGCGCCACCATCTGCCGCTGCAATTCCGGCCATCATTCCAGCCGCACCAGCACCGACTATAAGAATCTTTCTACTCATTCTTCTCACTCTCCATGGCGCTTAGCACGTTCATAATATCCATCTGCCCTTCAATCAGTTCCTCAGGCGCATCCTCTTGCGCTTCCGTCATCTGCTTTGTAATCTCTGCCAACCCAGATGCCTGCGTACGGTGAATTTCTTCCGCTAGCGATTCTTTCTCATTCAATGGCATCGGTTCGTAGGTCTCTGCTGTGTCAGCTACCCTGTTCTTCTCCTCGGCACCACTATCTTCTTCTGGATAATAGTACTTTGCCCCAATACTATCCTGTTCGTAGCTCTGATAATTGTCCCATGCATCTCCAAGAACTTTTAATTTCTCGTCGAGCGTCTTTTTATACTTTTCGCACATTTGCACAATCAGCGCATTTATTAACGACATGGGTGCAGTCATAGAATCCACGATAGATATCAGATCACTTTTCGCAAACAAATTGCAGGAAGAATATAGAATCAGCGGTGAATACACGCTGTCCGTAATCGCAATCAATCTTGCCCTTCTCTCGTTGGCAAACTCCATGGCTCTTAATGTACGCACAGAGTAATTTGGGAAACTGATTCCTACCACGACATCCTCTGGTCCCACATGAACCATTTTTTCAAAAGTTTCTGATAAATCGGTTGTACCCACCACAACCACATTCCCTCGCAGCATCGATAAATAAAATCCCAGGAACTGCGCCAGCGGTAAGCAGGTGCGAAGTCCAACGATATACACCGTCCGCGCCTCATAGAGTAATGTTGCTGCATTATCCATCACCTTCGGATTGATATCCCGCAGGGTCTGCTCAATATTTAATATATCTCTGCTAAGCACTCCACCAGCCAAAGTACTGCTCTGGCGTCTGCTGTGGTAATCTGGCTCCGAGCGCTTGATCGTCGGTTCTATATCTTCCTTATCCTCAAAGCCTAGTTTTTCCGTAATTCTACGAGCTACCGCCTCCTGAAATTCACTAAACCCTGGGAAGCCCAGAAAAGTGGCAAAACGAACCACTGTAGATTCGCTGACGCCAATCACAGCCCCCAACTTTTTCGCAGGCAAAAATGCAGCTTTATCATAATGGGAAGTAACATAGGTAGCAATCTGCCTTTGTCCCTTTGTCATCTCACCATATTTTTGATTGATTGCTTCTAAAACATCGATTTCCATGCAGCCCCCAACTGATTATGAAAGGAAAATATTATTTTTTATTTTATCATATTTCAAATACACGCGGAACGTTATGTTTACCGCTTTGTAGTATATTTCGTCTAAAATAAAAAGAGATAAGATACATACTCCTATCTCTTTTCATACACAAAGTGTAATCTATTTTTCAGCATCCCTTTTCCATGGTGATTCTTACATTTTAGATACTATACCTCTACAGGCACCCAATGTAACATCTTTCCAAATTCCTCTGGCGTAACAGAAAGCATGCGCTGCAATTCTTTCTCATCCATACCGGCAGCTAAGAATTTTTGCAAAATCTCCTGCGCGGCTTCCATTTTACCTTCGAGTTTTCCTTCGAGTTTTCCCTCTGTTCTTGCCTCATCCTGTAAATCCATGATTGCTTTACACACGTCTTGTTCCTCCTTTCCGTCGTCCGCTTTGAAACGATAGTTTGTAAAGTTCTGTACTACATCTATCGCTTCCCTGGATACATGTGAAAATCTTTCTTTTTGAACAACACTTTCTTTGAATTCTTTAAAATTCCCTGAATACTTCACAAATGTTGTAATCTGGAATAAATCATTACAAAACCGACCAATCTCTTCATCACTTTGGTGTGTAAGATCGAATAAATTCATCTTATAATCTGCCACATATTCAAGAAGTTCCTCATCGATCTCCGCATACATCTCCCGGAGACTCGTAGGTCCATCCCAGGCATGAGTGCCCAAATAGACCACAAGGGTAAGTACAGGAAGTAATTTGTCCGTCTTATAAAATCCGCTGAGGTATTCATCAGAGGAGACTCCTCCTTTTTTACCCTTAGATTTTCTCTCTTCTTTATGCTGTTTCGCTTTGTCAGCAACCTGCTTTGTTAGGTGCATCGCATCATAAAGTAAGTTCCTAACCGGCATGGCATAATGAATTTTCGACTGGGCTTCCATTCCGATGATACAGTAAGTACATTTCGAATCTGTCTTTACTGTACACAGTTTGAGTATATCCCGATACTTTTGATTCGCTGTCGCTTCCTTATCTTCTTTCCCAAAAGGAAGCACGATCTCTGTAGGATCAAGTTCCCTTAGAGATTCTGGTTTTACAACATTTTTTCCACGAAAGAAATACTGATTACACGCATCCGCAAACACTTCATTCTTTGAAAGAAGCGTCTTCATACTTGCATCTTTCCTGCCCATGAATCATCCTTTCCAAATGTTTGAATCACCATGCTCTCAAAAGGCTTTCTGCCCATGAGAACCATTTGGAATAGCGATGGCTATCTTTTCATTATACACCATCAATAGTATTTGAATGCCCGAATCTTATTTGAATCTCGTAACTCAATCACTCGCTTCATACTCTTCACAAAGTCTCAGTCCAATTCTAATCTGCTCCATATTTTCATCTAAATATCTCTCCGCTAAACTAGATGGAATTCCCGATAACAAGCTCAATCTGAATTGCGCCAGTTCTAAGCCATCTTTTATTCCGTCACAATATATCTCTTCCATAAGATCCCTTAGTTTGTCATCCCCAAAACACCTTACATTCTTCGAAAACTTGTTGGCCTTAATCAATTTCTCAATTTCTTTCCTCGTCATACCTCTCCTCCATTCAATCGCTGCTGTCTGAATATCAAATCACACATTCTTTATTTCAACAATATAAGCATATTCTGTCACATCACCATTAAACATAATTGCTAATGGTTTCTTTTGAGTAGCGTGTTCTATATAATCCTCCCCAAAGTCTTCTAAAAATATTTCAATAATTTCCTCACTTCTTTTGTGTGCGTCGGCAAACGAATCATATATCTCCACAGATAACATCTCAGGATCCTCCGCCCCAGGATAATTCACAATATTTACAACACTATACATAATAATATCTCCCTTCGCTCCGTTTTTACGTTATGCATTACGATATATCGGATTATATGACAAAATAAAAAACATGTCAACAAACATGTTTTTATAGATAACCACCTTATGAAAGCTTGTCTTTTATTGCCTGTGCATATCCTATTAATCTATTTCTTCCGTCGCTAGTTGCACTCCTGTATATATCAACTATCGTATATTCTTTTGATTCTTTATCTATGATAATGTATCCCATTTCTTTGCGTTTCTTATTCTCGTCAGATAATATTTCATATGGGCTAACCTCTAATGCATCGCAAATCACCATAATCTTATCGGAAGATGGATTCATTTTTTTATTTTTCCAATCACTAATTGTACTCTGCGAAATTCCTGTTTTCTCAGATAATTCTTTTTGTGACATTCCCTTTTGCTTAAGTATTTCAAAAATGCGTTCATATACTTGCATGGTATACTCCCTGTGTTCTCACATTCACATGACTTAATATATCTTAATAATAATTATTATACTCTATCATTCAAGTTTTTAAACATTACATACCCTTTCTATCAAAATCAATCAACCTGACTTTTTTTGAGTTTGAATTTATCCTTTGGCGATGTCAGTGGAACACAATATTCCATACAATTTACAAGAACAATAACACCAACAAAAGGTCTGTTATCTTTTCCCTCTGTGGAGAGATCGACATCACGTTGTCATCTGCATTCGATAAATTTCTTATGTATTTTAAGTCTATATAATATAAATCAAGTTTTTCCATTCAGTATTTCTCCTAGTATAATAAAAAAACTGTGCCACGCATGACACATAGCACAGTTATTGTATCCTTATTTGCTCGGTAGGGCTCCCGTCTCATATAGTTCCTATTTGTTTTATATGGTAAGGCTCCCATCTGATAATGTTCCTATTTATTTTGTATGGTAAGGCTCCCATCTGATAATGTTCCCATTTTGCGTGGCAAGGAAACCACAAAAGTAATAAATTACTTTGTTAAAAAATACATTAAATCCCACCGTTCTGTCAATGAAATAGTAATCCTTCCTCCCACATTTTAAAAATATACATATTTACTTTTGATAGCATCAATGCTATCGTTAATTGACCTCAACATTTTAAGAGCAACACTAAACTTACATGTACAGTTACTTGCCAAGAATGGATTCACGATTATGAGAACTTGGAATGATTATAAAGAACATGTAAAATCCACAGACTCCACTTCAAAGAGTGATATGGAGGAAATCGAATCCTATAAGACAACACCTAATCTTGATACTTTACTAAAAATATTCAATCCACTTGGTTTATCTCTTATTGTCTCAAAATAAATAGCGACACATCCAACTACCAATGTTCATGAGCAATGGTAGTTTTGATTTATTTGTACTTTCATACACACGCTAATTTAGTCATTAAAGGAGGTTACTCATGGAAGAATTTGCAATTAGACTAAATAATGTGCCTAACTCCTACTATGGATTTGTGTCTGCAGTACTGAGTTACGTAAAGAAGAATCAAACACGTTTTGATGTTGTTAGTAAATATATGAATGAAAACCCTACATCAAACTCCTCTGATATCCTTTGGTTCATTTCGCAGCAACCGGATTTTTTTGAAGATTCTGTAAGTTATAGTTCTGAATAACATTCATTACAGACAACACCATCTGGTTTCGAGCAGTGACAAATGCCACTAATCCCTCTAAAAGCACTTGTTAACCATATGATTATTTGATAATATATATATGAACGGTGAAGGTTGTGGTCATTCGGCTCACAATTGGAGTTCCTGCCAGAGAGTTGGTTCGCTCTCCCGAATAGGCTTAATGGCCGAAAACAAAGGAACCATTTATGAAATTATGAAGGTGCTCCTGATTAGTCGGGGGCATTTTTTTATACTGGAAGACATAACCAATGGATCTATTGCAGCAAAAGTACAATGATTATATATCTCTATCCATATCCGAGGATGGAATACAGAAGAAAGCAGGTTAATTATGAGAAATCTCCCATTTTAATTCGTTCTAAATCCTGACAGAGGACCACTTAGCCAGAATATGTCTATCTCACATTTTATCCTTTAATTTTTTCCTTAATATCAGAAATGATTTGATTATACATTTCTTCATAACCATCACTTACTGATACAAATTGATATTTAGCATTCATCGCATCTAGAAGAATGCTCTGTTTAGTTTCTCTCATCTCTCCATCTAAATAAGCCAAAAGTTTTCCATGTTCTGCCTTTTCTCGTGCTTTTCGTTCAATGGCCCACCAAATATCAAACTCAGATACATCTAGTCCAAACCCGACAGAATATATATTCCCCAGGATAAAATAATCAAGCCAACATCTACATTCCTTTGCCCTCATTTCCTGTTGGTGCTCAAACAACGAATTCCCTAACATTTTGTTATATTCAATTAATTTAGAAAGTATCTTTGCATAACTATAATAACTTAGAATCATAGAATGCTTTCTTTCGTATTCACCATGCACGTGAAATACCGGAACATAACGACCATCAGTGGTAGTGACCACATTGCAAATATATGTATTATGATTTGGCTTTGAGTTGCCATCCAACGCTGTAAAGGCTTTTCGACGCATATTGCTTGACCACTTTCCTCCAGAAAGTATCTTTTCTATTTCATACGTATAATTGGTTGTTATAATGGCATCGAATGGTATCTCTAACAACTTATATAATAATGAATGTGGATTATCTATATCCTTTATTTCCGTAGCGATTCTGCGCTGAATATCTTCCACATCTACCCCACAAACAGCCTCCGGTTGCATTGCATATGGCAAGCAGCTGTAATCAATATCTTTATCAATACTTCTAATCTTTGCTATTAGTTCATCCCAGCTTGTACCAGTATTCCCAAGCTTTAGCATTCCATTTCCTAGCAACAACACATTCGGTATTTTATTACAATCTATAGATATATTTATATTCTTTACCACTTCTTATCCCTCAAATCCAACTGACTGTACCTAATGCTATGTCACTTGTCTTACTGTTCTTCGTTTTGCTTCGCTAGCAGATCAAGATAAGTCGCCCATTCCGTTTCAGGTACATCCAAGAGCTGCAATGCTTTTTCTGCACTGCAATTCATATTCTTCATTAATCCAATCATAGAAGAAAGCCTTCCTTCCGCATGACCTTCCGCACGCCCCTTTGCGCGTTCTTCCTGCATAAGTATCTGGAATTTCATAAATTCTTTCTTCCTTTCTTTGGATACCTTCTGCTTCGCTAATGTATTAATTTATTGTACCATAACTCTATAGAAAAGCGAGGGCATTCGAAACCGGAAACACAACAAAAAAACTCCCACAGTTTTCGCTGTGGGAGTCATCTCGTTTTTCAATACTCGCAACCGCATTACGCTTGTTGCTCGTTATAAAAAGTTTCTTCGAAACTTTTTATAAATTATACAGGATATGCACCATTCTTTGCGTCTGCCTTAGTAGCATCCACTTTCTGCTGCTGTGCTTCACGATACTTGAAGAAGTCGGTAGCAACCTGAGGGAATAATGCGTAGGAAAGTACGTCCTCATCCTGCTGCTTGTACTGCTTCATTTCGCCTTCCAGCTTATCCATTTCGTTCTCAAGACGATCTGCGAAACGACCAGTAAGTCTTTCTTCACCAGGAATAACCTTGTCGATAACTTCCTGATTCATAGGCTTAACGGTCTGACCGTACTCACCACGAAGAACTGCCTTGGTTTCCTTGGTAGCCATCTTGTATCTCTCGCCCATAAGTACGTTAAATACAGCCTGGGTACCAACGATCTGAGAAGAAGGAGTAA
>JAKSRR010000006.1 GCA_024403455.1 Lachnospiraceae bacterium | reverse complement strand
ATTCAACTTCGTCAGTGAGCATCTTCCAGATGACTCTGACAAGCTTGCCGGCACAGTGCCCTAGGGCGTTGTAGTGAGTCCGGCCTTCGGCTCTCTTGGCATCATAATAAGCTTTGAAAGTCGCATTATTTTTAACAACATTGTGTGCTGCATTCATAAGGGCGTAACGAAGTACACGAGATCCTCTTTTGGACATACGAGTCCTTTTGGCCTGGAAATTACCAGACTGATAAACAGATGGATCTAGTCCTGCAAATGCAAGCAGTTTACCTGGCGTAGAGAAGCGATGAATATCGCCTATTTCACCAAGAATCATTCCACCATTCACGCAGCCAATGCCGGGAATGGTCATAATCACAGAGTGCAGATAGGTGACTATATTTGCTATTTCAAGCTCTGTGTTAAACAACTGACTATCTAATAACTCAATCTGTTCAATAGTCTGAGTTATTTGTAGTGATAAAGAAGTGTCGCTAGTACCGACAGACTTCTGTGCGAGAACTCTTAATTCTCTAGCTTTATCCTTATCGAAATGGCCGTGGGAAGCGTTTTCGAGGATATGAGCAAGATGAGTCATATGCATAGAGGCAATGGCATTAGGCGACGGTGCCTCCTTAAGGACGGCATAAACAGAATTCTGATGCAGACCAGATTTAAAGAAATACTGCAGTTCAGGAAATACCTGATCAACATAAGAAGTCAGCTGTATTTTTAATCGAGTACGCTGCTTCACAAGCTTCTGGCGGAATCTACCGAGCTCTTTAAGCTCAATGTAGTCAAGGTCCTTTATGGTAATAAACCTTAAGGAATCCTGCATCATAAGGGTTTTAGCAATAACATACGTGTCGACTTTATCAGTCTTCGTTTTGCGTACGTTATTTTTACGCATAGCCGAAGTCTTGATAGGGTTTAGAACACACACTTTAAAGCCCTTGCTAATAAGTAAACGAACAAGGTTGTCACCGTAGTGTGCCGTTGATTCAAGACCTATGATGATGCTGTTCTGGTCAAGTGGTGCCAGATTAGAAAGCAGCAGATAGAAGCCATCATAGTCATTAGTAAATTTGAACGGCTCGATGAGTATCTCGCCCTCCGAAGAGATCGCAGCGGCGAAATGGTTGAGTTTGGCAATATCAATGCCTACATAAATCATGAGGTTGTACCTCCCTTTCATAAAGTCTGATACCGTGATATCCACCAACAATTATCATCGTAGACTTGATTGAAATAAGTACTCTGAGCAAAGCTCCGGCAACATCCAGCTGATAAACAATTCAGATAAAAGTAGCGGCAATACACTCCAGTTGAGTAGTCAAGCTACAGGTTAGAAATCAATAGTCCACAGCATCTGAATATGTATTAAACCACGTTAGAGAAAAATGAAAGGAACGTATGCAGTTTTGCTTCTTAATTAGCATACAAGGTTTGTATGAACAATATTAATACTCTTTCTACACTATTTGGTGTAAATAATAATTCCCCTTCTTCTAACAATAATATATTATTTTCTTCCCTGCCTTCTTCAAACAACCAGGCAGGCACTTTAGGCATTGATTTTTCCAACTATGCCGCGCTTAAGAAGGGTAGCTACTATAAGCTGATGAAGAATTACTATCAGCCAGATGCGGAAGGCACAAATGCCGCAAAGAATCCCTTATTAAAGAACCAGAGACTGGCCACTGCTTCTGAGTCTCTCTCTTCTGCCGCTGATGCACTGGCGGACATGAAATACACCGAGGACAACCGTAACAAGATTACAGAAGGCGTTGAAGATTTTGTAAAAGCATATAACAAAACTGTTGATAATGCCTTTGATTCTGATATCAAGAGCGTTCTGCAGCGCGGAAAATGGATGGATAACATGAGTAAACAGTACTCTGATCTTCTCTCTCAGGTTGGCATCACCATTGGTTCCGATAGTAAGTTCAGTGTCAACAAGGATACGTTAGCATCCGCTAACTTGGATGATTTGCGTGATCTCTTCGGCAATGGTATTGGTAATTTTTCATCCAAGGTCGCTTATAAGGCAGAGCAGATGTATTCTTTAGCACAGACGAATGGAAGCAGCGCTACTGCTTATACAAGCAATGGTGCTTTTAACCGCGACTACAGTCAGGGAAGCACCTATGAGGTGATGCTGTAAGGCTTTAGCGTAACACCTGGCATTCCCGATAGATGCCACTTGGTTGGTAAACTGAAAATGCAAATCCCCACCTTATCAAATTTGATTGATATTGGTGGGGGATTTTTTAGTTTGTTTTCTTTTGGATTGACTAATCATCCTAGCGTATCTTTGCTCTTTATAGTGCTCTCCTTATGCAATCGATCTCACTTATTCTTAGCTTAAAGCTCGTCAGGTTTTATTACAACTTATGATGCTAGTCTTCTACCATTATTTTAGAAGCAGCTTTCTTCTTACGTTTTGCTGCAAGGATACACCAGGTAACGTATGCCGCAGCGCTGATACCAGAAATAATACCACCAACCATCTGCATCTTATTATGATAACTCATTTCTACCTGATGCTGTCCGGGCGTTATGTCTGCAGCAAGAAACGCTCCATCTAAGGTAGCATATGTCGTAACTACCTCTCCATCGATAGTTACCTTCCAGTATTCTGAATAGGGAATGCTGGTAAACAAAACTGCCTGATCCTCTCCTACTGTAATATCTCCCGTAAGTGTTGTGCCATCCCAAGTGATATTACGCATCTGTCCATCTTTTAATTTCTCGTAGGCCCGTTCCCAAACGGAGGCATCATAGGTATAAGCAAGGAAGTTCTTTAAGAGACCACCACCCGACATATCTTTGTTAAATACAATGGAAACTTCGGAGACACCATTCTCATCGGGCGTTAAGGGAATTAAATTGCCGAGGTAAAGGGTTAGATCTTCATATTGGCCATAGGGCATCAATGTCTCTATATGCGGAGCCTCCCTGTCATACTCATAAGCCACCTGTTCGAAAAGCACATACACTGGCAATTCGTGTGGCTGTACGGTAAATATCCACTTAGATTTTAGTTCTTCATTTGCCAGAACCAAAAGATAACTCTCACGCTCTTGGTCATAGTAAATCAGCGTATTCTCTGTCGAATTATTTATAACCTCTCCTCTGACTGGCTGAAATAGAACACTTTCCTCTCCAGTTAAACACGATAGTAAACCATTCTGATTATCAAAGGCATTAGTATCTAACATAGAAAAGTCTTTTATATATGAACTTGACGCATATGCAAAGGGCATTGCCGTCTGATTCTCAATAACATAATACTCTCCAATCCCCAAAAGATCCGAACGAATAGAGTACTTCTCCCCAAGAAGCGAAGACGACACGGGGCTGCCGCCCGCGCAATGAAGCAACTTCGTTCCTGTAGCATATCCTAAATTTGACAAGGCTCTTTTCACGCTAGGATTAATTGCTGGCGTAAATACGGAAATAGAATTATATCCGAAATAAGATGCCTGATTATAATTAAGCACATTTTCATGATGCACACGATAAAGACTTTTATCTTCCAAAATATGCTTTAATGCGTTTTCATTCTTCGCATACCACATTTCATAATGATTTCTTGCTTCATTATCGCCACGTGACTGCACTTTTGTAATAAATACACCATTCACAAGAATTTCTGCCATCACTAGTACAAAAAATACTTTTTCAAATACCATTTTCTTGTTCTGTCTCATCAAAATAAGAAAACAATACGCAGTAATTAGTGCTGCATTCATCAAAAATCTACTGATAGAAAGCATCTCGTAATCAGAATTTTTACTCTGGACAAACATTAGTATCAGATATACCACTATCCATCCCACACCACTGCATATTACAGTTTTCCTGCGAAAAGCGTTTTCTTTCCAAATATATGCGCCAAACACACACGCTACAAAGGATACCATATAGGCAAAACGATACCAAGATCCATCTGGATAGTTCATCATATGAATTGCATAATAGAATGGCTTAACAAATGTACATAAAGCAAAGAAAGCCAAACATCCAGCAAAGAATCCAATCTGTTTCTTATATGCTTTCAAATTCCCAAGGGCAGCTGAAATCAAAATCACGAGTGAAAGTCCCGTATAAAAAGCGGGTATAGTTGCATCTTGATTTTTCTTCGAGAATACGAATAATCCAGCTACTACATCATTCACCCTTGGCTTGAAAATAATAGTCTTCTCGACAGAATCAATGGCTCCTGTCGAAAAAAGTCCTATACCTAGAGGAAGCAGAATGACGGCCGATAAACCAGCTGCGAATATCGCTTCTGCTAATAGTTCCAATAAGGATAATAACGTCCTTTTCAATCTTTGTTCTTGCATATAGATGCATCCATATAGGAAGGTGGTATACGCCAGGAATATGCCTACCATGTACCCCTCATAATAGGTAATCAGAAATAAATATGTTAATGCAAGAACCAGTCTTTTCCTATGCGTCTTCTCCTTCAAGACAAACAATTCACAGCTCATAAGATAAGGAAGCATGTACACACCTTCCAGAAAATGCTGATTGTAATAATAAATCATACAATAGCCACACAGGCTGTACATAACAGCAAAAGGAACTGCCTGTCGAGTGTTTTTCTTAAAGATATGTTTCTCCAAAAAGAACTCGCAAAAGAAAGATGCTAGGGATAATTTTAATGAAATCGCAAGAAAATACCCAACGTTCAGGTTTTTGAAAAGTAAAACAAAGAGCAGAAAGGGACTGGGCAACGATTGAATAGCATCCATCCCCATGGCAGATGTGAAGGTATATGCCGAATATCCATTAACGAAGAAATCTCTTAGACTACCATGGGCACATGTACCTAACAGATCATCGTGCATAAACACGCCTTCTCCTACAAGAATTCGACCGCAGATTAAAAAAACAAGAAAAAACAGGCTGAAAGTTAATCCGGCAGCCACAAAACAGAATTTATAATCTTTCCACAATTGTTTTTTCTTTCTTTTCACACTACTAATTATAGCACACCACGTTCATTGAATTTAGCATCATCTGATTATATAATTAGGATAGTTTATGAAACAAATACCATGTTAAAACCGAAATTTGCGAGCATGTGTTTATATACCTCTAAAGCGATTTTATCAGGAGTCAATATGAATAATACTTTATCTGCATCCACGAATACCAATTTCTCCGCTAAGCAATCCTCAACTAGAAAAAAGGGAAACATTCCCCCTAGATTGTATCCTCTCTTGGCCTCTCTTTTGGCTGCTGTCATCTTCCTCTTACTTATGGCATCCTTTAAAGTTCTTGGAAAAGGCAATAATACAATCTTACAGGGCGACTTAGAGATGCAGTATATGAGTTTTCTGCAGATGTTCAAAAGATGGATAAAGGGCGAATCCAGTTTCTGGTATACATTCTCTTCCTACTTCGGAAGTGGTGCCATCCTCACCTACGCTTATTACACCTTGTGCCCCCTCAATCTTCTTATGCTCATAGAAGGCATTGATCCTTCTACCATCATTCTCATAATCATTACGTTAAAAATTGCTCTAGCCGCGGGAACCATGGAATTTTTCCTCCAAAAAGTTATCAAAAGAGAGGCAAAAGTTACCATCCTATTCTCCCAGTGCTATGCTTTATGTGCTTTTGTCACTACCCTATACTTCAACCTTATATGGCTAGATGCGGTATATATGCTTCCTATCATTACATACCTGATTATGAAGTACGTTAAGACTGGAAAGTTTCTCAGCATTGTTCCGGCATTTGCCTATCTTTTTATAACAAACTTTTATATGGGATTCATGGTTGGCGTCTTTGCTGCCATGGTTTTTCTTCTATACATATTCTACTGTGAAACATTTGATGAGAAGAAACGATGGATTCGAAGAGTTCTGCGTAAATCTTTCAAACTTCTATTTGCTGTTATTTTGGGAGCGGCCATATGCGCAGCCGTGCTACTCCCCTGCTTTTTCTTCCTTTACTCCCATACAGCCCCTGATAATTTTGATTTTGATCAGCTGACAGCTTATCTGCCTGAAATATTGAACGCCATGTTTATTGGCCAGTCAGGATCACTAAATAATACCTTACCATTTCTATACTGCGGGCTTCCTGTTCTGCTATTAGTGCCGTTTTATTTTCTGAATAAAAAACGTTCCTTAAAAGAAAAACTCTTTATCGGCGGTCTACTAATCTTTTATTTAATCAGCATGTGTTTTCTTCCTATCTACAAGTTTATGCATGCCTTTGATTATCCTAACTACTATGCATTTCGCTATAGTTTTATTATTTCCTTTATACTTGTTGCTATTGCCGCAAAAGAATTTGTTGAAAATGGTTCCTACAACTTGAAACACCTTATGTGGTATATTGCTGGATTGGCCATCCTTTATTCTGCATTAATTCCCTTTAAGTATATGGACAGAGCCTACGATGAACGAACCAATACACAAACATTATTTGTCATCAACCTCCTCTATCTCTTTATCTGGGGATTGTTTATCGCAAATAAGCACCGCATGAAAGCCAAACGTATTGCTTCGATATTCGCAACAGTATTGCTTGTTTCTGAATTATGGCTCAATGGATATAATTGTCCCAATGGTGGTCTCGTTTTTTGGTCAGAAGATGACTATACCACGTGGCAGACTGAAGAAGGTAATGCCATTGCCTCCATCAAAGAGAAGGATTCCTCCTTCTATCGAATTAAGACAACTAATGAACACGTATATAATGCAGGCTGCTTCTTTGATTACCCTTCCATCACTACCTTCTCGTCATCAGATGACTACAACCTGCGTATGCTCCTCTGGAAGCTTGGTTACGGCGCAGCTAACAGAGCTCTACTTTCCACAGGTGCAACCCCTGTAACCGACATGCTTTTTGCCACAAAATACACGGTACATTTTCCCGACAGTGCTGATGTTATGTATGTCGTTGGTGAGGAAGAAAAGGATGAAACTGCTAATCCCTACAGCATTCAAGAAACATCTATTGAATGCAATCCATGTGCGCTTCCTTTAGGATATATGGTTAGCGGGCTGATTAAAGACTTTACAACCGAAAATTCTGATAATCCATTTGAAAATCAGCTCTTCCTTCTTTATTGCATGACAGGTAAAGAGTATAGGCTTTTTGACTATATAAACCAACCTAATATTTCCGCAGAAAATGTTTCTTACAACAAAGCTTTTGAATGGAATACACTGTCAACCATATCTTCTTCTATCGAGGGCGGAATATACGCCATATTTAGTCCCCACAACGATAGCAAATCTCTATATGCCGTATTTACCGTAGATGCGCCTTCATTCGATAGTTACTCCCCCGTATTTTTATCTAAAAACATGGGGATCGATAAGCCTCCTTATATGAGTCTTGGAAACATCCAGCTCGGTTTTACCAGATTAAATGAATTGACAGGCGAATATAATGACATCATTGAAGTAATTTTTTCAGAAGGAATCAAGCATGCCAGATTCAATAATCTGTACATTGCTTCCTATGAAAAAGGAATAGAAAAAGCGGCTTATGAAGATTTAGCAGAAAATATTTGGAACATTACCAGTTTTTCAGAGGATAGAATTGAAGGAACCGTCATCTCTAGTGAAGAGCGGCCTGTTCTCTTTACCTCGATTCCTTATGATGAATGCTGGAAGGCTACTGTAGATGGCATGCCGGCAAATGTATATCCTATTGTAGAAGATGCCTTCTGTGGGCTTGTGCTCCCTGCTGGTGAACATACAGTTATCCTTACTTATGAACCGAAAGGTGCAGCTAAGGGTGCTATTATGTCCATATGCAGTATAGGACTTTATCTGTTAATGATTGCCTATGACAGAATTAAGAAAATACGTAAATAATAGTTCATATCAATTTCAGCCAAAATCCCCTATCTGATGGTAGGGGATTTTCTATTAAGGGTTCTATTACTCTTGCTGCGGTTTCCACGACATAGTTAGTATATTCACCATTATTACACATACTGACTAACAATTAATTAAAAATAGAACTCTAACCTCTTCTAATCACACACGCAAAATACTGATTTCTTAGTTAGAAACAGCATACATTATCTTTTCCAGTATTAATATTGTTATACCTACTCATACAACTACGAAACGCGAGCGATAAAAACTTATGTTGTATTGTACATTTTACTTATTAGCTACTTTATCAAATATTTATTTTAAACTTGATTCTCAGGGGGTATATTCTATCAATAACTGATTCATTTGAGCTAAGAAGTATTATCCATCAAAGAACACTACTCTGTTATCTTATAATATCTACTGCAATTCCTATAGTTACCACTTATAAATACAACAAAAAAGCGGATGCTATCAGCATCCGCTTTAAAGTGTTTCCTAAACTTTTGATTAGTCTACAGAGATAACATTAATTGCAGTAGTACCCTTACCCTTAGAACCGGTGGAGTCAGTGTTAGGAATCCAAACCTTAACGTTCTGAAGGGAATCAACCTGAATACTAATTGCAGTTGCACCAGAAGACTTCAGAGAAGAAGCTACATCACTAAAAGCAGTTACACCAAGAACCTGCATAAAGGATGCAGAAAGAGAGTCTGCATTAGCTAAGGAAGCAAGATCAGTACCAGCCTCTACACTAGTGTAGGTTGCAGACTGAGCGGACTGAGGAAGAGTAGCGCAGTCATTGATAGCAGTGGTAAATGCAAGTGCTACAGTATCGCATACAGTAGCATCAGAGGAAACCTTAGCCTTCTCAAGCTGCTTGATGAGTGAAGGTGCAAGTACACCTACTAAGATTGCCATGATAGCAATTACGATGATGAGTTCCACGAGGGAAAAACCTTTGTTGTTCTTCATTTCCATTCTCCTTTTTTGTTTTGATTTTGCTACGTTCGTAGCCCTTATTTGATACTTGTATTTTATCGCATACCTAAAACCATGTAAACTTTTTTTTTATAAATTATTTATAATTCAATCTTTTATAATTCATGCACAAATATTTTAGTTATTCACCGTTTGTTTATAATTTCTTCACACAATTTAAAAAATATACCCTGCCTCCGAAACATATAACTTCTACCTTTAGCTGATTTTTGTCAATATGCCTACCCTTTGATTTATGTGATCTGTTATTTGAAGATTATACTTCAATCTACATAGTTTTCTTCGTTTTACTGCCAGAAAATCAATTTCGTATTTTTTATCTTGATGCAAGAATTCATAAAAATATAATTAATGTTCCGCTGCTTGCAGTCTTTGCGCTACTATGTTTTCAAAGAGCATTGATTGATTAATCGAATTGTTATAAGACCTTTTCACGAATTATGAAATTCTTTGCACAAAAGTGTATTAGTAAAGAAAATTTCAAAAAAAAGCCCCGGCACTGCCGGGGCTCTGTATTGTTCTTTTTTCCACATCAGGTAATGGAATCGTAAAGGGTCATCATAGGACTTAAGATTGCGATTACTAAGTAACCAACAATTACCGCCATAACAACGATAATGGCAGGTTCCATAATGGTCATCATCTGCTGGGTAGCAAGTTCTACGTCATCCTCATAGTAGGTTGCCACGTTCTCAAGCATGGTCTCAATGTTACCAGTTTCTTCACCAATAGATACCATATGTACAACCATGTCCGGGAAAAGTCCACAGCTTCTTAATGGTCTAGAAAGCGGAACGCCTCGCATAACCTGATCTCTGGCTTCCTTCATTGCTTTTTTGTACATCGTATTTTCCATACTCTTACCAGTGATTTCCAGAGCATCCGTCATGGCAACACCGGCTGCCAAAAGGGTGCAAAGAGTACGTCCAAGACGCGCGCAGGCAGACTTCGTTTTTACAGGTCCAAGACCTGGCATCTTAATTGCCAGATTAGACAAAATCTCTTTACCTGCATCCGTAGTCTTCCAAATCTTAATCGCCACCACGATAACCACAACAATGAGCGCAAGTAACCACCACCATTTCCGCAGGAAGTTACTTAAGTTTACAATGGACATTGTAATCTTAGGTAGTTCTGTACCCAAATCAGAGAACATATCCATGAAGGTAGGAATAACGAATAACATAACGACAAGCACTACCGCAATCATTACGACTACCAGGATGATAGGATAGGTAACAGCCTTTTTTACTGCCTGGGCAAGAGCTGCTTCCTTCTCGAACTGAATTGCCATACGGTTAAATGCAACATCCAAGGAACCGGAAGCTTCACCTGCTTCGACCATGTTGATAAGCATTTCAGGGAAGATACCACTTCTCTTTCTCATAGCACGGCTTAAGGATTCACCCTTGGAAATATCTGCATGTACAGCCTTAATACCTGATGCCAGTGCCGGATTCTCCGTCTGGGTACCTAACATGTAGAAGGAATCTACAACGCTTACACCGGCCTTATTAATTGCTTCAAACTGGTGACAAAATACAGAAAGATCTCGTGCCGTAATTTTCTTTGCTCGGCTTAAACTAAATCCTTTCTTTAATCCTGTCGCTTCTTCCAAAGAGATAATTGTATTCTTTTCTCCTCGGAGCAAGCTCATTGCGGCTTCTTTGGTTTTTGCTTCCAAATGGCCCTTTTTTTCCTTTCCTTGCGGGGTCATAACCCGATATTGAAACTGTGCCATATCTACCCACCTTTTCTTTATTATTTTAGAGCATCGCTCTTAAAATCAACTTATTAAGCTTCCTGGCTATTCTCAGAGAGTGACATCTGATTTGCTTCTGTCTGTGCATCCATATCGTATGCAACACGAACCATCTCTGCGATAGAAGTTGTACCTTCTAAAACATTTCTAGCACCAGACATCTGCAGTGTATTCATACCTTCATCTACTGCAGTCTGTTCTATAATCTCAGCAGTTACTGTATCATGAAGCACACGACGAATATTAGCAGAGATAGGCATAATCTCATAAATAGCCTTTCTGCCCTTATACCCAGTACCGCAGGATTCACAACCTACTGGTTCATATACCTGAATATCTTCACTACCGGTATACTTAAGCATTACCTTCTCCTGAGGTGTTGCTGTATGCGCCACCTTACACTTCGGACAAAGTCTTCTAACCAGACGCTGCGCAATAATACCAACTACCGCATCACCAATCATATAAGGTTCCACACCCATATCAATGAGTCGCGTAATAGATGCAGACGTTGAGTTCGTATGCAATGTAGAAATAACAAGGTGACCCGTAATAGATGCCTGCACCGCAATCTGTGCCGTCTCACTGTCTCGAATCTCACCGATCATAATGATATCCGGGTCTTGTCGCAAGATAGAACGAAGTGCTGACGCAAATGTAAGTCCTGCTTTTACATTTACCTGTACCTGACTGATACCTGCAATATTTGCTTCGACAGGGTCCTCTACGGTAATAATATTTACATCCGGCTTATTTAATTCATTGAGTACAGTATAACAGGTCGTAGACTTACCGGAACCAGTAGGTCCTGTTACTAGAATGATACCATGAGGGTTATTCATAATACCGTCCAGTTTTGCTTCATCATCAGGATACAGACCCAAATACTTCTTTTCCTGACTTAAGCCCTGCTTCTTCGTAAGTCGCATAACGGTCTTTTCGCCATATACAGTAGGAAGAATAGATACACGGATATCAAACTCTACGCCATCTACCACATAAGTTGCTCGTCCATCCTGTGGTTTTCTTTTCTCAGAAATATCAAGACCAGAAATAATCTTGATACGCGCTGTCATTGCACCAAGCATGTTGGTAGAGTAGGTGGAATCTTCCTGCAACATACCATCCACACGGCTTCGCACTCGAACACGATCTTCCATAGGCTCGATATGAATATCGGAAGCGCCTTCACGAACAGACGTCTGCAAGATACCACGTACAATCTTTACGATAGGCGATTCGCCGATAGCATCATCTTCCTCTTTTTCTTCATCTCTAAATTCGTCGGCATGCTCCGCTTCAAACAGCTGTGCAGCCTCCATAGTAGCTTTCTTTCCGTATAATTTATCAATTACAACGGAGATTGCTTTCTGGTTGATGTAGAAAGGTCTCACTTCCATACCGGAAGAAATCTCTATATCATCAATGGCACCAAGGTTCATGGGGTCCGACATAGCAACATAGATTACGTTAATATTGTCAGGATCAAAGCCAAAAGGAAGCACTTCATGATGCTTAATCGTATCTTCACCAACGATTTCAATTGCTCTGGGATCATATGCTTTAATCTGATCCACACTTACTCTCTGGTAACCACGATCATTACATAAAAAATCCGCAAATTCATCCTCGGAAATGAAGTTCATGGCCATCAAGGTCTCACCAAGCTTCGTTCCCTGTTCCTTCTGCTGTGCAAGCGCCTGCATAAGCTGATCCTGGGTAATCTTTCCCGCATCAACCAGCATATCACCGAGACGTTTTTTCTCGCCAAAAAGTGCCATCTACTAACCCTCCAATCTGCCATCACACAATAGGCAGTACTCTAATGGTGGCACAATGCCCCACCATTCCTTGCTATTATGCCATAATTTACGTGAAAAATAAATCATTTTTCTGTATTTTTGCACAAAAAGAAACGAGATTATACAATTTCAATAAACACGCAAATACTGTTTCATACAACTTTGCTAAAGTAGAATCCACCTATATTTTCTATATAGCCCTTTTGCTCCATTTGTAACAAACAAATGAGTAACTCCGAAACTGAGGAATAGACTTGTGAAAAATGATCTAATAATTCATCCACAGTTCTTTCCTTTTGTAATAGATAGGTTATAATATTCTGCTCACAACCCGACAGTCCTTTAATTCTCTCATATAGTGCTGGAATTATATATTCTTCTCTTTTCGCCTTTTGCACATGTGCTCTCGCATTTTTCTTAGCCATGGATATTTCACGCGTGTGATTTAGTACATCTTCGTCCATTTTCTCCATCTGCCAGGCGTGATTAGCAGCTTCCAAAACTACTTCTGGGCACTCCGCCATCCCCGCACCTTCTGCAATCAGCCGATTACACCCCTTACTCATAGGGTCAGTTACGCGACCTGGGATAGCATATACTTCCCTGCCCTGTTCAAGCGCCATACGCACCGTATAACCAGTTCCACTTTTTTCTTTAGCTTCCACCACAAGCACCAGATTCGCTAACCCGCTGATAATTCGGTTTCTAGACGGAAAGAAGACGGATAAAGGCTGGGTTCCTGGTGGGTGTTCCGATACAATCCCTCCCTGTTTTATCAATCCTTCATATAAAGCATAATTTGACCTCGGATAACAGATATCCACCCCGCAGGCAAGAACACCAAAGGACTTTTCTCCTGCCAAAAGAGCTGATCTTTGCGCTTCCCCATCAATTCCCCTTGCCATACCGCTGATGATATAAACGCCATGGCTTGCCAGATAATGAGCATATATTTTTGCCATTTCCATCCCATAACTACTGCAAGCTCTTGAACCAACGATGGCAACTGCCGGTTTATCCATCCCTGGAATTTCACCTTCATAATACAAGGTTTGTGGTGGAGATGATATATGCCTTAATCGTGCAGGATAATCAGCATCAGATATTCTTACGGCTTTCATATCCACTCCTCCAATACTTATCTTCTACCCCGCGAAAACATACCGCTTCCATGATGTGTTTCTCTTCGATATCTTCTTTTTCATCCAAATCAGCAATAGTACGCGCAACCTTCAGCAATCTGTGATATCCGCGCAAGGACATGTTCATAGAAGCATATAAATCATTCATCATTTTCTCTTGCGCCGCATTCAAAGTCACATATTTCTGCATTAATTTCGGTGTTAATTGTCCATTAAACCTTATTTCTTCTCTTTCGTATCGCCTTCTCTGCAACTCCACTGCTTTTATAACACTGCTTCGCATTTCCTCACTAGACACTCCTTTACCTTTCAAATCCTCAGGTCTTGCCGCAGGGACATCTACGCATAAATCAATGCGATCTAAAATCGGTCCTGAAATTTTACCAATATATTTTTCAATCATATCTGGCGTACAGTTACATCTTGTTCTATCTGGATAGTACCCGCAAGGACAAGGGTTCATTGCTGCGCACAACATAAATTCTGCAGGAAAAGTGTGGCTGCCTCCAACACGAGATATTTGTAGTTCTTTATCCTCCAAAGGCTGTCTAAGTATCTCAAGGGTCTTGGATGAGAAGTGGGCAATTTCATCCAAGAACAGAACTCCCTTATGCGCTCTAGAAATAATTCCTGGTCTTGGATCCCTTCCACCGCCTGCCATTGCTGTATCAGATACTGTGTGATGGGGACTTAAAAATGGCCGCTTCATCACCATATGTTCTCCCTTCGGAAGTAAACCGCATACACTATATATCTTTGATACTTCCATACTTTCTTCGAAAGAGATGGGTGTTAATATGGATGGCAATCGTTTTGCTGTCATGGTCTTCCCCGCCCCCGGAGGTCCAATCATTAGCAAATTATGAAACCCTGCCGCCGCAATTACCATTGCCCTTTTCACAAAGTTCTGTCCAGCAACATCTGCAAAGTCCGGATACCCTTCCATGCATCTTTCTTCAAACATTTTTCTCGCATTCATCTTCACAGGCTGTATATCGATTTCTTTACGCAAAAATCGAAGCAATTCATGGATATGATTTGTACCTATCACTTCCATTCCTTCGATCACCGCTGCTTCCCTTGCATTTTCCAAAGGTACAATGCAGGTTCTAATTCCTTGACTCTTTGCTGCTAAGACCATCGGTAAAATACCTTTTACGCCCTTAATTTCTCCCGAAAGCCCCAGTTCTCCTGCAATCAGATACATCGCTCCCGTTCCTGCCGGAATTTCTTCTAACGCCTCTAATAATGCGACGGCGATAGGTAAGTCATAGGCAGTTCCTTCTTTTCTGAGATCTGCTGGAGACATATTCACAGTGATTCTTAATGGCGGTAGTGAAATCCCCTCATTACGAAGTGCAACCCGCACCCTTTCCTTAGCTTCTCGTACCTCGCTGCTTAAGGAACCAACCATATCCATGCAGGGAAGTCCGCCGGACACATCAATTTCCACACAAATAAGAACGCAATCAATCCCTCGGATTGCGCCAGTCATTGTTTTTGCTACCATTATTTCTCCTTTTTCGGCACCAAAACAAAAGCTTATGCTTTTATGCCATCATATTAATTCATGAAAAAAACGCAGAACTTTGCGAAGAATTTTAAGAACCAAAAACAGTGGCTCTGTTGGAGACCAGAGCCACTGCGAAAAACAAATTAATAGGTTTTAAGTTTTGCAGCCATACCTTCAGGATCAACTGCATATTCAATAGCATTCTCTCTAGTAATCTTGCCTTCCTGATATACCTGCATAATAGCTTCGTCCATAGCAATATTACCAATCTTTCTGGTGGTCTGCATAACAGAAAGAAGCTGGTGTGACTTACCTTCACGAATTAAGTTTCTTACTGCGGAGTTACTAATCATAACCTCAAATACTGCAACACGGCTTCTACCATCCGTACAAGGAATCAGCTGCTGAGAAATAACTGCTTCTAGTACGTTAGCAAGCTGTACTCTAATCTGTGCCTGCTGATGAGGCGGGAATACGTCGATGATACGGTCTACTGTAGATGCTGCACCGATGGTATGCAAGGTGGAAAGCACAAGGTGACCCGTTTCTGCTGCTGTAATCGCAGTAGAGATTGTTTCGAAATCTCGCATTTCTCCTACGAGGATAACGTCAGGATCTTCTCGAAGTGCTGCACGAAGCGCTGCATCATAGCTCATGGAGTCAAATCCAATTTCTCGCTGGTTAACCATGGAACTCTTATGTAAGTGCAAATACTCGATAGGATCCTCCAGCGTAATAATATGCTCGTTACGATGCTCATTAACCTGGTTAATAATAGATGCTAGGGAAGTAGATTTACCGGAACCAGTAGGACCAGTTACCAGAATCAGACCTCTCTTACGAGTATATAAGTTAACAAACGCAGAAGGAAGTCCTAAAGATTCAGGAGAAGGAACGACCGTATTTACGGTTCGAAGTGCCATTGCTACAGAACCACGCTGACGGAACGCATTAACTCGATATCGTCCCAGTGAGTCTACTGCAAAAGACATATCCAGCTCACCTTTGCTGTTGAAAATTTCACGCTGGTGATCGGATGTAATAGATAAAAGCATTTCCAGTGTGTCATCTGCCTGAAGAACAGGGAAGTTCTCCATAGGAATCAAACCCTTACTGGTTCGCATCATAGGTGGCAAAGCAACAGTTAAGTGAATATCTGATGCCTTTGCTGAAAGAGCGGTTGCTAAAATGTCGTTAATTTGAATTTTTGCCATAACCTCCAACCTTCCTTAAAAAGATTAAAAATACCCATTTCTAAAATTATACCAAACCAATAGCTATATTGCAAAAAGAAATTACTTATCTTCATCCAGCTTTAGGACAGACATAAATGCCTGCTGTGGAATCTCCACATTTCCCACCTGCCGCATTCGCTTCTTTCCTTCTTTTTGCTTTTCTAGTAGCTTCTTTTTACGGGTAATATCACCACCATAACACTTGGCAAGCACATCCTTACGCATTGCCTTTACCGTTTCTCTGGCTATAATCTTTCCTCCCACCGCTGCCTGGATTGGAATTTCAAAAAGATGTCTTGGAATCTCGTCCTTAAGTCGCTCGCACATACGTCTGCCACGCTCATAGGCGCTACCTTCAAACACGATAAACGAAAGCGCATCCACTTCTTCTTTGTTGATAAGAATATCCAGCTTCACAAGTTCCGAAGGCTCATATCCCTTTAGTTCATAATCAAAAGAAGCATATCCTTTAGAACGACTCTTTAAAGCATCAAAGAAATCATAAATAATTTCATTCAAAGGCAATTCATATTTCAACAAGACTCTATTGGCCTCTAGATACTCCATAGAGAGATAGCGACCTCTTCTCTCCTGACAAAGCTCCATAATAGAACCAACATAGTCCTTAGTCACCATGATTTCAGCCTTAACAATAGGTTCTTCCATATGATCAATTTCAGAAGGATCAGGCAAATTAGACGGATTTGTAAGGGCAATCATTTCTCCATTGGTCTTGTATACGTGGTATACAACACCCGGTGCCGTTGTCACAAGATCAAGATTATATTCCCTCTCCAGTCGCTCCTGAATCACTTCCAAATGAAGTAAGCCAAGAAATCCGCAGCGGAATCCAAAACCAAGGGCAACGGAAGTTTCCGGTTCGTAGAAAAGGGAGGCATCATTCAGCTGCAGTTTTTCCAGTGCATCCCTAAGGTCCGGATATTTTGCACCATCTGCAGGATACAAACCACAGTAAACCATGGACTGCACCTTTTTATAGCCTGGAAGTGCTTCTTCACAGGGATTCCCCGCATCCGTTACCGTATCACCAACAGCCGTATCTTTAACATTTTTGATAGATGCAGTAATATAACCAACCATACCGGCAGCCAATTCCTCACAGGGAATAAACTGGCCCGCACCAAAAGTTCCTACTTCTACTACATCACAAGAAGCACCTGTCGCCATCATATGAATCTTCGTTCCCTTACGAACACGGCCATCCATAATACGAACAAATATAATAACGCCTTTATAAGAATCATAAACAGAATCAAAGATTAGTGCTTTTAAAGGAGCCTCAGCGTCACCCGTAGGAGAAGGGATCTTTGTCACTACTGCTTCCAACACTTCCTCTATCCCAATACCATTCTTAGCCGAAATGAGCGGACAGTCTGCCGCTTCGATACCAATCACATCTTCAATCTCATTTCGAACCCTCTCTGGTTCAGCCGAAGGTAGGTCAATCTTATTGATGACAGGAAAAACTTCCAAGTCATGATCCAGTGCTAGGTAAACATTAGCCAACGTCTGGGCTTCAATTCCCTGCGCTGCATCAACCACCAAAATAGCACCATCACAGGCTGCAAGAGCGCGACTCACTTCATAATTAAAATCCACATGTCCCGGCGTATCTATCAGGTTAAAGATATACTCTTTGCCATCCTTCGCCTTATATACCGTACGCACAGTCTGCGCCTTAATGGTAATACCACGCTCTCTTTCCAGATCCATATTATCCAGAACCTGCTCCTGCATTTCACGTTCTGTTAATAATCCAGTTTTCTCTATAATGCGGTCTGCTAGTGTCGACTTACCATGATCTATATGGGCAACAATACAAAAGTTTCTAATCTGTTCCTGCATACAAATAACCTTTCAAATTACAATCTCACATTTAATTATTATACTATATTTATTTTCTCAACATATAATGCAATCATTCGTTCAAGTATTTATATATGGTTTCATCTGACTTTTCTCTGTTATTCGGCGAAAAATCAGCAGTAGGACACCTAAAACCGACCCGATAATTCCCCAAAGATTATATTTACTAAAATAATACATTTCTACTCTATGTGTTCCTTCCATTAGCTGGATACCAATAAACGTATTCTCCAAGAGCGGGCAAATAGGAACCACTTCTCCGTCCACCCGAACATGCCAGCCTTCTTCGTAGGGGATAGAAATAAAGAGTACGCTTTTACCATCGCAGACATCCACAGAAAAGGCTATGTGCGAATTCTTTCGTTCTACATCATAGGCACCACCTGCTGCCAACTCTTCGTACGTTTTTTGTAGCACATCCTCATCCAACGTAGCAAATGTCACTGAGGTGAATACCGTAGAATTTACTGTGCTTCCATCGGCACAGATTGTCGCTTCCCGATTCCCATGTTCACCCTTTCCCATAGAAACAATAGAAGGCATATCTACAAGAGCTTCCTGCGTCCATTTTGGTTTATCCGTGGTTATAATCCGCATTGAGAAGGGACTATTTGCGGATACGGTGTTTTTTAAATACATATACACATTTTCTTCTGCATCTGTCCAAAACATCACCCTTCCCATAAGATTGGAATCTAGTCTCTCCAGATAATATCCTCTCTCATCCTGTAAAAAATCCATATTTTCTGTATCCACATATATTTTCCCCAAATACAGTTTATAAGGTTCTTGGTATTCTCCTATCATTGCCGCCAACAAAATATTATTGTTATAAAAGGCATTGGCATCTTCAAAAGTAAAATCTAAGATATCCTCCGAACACAAAAAAGCTAGTGGCAAAGTATATTCTCGTTCCTCCACGTTTGGTTCATAACCCGTTTCTGTAGATACAAGGTGCAATTCATAACCAACCGAAAGAATCATCTTGGTTATATCTGTCATCCCAAGGTCAGTTACATATCTTACAGAAGTTGCATTTCCTAAAGTATTTAAAAATTTTCTAACTTTAGGATTCTCTACAGAGCTAAACAATTCTGTTCCCATATATCCAAAGGTCTGGGCGTCATTTTCAAAAAATTCATCATAAGCACAAGCACGGGTTGTTTCTTTCTCTGGAATAACTACCCCATCCATAGCCTCATAATACGTCCCGTACCCTTCCATTTCCTGGGTGAGTTCTCCTGCTCTTCTTCCAAACGTAAATACGCCATTCAGAACCACTTCCAGAAAAGCAAGCGCAATAAGCAGACCTTTCCCCTTTTCCTTTTTTACAAACAAAAAGAAAAGGAAATAACATCCCAAAAGTGCAAGATTCGTCAGAATAACCCACCTGTTCTCGGCAACAAACTCTTTCGTTATAGCCAAGCACAAAATATATACTAGTAGCGCTATTCCCACGGAAAGTTTTCCCCTTTTTTCTACCTTCATACCGCACTTATGCACCGCATAAGTACCCATAGCGCAAAATACAAAAGGATACAAAAACGCAAACCGATAGGGAAATTGATCAGGAGCATCAAAACAATGCATCATCAAATAAACACTGGGTACAAAGGTTGCAACTAGCAAAAAGAGAATCAAACATCCCGCAATGATTTTCTCGCGCTTTCCTATCTCCTTGGTGATGAAGAACAAGGGAATGCATATCGTAGAAAGAATACCCGCATACAATAGAGGCTGATTTGCAGACATGGATTGAAACGCGCCTACAAACAATCCCTTTAGCAGTACAGCCGGTGTCACTGGCACAAACTGAAACGTTGTTGCATCCGACGCATAGTTTCCGAAGATATAAGCCGCTGCTGGCAAAAGAACCGCCATTCCGCAAAGAATCGCAATAATTACATCTATAACATATTTCCCAAATAGTCTTCCTTTATCCCTTTTCGATATAGCGACATCCGTGAGTAAACAGCACACAAACAAAAGGAAGGTAAAAATGCCAACCATATAGGCAGTGTAGTAATTCACGATAAATATATAAGCATAGGATAGGATTAAACAAAGATGCTTTCCTTCTCTTTTTAATAGGAGAATTCCACGCACAATATAAGGAAGGATGAGAATTGCATCAAAGGAACGAAGATTAACGTATACACCTACGGCAAAACCGCATAGTGCATACAATATCGAAAATGCCATATGAGTGCTATTCTTTTTGCCCAACCACACTTCCTGCAATCTGGTAAACGCATAAGCTGCCGCAAAAACTTTTGCAATATATACCAATGTTGCTGCATAGGCAGGTTTTTGCACCCAAAAGAATAATAAATTGAAGGGGCTGAAAACTTCAAAAGCATAAGTTGCGGCTGTTGGCATTCCTAATCCCATAGAAAAGGAATAAAATAGGCTTTCCTCGCCCAACAATGCCCTATGAAAATCTTTAATTGCTGGAATATGCTGCGCTACAAGATCGGAAACCAAGAAATGATTTTGTCCATCAAAAAAACGTCCTGCAATCAGCAGAATAATTATTGTCGCAATTGATGCAAGGCAACCAGCTCCCAACGCATATTTTCTTTGATTAATAAAATTTCTAACCTTCACAATGACGTTTCTTTCCAGTAGTTATACAAACTGCGGCAAATACTATTGTGCAAATAAACGAAACAAGAAGACAATACATTCCCATGGGATCCTTATATACCATTTTCACCTCATGCGCCCCCGGTGTAATCCCTGCGCCTAAAAAAGCGCCCTCTAAAATAGGAAAAGTCTTTACTTCCACACCATCTATATACACATGCCAACCGGCTTCGTAAGGTATAAAACTAACAAGTGTTGTCTGTCCTTCAGGCACGTTCATGTCTCCTGTAATTACTTTATTCTTATATACAGGATGCTCTAGTTGTCCTGGATAGAGTTTTGTATAAGCCTCCTGCAGCACCTCTGGATGATACGCATAAAACACAATGTCATCAAAGGTTCCATAGGACATCGTATCCTCATGTATAAGAATAGATAATCGTTTGCTTCCCTCTTCTGTTTCCATCAAACGGGTTACAGCACCGGCATATAACTCCGTGTATGCAAGCTTACCAAAACCCTGCTCCCCAAATACCTTTGGTGCAACATTGATGATATATCTTTCAGGCTGCTTAATCTGCGCATATACATCTTCATCGGTCTCAACGTCAAAATATAATACGCCACTGCCTAGTGAAGGGTCTTCTAATTCAAAATAGTACCCCTCTTCCATCATTCCCAGTCTCGTATTCATATAAGTTGGATAGAATGCATCATTAACGACTGTAAATACCTGACACTTTTCTCCAGTAAGTGCAGACAGTACTCCATTTTGATTTTCAAAAGCATTCTGTCCATCAAATGCAAAGTCTCGAATAGCATCATTCGCTGTATATACTAACGGAAGCGCATAATCATTTATGGAAACAACAGCATCCCCATTCACCGCGTCCTTTCCATTTAATATAGTGTACTTCTGTCCATACAGCATTCTGGTAACCGGTGTACCACCTTGATCAAAGAGATTCTTCGGTGATGATGCGTAGCCAAGCGCCTCATTTGCCCGTCTCACATTCTCATTCATTACATTCGTAAAATAAGTGACGGATGGATAGCCAAAATACATGGCATCATTTCCCTGCAAGTTATTTTCATAATGGAACCGATAGAGTCCCTGGTCTGCAGCCATGACACTCTCTGTAAGTTCCTCAACTTCCTCCTTCCATGTGGAGTAGAGGGCTACATTTTCATAATCACCACGATCCTGCGCCTTTTCTAGCACGGTTCCACCATAGATGGTTTCCATAAGCACCAATGCCGGTACAATAAGTCCAATGACTCTCCATTTTTTATTTTGTAAAAGCACATAGGTTCCTTCCAAACCACACAGGCAAAATAGAAAAGAATAGAAATAAGAAAATCTGTACAGGGACCCATCTGGCATATCAAATAGATGGATGGCAACATAGCCCCTAGGAATGAACGTACAAATCAAAAGAAATGCAAAGAGAATCCCCACAAAAATCTTCTGCTTACCATTTTTGTTTGGAACGGCAAAGAAGACAATTGCCATGATTACTGTAATTAAGCCGCTATAAACTGCAGGCAAATTACTATCCTGATTCTGTCCCTGCCAAAACGTAAACGCGCCCAAAAAATCTTTTATTACAGATTCGCTCTGCAAAATAGGCGCTGTGATTTCATTCCCCGAAGCCACTTCCATACTATGAAATATAGAATACGCAGTAGGAAACAATACAACAAACGCGATTAACGCAGCCAGGACAGCTGACAAAAAGAGTTCTCCTGTCCTAGAAAACGTAAAATGGAGACGATTCTTAAAGCCGTCATTGTCCGTTTTCGTATAGAATAGTGCACTTCCTGCCACCACCATAAGCGCAAGGAATACCCCAATCATATACCCTTCATAAAAGGCAGTAATAAACAGATAGGCTAACGCCCATACCATCTTTTTATACTTTCCCTGTGTAATCAGCACATGCAGGAGCCGTACCAAAAGGGGAAGCATATACAGCCCCTCTAAAAAATGCACATTATAATAAAAGATGAGAACATAACCGCAAAGAGAATAGGAAACTGAAAATGCAACAGAAATCATTGACTCCTTTCGGAGAACTTCTTTTGCTAATCTTGCAAAGAAGTAGGATGCCAGCATCAATTTCCCAATGGTTATAACAGCATATGCCACATTATAATCTCTTATAACGACAGCAATCCAATTGAAGGGACACAAAATACATCCAAGAATGGCTCCTGGACCAATTCCTGCTCCCATACCCTGATAAAAAGAATATCCTGTAAAACCACTGGAAAATAATGTGTTAAAATATAGTTTATAAAAAGGGGGATACGATGCCCACAGATCGTCATGCAAAAAAATATGGCTTCCGCCAAAAAGAATGCCACTGCACGTAAATATAAGAACGGCCATAATTCCAGAAAGAATGGCCGCCAGAAATGCTTTTTTTCTATATCCAATAAAGGAAGACAGTTTTTTTCTCATATTCCTAACATTTTTATGTTAATTTCACAAATCTTATTGACATTTTATAACATTTCGCCTATTATATACAAGTATTTTGCAGTCTAATCGTCCGTGTCCGACTATAGATGCAAAGGTGTAAATTCAAAGTTTTTAAATAGCTTTGAAAATCTTGCCGAAGGAGGTGTCTCATGGCTAACATTAAATCTGCAAAGAAAAGAGTACTCGTAAGCCGTATTCGTGCTGAGAGAAATAAGTCTATTCGTTCCAGCGTTAAGACCGCTATTAAGAAGGTATACGCTGCTATCGAGAGCGGTGACAAAGAAGCTGCAAACAAAGCTCTTGTAAGTGCTACCAGCATTATTGACAAGGCTTCCACAAAGGGCGTATATCACGCTGCTAATGCTTCCAGAAAGATTTCCAGATTAAACCTTGCTGTTAATAAGATGGCTTAATCTCACCGCAGGAATATAAAGTTTAAACTCCAGGGCCCGTCATCCTTGGAGTTTTTTTATTCTATAATCTTCTGCTCTTTTGCACTTCTTTACACCTAGTAATGCATACTATATAATTTAGTACGAAAAACAATCTTCGAAAGCCACAAGAAAGGCAGCTTTATGGATATAGATATTGCAAATTTGAAAACCAGCATAGAAAAAGCCATTGAGAATCTCCCATTTGTAGATGGAGACTCCATTCCCAATATTGCGCTTTACATGGACCAGGTTACCACCTTTATGGATAAATATCTGAAAGGAACTACCAGATATCCCGATTCCGATAAGATTTTAACGAAAACCATGATTAATAACTATGCTAAAAACGATCTTCTTCCACCACCAGACCGGAAGAAGTATTCTAAGGAACATATTCTTGTTCTTCTTTTCATTTACTATTTTAAAAATACACTTTCCATGAGTGATATTCAGAATCTGCTTGGTCCACTTACTGAAGATCATTTCCATACGAGCAGAAATGTGTCCATCGAAAAAATATATAGTGAAATTACTAACGCGGAAAAGAGCCAGCAGGATTATATAAAGGAAGATTTATCCCATAAGTTAGATGCCGTAGATGCTACCATGCAATCTCTCGACGAAAAGGACGATTTTCTGGAGTTATTTACTCTCCTGTCTCTGCTAAATCATGATATCTGGATTAAGAAGCAGATTATGGAAAAAGCACTCGATGACTATTTTAAGAAGCATCCCGTGTATGAGGCTCCTCCGAGACCAAAACCCAAAGCAAAACCCAAGAAAAGAAAAACGAAATAAATAAATGCCAGCTACTCGCTGGCATTTTTCTTTGCATCCATTTTCTGACTTATTTTCTTCCAGAGTTCTTTCCATAAAGGAGTGACAAATTTCCCATACAAGAAAGAAAGCATAATCACTATTAAAAGCACAAAAAACTGATGGTAAAAATTAACTTTACCAATCACGCCTCTATACTGCAGGATTCCATAGATGAAAATCACTGGCACATGAATTACATAAATAGAATATGACAAACCATCTAAAGTTCTTAATAAGTTGATATTTTTCACCTTCTTTTCTTGCCCGAAGAATAATAAAAAGGCAGGAAATAGAAGTATATTTACAATAGGTTTAAAATCTTTCAATTGAGGCGCCTTTATGCAGACAATACCATATATAAAGGATAGTACTATACCAATTAGTACTGCCCCCTTCCTTTTCACCATTCTAGACAGTTCAAAAACCAAGACTCCCACGAAGAAGGCAAAGAAACCTCTGCAAGCCCATCCTCCTACCAATGGAATCCTTCGTGACAAATTAAAATAATCTAATACCCCTGCGCCTATTGCCAAAAACGCATAAATTATCCTTTTCACGCTCTGTTTTTTCAGCAGTTGCAGCAGATAAAATACTAGATAACAGCGCACCAATGTACACACATACCAAAGAGGCGAATTAATTCCATCTGTATACCCCCCTAGTCCGGAATCTGCACTAAATAGGAATGAAACCAGCACATTTCCTACGCCATACTCTCGCTCAAATAACCACTGCCCCGTTATTCCTCTAAAAACAAACACTAGTCCGCACATCACTATCGATGTCACAAAAACATCCGGATAAAGAGTAACTACCTTCGATAAAACAGCCTTTTTCTTATCATTCGCGGGATGTTTGCAGTAGGCATACATTGCAAGAAAACCAGAGATTTCAAAAAAGAGTTCTATCACTCTCTGGTAATCAAATCCATACCCTTTTGCTTCCCCAGGATTGGGTAAGCCTGTCATATATTGAAAAGAGGTGTCCATCATGGTGAGATTAAATCCTCTTCCATAATAAACACCTACAAAAATCTGAAAATGATACAAAACAACAAGAAAAGCAGCTATTACCTTCACTACTACAAATACGGGAAAATAGTTTTCCTTCTGTTTTATAACCTTCGTCTGCATCGCTGCCATTACTTTAGTTTTCTCTTTACTAACTCATCATACTGTTTATACATCTTCTGAACACCATTCTCTAGCAGATAATAGTGTTTAATATAAGGAACTAAGAGCACCAGCAGTGCCCCCATTAACCCAAGCATTCCATAACTAAAGTTTATCACAGTTACAAAAAACGTGGCAAAGGTAAGGATGGCAAACAAAATAGTTACCATTAGATGAATGAGACGCTCATGCTGAAAAAAAGCAATCTGCTCTAGATGTCTGGAAAGCAGCGCATCATAATCCTTACTGGTAGGAACCACATCCATCTTCATTTTCTTTTCTGTATAATCCCCTTCTAAGGAAAATGGAGCCGACGTGGGAATCTCGTAATTAATAATCTTATCTATATAAGCCAAATAGGCTAAAATTCTTTTTTTCATATAAATCCTTTTTTGTAAGAAAAAAGGGAACCGGCTTCCCAGTTCCCTTTGACTTTGTACTACGTTCTGAACTTGCTCTTCAACTAATAAATTTCTTACTTTTACAGCATTACTTTATCTATCTTAAAGCACATTCCCAGCGATACTAAGTCTGCAGCAATTATTTCTTAATTACATTTGCTGCCTGAGGTCCCTTAGCGCCTTCAACAACGTCGAACTCTACGGCCTGGCCCTCATTTAAGGTCTTGTAACCTTCCTCATTCTGAATAGCGGAGAAGTGTACGAATACATCCTTGCCTTCTTCAGTAGAAAGGAAACCATATCCCTTCTGTGCATTAAACCACTTAACTGTACCTTGCATGTTAAGTACCTCCAAAAAAGTGTTTGTGGTCACCCACAACGCCTATAAATATAGCACATAGGACGCATAAAGTAAACAAAAATTTACTGGCATAACTCCAATACTTTTGTTAGTTCTAAACTGCCGCCAAAGAGATCTAGGGCACTGCCAATGGTCACATGAATTTGATTATTTCCTTGCTCCTTCAACGTCTTTAAATCCTCATAGGAATGCACTCCACCAGCATAAGTTACTTCATTCATTCCCTCCTGCCGATAGTCCGCCAAAAGCTTCACAAGCCTCTCATCGATACCACTCGACTTCCCCTCTACATCAACTGCATGAATCAGATATTCGCTACAGTAGTTTTCCAGCTGTTTTAACAATTGCGGTGTCAATATATCTTCCGTAAACTTCGTCCAGCGATCAGTAACAATATAGTACTGATTATCTTTTATACGCACACTTAAATCTAAACAGAGATGTTCTTTTCCAACTGCTTCCACCATTTGATTCAACCTGTCATAATCCACATGTCCGTCATGAAATACAAAGCTGGTAACAATTACATGGCTTGCGCCTTCTGCGATGAATCCCTCTGCGTTGTCTGGCTGCACGCCGCCCCCCACCATGAGTCCACCCGGATAAGCATTTAGTGCCTTTCTTGCCTGCTCCTTTGAGGCCTCATATTCCGGAGTTCCAACTTTATTCAATATGATCGCATGTCCTCCAGACAAGCCATATTTCTGGTACATTTTGGCATAATAGTCACCACCGGAAGAAGCCACAAAATTCTCTTTTAAGGATTCTCCGCCGATACTTCCACCAACAATCTGTTTTACTTTTCCATCATGAATATCAATACAAGGTCTGAATTGCATTCCAGCCACCTACTCCTCTGTTACTCTATAGATAACATTCTTCTCTATTACCACCGCATCCACAACACACTGATTAGAAACATCAAAAACCATGACCTTCGTACCAGCATGGGAAGGGAACTGTATCTCTTCCCTCTTCCACAACATGACATTCTCATCTACAACTAGCTCATTATGCCCCAATTGTTTTTTATAATAGTATCCATACCTCGTTTCCGTAAGTAGCGAAGCATTACCACTACGCAATAGCCAAACCTCTGTCGTTTTAGTGGATGACTCAGCATTATCGCTATCCGTTGTCATATCATTCACATTGGTAGAATTTTCTGCATTATATTTTCCTGGAACATTAATAATTATCTCATACGTATTAGGAAGTGAATGCAGCAAATTCCAATAACTATCTACATCTTCTACTAACCTAATATCATGATTAAAATTATCCCTTACATAGTAAGCATATGCCTGATTCCACCTCATATATTTGGCATCCGATTTGTTATGCGTAGGCAACACATAATTAGCTGCCAGGTATCTCGCCAAATAATGCGTAAATCGATCACTTCCAATATAACTTAAATGATTAAAATCGGCGTAATCCGTACTAGCATCCACCCCAAGAACATCACGATATAAATTAAAATCCACGAAAGGAACACCCAATTCTTCTGCAATCATGGCACCGGAATTCATAAAGTACATATCAGCCTCAGAATAACCAGCATACGGAACTGCAATAATGAGTAACGGAATCTCCTCTTCCTGACAAAGTGTAATAATCTTTCGATAATATTCCTCTTCCTTCTCAACCAAATCCATGCACATATACTGATTATCATAATATTGTTCTTCAAAGGGAAGAACAGTATAGTTTCTTGCATATCCAAGCCATGTACCGAACATCGGCTCATCATTTCTATAAGGATAAAAATCTATATCACTTAATTCACTATATCGATTATGATACTGCATATACTCTAAAGCATAAGAAACCCACTCCTCTCCTGTGGTCTCCTTTATAGCATTAATTTTTGTTTCTGATGGTCTGAGCCCGAATGTATTTTTAATATATTTGGATGCATGCGAAAACTCCTCAAAGACTGGAACAAGCGAAAAGGCATCCAGTATTACCAACTGGGGCGTCTGTTTTTTTAACGCCTCCTCCAAATAATAATAGCTATTCCACATCGGTGTCATTGATCCACATAAATCATAGGACGTAACCCCTAAGTCTTCCCACAGAATTGCAGGATTGATACCTTCGAATACATGCGATGTACCAAGAATCAGAACATCCACTGAATTGTCTTCTAATTCATAGAAAGATTTCATAACAAAGCTTCCATCCCCATCTTTGAAGGAAAAGATTTTGTGAAAGCATAGAAAACAGATGAAAAACAATGCAATAAATCCTAATATGTATGCTATCTTTTTTCTAACCATATATCCTCCGCAAGTAACCGCAAAGTACACTTAAAATTGAAAATAAATAAACGCTTTCGCATCATACGTGGCGCCATACACACCAAAAACAAATATGGTCATAATCAAGCCGATGATACAAAGATACTGGAACCACACATTTTGTTCCAAAATAAAATCAGCAATATTCTTTTTTCTTCGGTACTTCAATAGATCCACAGCAAATAATATCACAAGAGCGACCATCAATATATTGAACTCCAACCCAGAAAGCCCCATTTTCAGAAGTCCACCATTCGTTAGTACCCAAGGATTCATTCCTGTAAATATTCTGCGAATATAATCAAAGGCTACCAAAACATTATCAGCTCTAAAGAATATCCACGCAAAATCAACTAGTACAAAGGTAATAAACATTTTCAAGAATTTATGGCTAAAACAATCCGTATTAATATGAAGTTTCTTTACTATTTTTTTGCGTTCCGGCAATAATGCATCTCCAATAACCTGATAAAGCCCATGAAGCCCTCCCCAAATTATGAAAGTTAATCCAGCACCATGCCACAGACCGCTAATCAAAAATGTAACAAGTAAATTCAAATGTTTACGAGCCTTTCCTCGGCGATTGCCCCCCAGAGGGATATAAAGATAATCTCTAAACCAGGTACTTAAGGAAATATGCCAGCTTCGCCAGAATTCCTTAACACTTAAAGCAAAATATGGTGCATCAAAATTCTCCATCAAGGTGAATCCAAGCACCTTCGCTGCACCGATTGCCATGGTAGAGTAACTTGCAAAATCACAATATATCTGCAAAGCAAAGGCTACCGCACCAATAATTAACTCCACGCCACCGAAGAAATAATATTTATCAAATATATTATCCACCAAAATTGCCAGACGATCCGCAATAACCATCTTTAAAAAGAGGCCCCATACCATTGTAACAAGCCCGTTCCACACGCGGTGACTGTCAAAACGTATGGTTTCAGACTGTTGAATCTGCGATAATAAATTCTTTGACCGTTCAATAGGGCCTGCTACTAGCTGCGGGAAAAAGGATACAAATAAAGCATACTTAAAGAAATTTTTCTCCGGACGAATGTCCCCACGATATACATCAATAGAATAGGATAAAGCCTGAAACGTGTAGAAAGAGATTCCTACTGGCAACAAAATGTCTGCTTTTCTGATTGTCAGCGTACTTCCAAATAAACCGGCAACAGATTCCACAATCTCAAGAAGGAAATTGCTATATTTAAAATATCCTAATATTCCCAGATTTACCAAAAGAACAATTACAAGAATCAGTTTATGTTTCTTTCTACCAGCAATATTCCCTTCTTTTACGGCCGTTTTCCCAATCACGAGGCCGCCGAGATACGTAAATATCGTGGATGACAAAATAAGAAGCGCATATACTGCGTTCCAGCACATGTAGAAATAATAGGAACCAATTAAAAGCCAAATATATCTTGCTTTTTTCGGAATGATATAATACCCCAAAACAACAATGGGAAAAAATAGCAAAAATTCTAAAGAATTAAATAACATATATTACCCTTTCCAGTCCGTGGTAACTTTATAGCTAATGGAGTCTTTCCGTAATAGAACCTTCTCTAAACGCCTCCAGAAGCTTCTCTAGATCAGAAATACTCTCTTTCAGTTCCACACCAATATCTGTATCGGCTACATGATGTCTTACGGCATAGGTCTCTACATTAATGGTTTCAGACACAATATCCGCCTCGGATAGTACGGCAGCTTCTTTGGATTCAAATGGTGTATGGGCAACCAGCCACATCCCATGAGAATTGCTGATTAAAGTGTATCCCGCAATTCCGGTTTTATCCTGGTAGGCTTTCGAAAAACCTCCATCAATAATCAGCAGCTTCCCTCCACATTTTATGGGCGTATCCCCTTTCTTTACTTCCACAGGAACGTGACCATTTACGATATGAGACTTCTCCGTATCTAATCCAAACTCTGTCAGAATCTTATTCAGGGTATCTTCATCTTCCATCAAGGAATAATAGGTATTTTTCACCTCTTTATGGGTTTCTTCTTCCGCAATAAAGTACCGTTCAAAAGTTGTCATCTTGTCCTTACCAAATACAGGCGAAAATGGACCGGTCCAGCAATACCACAGAACATCCTCTCCCTTTTTCTTTTCCTGTCTGTCATTGGTACTGTAATAACCTTTGCGAGCATAAGATTCCAAAATATCATATAAAGCTTTTCCAGCATAATTTTTCCCATCCACTTTCATGGATGCAAAAGAACCATCTTTCGCTAGTGGAACGCACCCATGATATAAAAGATTGGAATTATGTACCTTATACATTGCCCCCTTGGAATACAAAAAACGAACATGTTTCTGCAGTTTCTCACTATGCGCAAAGGCCTGTACCAGACGCTGGGTTAACTGCTCTTCTTCCTTGGTGAGCTTATAAGGATCTGCGGGGTCAATCGTTGGGAAATCCATATCCAGCATTTGATACTCTTTTCCATCTAGGGTAATTGTTCCCTTATCAAAATTTATCTTATTAAGTAGCAGTCGATCATCCATACCAAATTCCGGACGACGCATAATAATATTCCCCTCCAGTTTAAACTGAAGAATGGAAATTGCCTTATGGATACGCATATCAAGATCTAGGTCTTTGGTATTATAATCCGTGTTATATTTGATTTTAAATCTGCTGCAGTCCGTATCTTTATAGACTTCCATGGCAAAGGTTGCGAGAGGAATCAGATTAATACCATACCCCTCCTCTAACGTATCCAAATTGCCATATCTGGCAGCCACACGGATACAGTTACAAATCAGTGCCGGACAGCCTGCTGCAGCCCCCATCCAGCTGACATCGTGGTTGCCCCACTGAATATCCACGGAATGGTATGCCCGGAGAGTATCCAGTATAATATGAGGACCAGGTCCCCTGTCAAAAATATCGCCAACAATATGAAGGTGATCCACGACTAGTCTTTGGATTAAATTGCAAAGCGCAATAATAAAGTCCGGCGCACTGCCAATTCTTATAATGGTTCTTATGATTTCATTATAGTAGGCTTCTTTATCGTGAACTTCTTCCTTCTCAGTAATTAACTCCTCAATAACATAGGCAAAGTCCTGCGGAAGAGCCTTTCTAACTTTTGATCTCGTATATTTAGAAGCAGTTCTTTGGGTAATGGAAACCAAACGATGCAAGGTAATCTTAAACCAGTCGTCTAGATTTTCTTCCTGCTCCATAACCACAGTTAACTTCTCTTCCGGATAATAAATCAAGGTTGCTAAAGACTTTTTATCCTTCTCTGAAAGAGTATTTCCAAAGGCTTCATCTATTTTTCTGCGAATTGCCCCTGAGCCATTCTTAAGTACATGGTTAAACTGTTCTGACTCCCCATGAATGTCAGTCAAAAAGTGTTCTGTACCATTGGGGAGATTTAAAATGGACTGTAAGTTAATTATTTCAGTAGATGCAGCCGCAATGTTCGGAAAACGCTTTGCTAACTGCTTTAAATATTTAAGTTCTTCTTGTTTCATAAATCCACCTGTATTTGATTAATATTTCCAAAATGTAATAAGATGTCTCATTTCCCACCAAAAATCTCTATTAAAAAAGTATACATTTAGGGTATCTATGTTATCAGTGAACCCAACCATGAAGGTTACGGCCGCGGATATTACAATTATGACACCAAGAAGGAAGCCAAACAACTTACTATACTTTCTTCCCATAAGATTCGTACATGCTATAATTACTGCCAATCCCAAAACAATTGAAAAATCAAATGCATATCTAAACGAGAAATAAAACGTAGCCACCGAAATCATTACAGCAGTTAATACCAAACAGAACACCTGCATTAATCTACTTTCTTTTTTCTGAGGATTTCGTTTCGTACGTGGCCAATAAAATACAGGCAACAAAGCAATGGGAAACGTCATGAGATAACCAGCCACCAACTGCGTGACAGAAACATTTGGAATCACTATGCTTGGCTCATATAGATTCATAAATGGAAACTCTGCTCTTCCCCTCCACCCAGTCATTAGGTAATACTGAAAAGCCCTTAAAATGGTTGTGAACGACATTTTCGCTTCATGGATATTCCCATTTGTTAAATTGTAGTAGGCCCCAAAATCTGCAATGGACTCAAAACGTGCATAGTTATACCACATAACTGGAATCGCAACCAATACAAAGGGAAGCATAAAGGATAACCACAGCTTTAATGTACCCTTTTTGCACATTTTGTCTTTTAGAAGCGGTATCGCTAAAACTACAGCTAACACTAGCTGCGGTCTGCATAAAGTAATTAGTGCCATGCAAAAAGATCCTAGAACTAACTTCCGCTTGACTGCATTATCTTTTCCACCTGCATCAATATAAAAGAATAATCCCCACACCAAAAGAGCTGCGGCATAAATCTGCGGTAATGTGTAATTAAATCCAGCGAAAAAGAGCAATGGTAAATATGCCAATACCACCCATAGAAGATAGAGTACTAAATATTCACACACACTGATTTTGATATAATATCGTTCTCCATATGCTTTCAAGCAAAATGCCAGACCAACCAAAAATAATAGAAGTGCCGCATTAAATAAAGCCGGATAGGGAATCATTTTCCCTGTAAGTAAATAAACAGGTAGTCGAAGTATTGCTGGCAAGGCACCAAAATACACATAATACTTCCCCTCATAATATGCATAATCAAAAAGATAATCCACCCCCGCCGTTTCTCTCTCATAATAGTCATACGGATTATCCATCATAGTGAGTGCTTCACTAGGCTGAATATCCAGTGCAACTTGACCATTAGCAAATGCTTTTGTTAATTCACCATAAGAGTCAACAAAACAATTTCCATTCCACCAAAATGGGTTCTTTGATTCCCATAAGAGAATAATTCCAAAGAGAAGTAGCGGTAAAATTAGGCATAGAAACTTTCTTTTCGATAGAGGCACTTTCCACAATACTGATTTTTTGCGAATACAAAACAAGAAAATACTTACCACTGCAACAGTCAGGAATCGAAACAGTGAAAAGTGTAATGAAATCGATTTATTGATTTCAATTGTTTTTATTGCATATGTTTCCTTCTGCCCAAAATAAGAGTCGTGTAACAATTCTACAGTAACATAAGATGTCCCCATGGAAATGGGAATAATATTCTCCTTATGTTCATCGATTATAAAATATTCCTGCTTTTGTGAAATCTGTTTCCCTTCTGCATTACTATAGATAATATTTACCCCAACAACATTATTCGTTGCCCTATACTTCTCTGTAATACTCTTTTTCACATTAAAGTATCGTTCAAATACCTCTCCTTCTGACGAAAATGTAATACTAAGCGTCTTCGCATCTAACGGAACAGGTAATACAAATACAGAATCACTATCACTTGGCGCAACTACTATTTGCGTTTCTTCCTGCCAAAGGTTATCTGTTGCCAAAAGAACATCTTCTACACGAAGACTTTTACAGTCACTGCCAACAGTTTTCCAATGCGACACATTAAAAATAAATACTTCAATAAGTGTTGTCACCGTAATCAGCGCAATAAACGGTATTATTTTTTTTACAATCCCCGTCATACGAATAATCAGCCTTTTCTATACTTCCAAATACAATATATCGTTCTTAATCCATCTTTTAGTCCAATGCTTTTCCCGTCTTCTTTCGTACGTGGTTTATAAGAAATCGGGACTTCTCGAATCTGAATTCCCTTTGCTGCCAGTTTTGCTGTGATTTCCGGTTCAAATCCAAAACGATCTTCCTCTATAACAATCTTTTTAATAACCTCTCTTCGGAAACACTTATAGCACGTCTCCATATCCGTCAAATGCTGACCTGTGAATCGATTTGAAAGCCACGTCAAAAACATATTTGCAAGAAAATTAGCCAAATATCCCCTGTCATTTCTCTTAAGAAAGCGGGAACCATAACAGACATCTGCTCCTTGTTTTAGGATTGGACGCATAACTTTCCTTCCAGGATGTCACGGTTTCCATCTGTACTGCAATCATCAACAATAATAATCTCCATACGGGGAATCTTCGTCTGGAGAACCTGTTCTACAATCGTTTCTATATACTTTTTCTCGTTATAGCATGGTATCACCACTGATAAGAGTGGGGGTATCTTCCTTCATATTTGTCTCCTATTCGTAAGAAAAAAAGACTCGGTATATTTTGCAACCGCCTTTACTATATGATTTCTCCTCTATAATCACCTGATCTTCTGCTAATTGGTTTCGGTACTCGGTTCCGTAATAGTCCGTATAGAAATAATAGCAGGGATCGCCCGCTGACAATTCTTTTAATGTTTCCTCACTTTTTGGCACCCGAATATGAATCGGCACCGTACTCTTGTTTTCATAAAGTAACCGCAGGTTACGATTCTGGTCCCAGTATTGTTCTCCAGATACCATATTGTTTCCTTCAAAATAAAAAGAATGTTTCGGAAAGAATAATAGCCGGTTATTCATGACCACTTCACTTAGTGCCAGGTTTATAGTCTTGTCAAACCACGTCCATTCATAGTTATATACTACAGAATCACTGATGGGTTCCACATCTGATGTAGTAATAATTACAGAATCACCATACTCTATTTGATAAAAGACACCACGGGTTAGCGGATCAACTGTTTTGTAATTCTGCACACCAAGAAGTGCCGCTAACACTGTTCCAACCAAAGGTCCTATCAACTTTTTCGCATACGCTACCAGAGCAATCGCTACCAATAGGCAAAGAATTGGCTGATGTATATCTATATATCGCGGATGATTGTATGTTAAAAAGAAACACGAAAACACAACAAAAATAGCATCCGCACACAACATCGAAATAACCGTTTTTTTTAGGTGCCGATTCTTTAGTGCTACCACTATACCTCCAATGGCAAAGAGACTAAGGAGCCAATTAAAGTTCAAAACAAACAGCACCTTCATTTTTTGAAGAATAAACGCTCCATTCCATCCAACTAAACCATTGTTAAATCTACTAACTGCGAATCCTATACCCGCAATCACCACAACAGTGCATGCAAATACAATTAAAATACAATTTTGCTTTTTCGAAAAGAATCTTATTAACCTCGCTCGGCACCGTTCCAACACAAATACGATTGCTATCAAAGCAATCCAGAGAATTAATACACCCCCCATCACTTTTTCCTCGTGTAATAGCCCTATAATCCCAATAAAAGCAGCAGAAATCATTAGGCGTAATGCATCAAAATACCTACTCTCACGCAGCGCACAGCGAAAACTATTCTGTTTTATCTCCAACACAAAACTTCCTAATACCAGACCGAAATATATAATAACATTAACTTCCTTCGTAAAAAGAAACAATATACACCATAGGGAATGCATATATCTGTTCTTCTGGATCCAGTAATATAACACGGGCAAGAACAACTGCATGGAATAATAATCCCAGTTCACATTGGAAGATGCTCCCAACACGAATGGATTCACCGCATAAAGAAGTGTTACAAGTGCTATACCACTTTTGTTTTTCTGTGGGAACATAATCTTTAGTAATCTATAAAAATATATAATCCCTATAGCAAAGACGAAATACTGTCCTATATGCATCGCTAAGAGCGTATCAGGAACCACTCCCGCCCAAAAAGCATTATATATACAGAAGGCTGAACGCAGATATGTAGTTATGAATAGTTTATTAATATTAAAAAATTCTGTACCGTTTTCATTGATCAATATCCGATACAGAATGCTATTATCCCAGCGTGGCTGAACATTGCTATTCTGAAAAAAATAAATGATGGTTAAAACAAATAACTCCATCAGAATGATACTATTATTCTTACACACATTCCTAATACGTATCTGTTTTACTTGCTTTATAATGGCTCTTCTATATCGTATCACGCAAAAAAGATTAAACAGAATCATCATACAGCAGGATATAAGAAAGTAAAATTTCTTTGAGGCCAAGGCTTCACTTATATTGCAAAGCAGATACACACTGGCAGCTAGCAATATCCCCCCTGAAATCATAACCAAATGACCATACCCGTATTCCTCTTTACACTTCAGTTTTTCCAAAGAAATAAAGTAAAAAAAGAAAGCAACGGCTAATACTATCAGACTTACAAACTGATATCCTTCCATGGAATATAAAATTAAATATATAACCGCTGAAAGAAAGCTAGAAAATGCTGCTTCCGTAGCAGTTACTTTAATCTCTCTTCTTTTCTCCATTACACTATTTTTTCACCAGTGGTGGCATTTTATTCAATCTACTAAACTAAAGTACCAAAGTTTACCTTCACTATCTGACACAGCATCTTCTTTATCGAAGTAATTCTCAAAATAATCTAAAATCCAACTGTGATCTTCCTGCGCATAACCCTTCAAATTTATATATATACCTGAAAATTTATGTGACCTTAATTCTGAAATCATATCTGGAAGATCCATATCTGAAACTTCGGCATACCAGTCATCATTCTTCTCTTGGTTGGTTCCTCCATAGCTAAATCGCAGATTTTCTGTTGCCAGATACGCGCGTAAATGATCGTAATCCTGTATATCATAGACCCAGCCATTTTCAAAAGACTGCATATAGGGAAGCATAAAGATCATTCCATCTTCTCCCGCCACTGTTTCAACATTCTGAAAAAACGCGTTTTCACTAGCCACCTGTTCTTTTGTTTTATACATTGCAGCCTTATTAGTATAAAAGTAACACCAGCTCATCTCAGCAGTAGCCAGTGCTGCAACGATAACTGATACAGTATATAAAACCAACTTATTTTTTCGTTGTCTTGCAGTAAGTTCCTCTATTAAAAGAGTTAATGAAAATATACATGCAGCCACAAAAAATGGATTGATTCGATCATAACAACTTAGCATAGGGATAACCAATGCCACAATAACCCCAAATCCTTTCGAAACACCAAGAAGAAGGATTGCAACAATGAGGATCGACATCAATCGTATGCGCACCTGATTTTTATTTTCCTGTTTTGGGGACTTAACTAAAAATATCATGGCAACAACAAAGCCAAGAATACCCAAAATACCAATATAGGCATATCCAGTTTCTGCCGTATAGTCAAACAAATACTCATATTTTGACACCAAGGGTTTAATGCCATATCCGTGCGGGCTAAGAAACATCGCTTTTATATCTAGTCCATAAAATGCTGCTCTTCTCGCGTCACGATAAGCCGCGTTTTGCGTAGCCACATTCCCTAATCCCTGCATCATTCCTATAAGCGTTGGCAGGAATCCAAGTGCCAAGAAAAATCCAATTTGTACACATACTGTTAAAGAAGAAAATATACGTTTTATATTTTGGGTGTTTATACTTGCTGCCAGTCCTGTTACTACTAGTAGAAAACATGAATAGAACGGATAATAAACCATTCCGTTATTTGCGATAAAAAAAGCAATAACGAGAGTAAATATATGTCTTTTATCTTTAAAATATTGCTTATTTATCTTGCAAAAGTTTTCATCCTCATAAATCCATATACATAAGAGTAAGACAACTGGAATAAACTCGACGGTCGCAAGAGCCGGATGATGAAACAAACGAGCTTGTACATAAGGACAAAATCCAAATGCTATGGCTCCAAGCAAAGCTATAACTCTATTTACTTTTAAGTATTTAAACACATAAAAACAGAGTATAACATTTAAATATGGGATTAAAAATGTCACTAAATTCTGAAGTAAAAAAACATCCTTTGTAAAAAGAGAAGCAATTTTAATAAATCCTACATAAGGGAGATTATATACAGGGGAATACTTACTAACGTTCTCGTGATAAGGCCATCCCAAACGGTCTGCATCTCCATAGACAATTTTCCTAATATTAGCAAGCTCAGCTAGTCCATCGCCCCCTTGATAAGTATTAGGCAGGCGAAAATCCATACTAAAAAAGCAGAACACAATGCCTTCCAGCAAAATAATCACAGCACTAATAATCAGAAATTCAATAATATTCTTTTTTCTTTTTTTAGTTTTACTCATATACTACTTCGACTTATGAACGTATTTCTTCATACACGTAGCCGTTCCTATGCGACGACTTCACGTCCTCGATTATGCTAGATACTCCTCAATTTGCTTTTTCGTTATTTCCTGCAAATCATGACCTCTTAAAAGATAGGCATACCAGGCTACCACCATATCCATGGCTTTATCTATATTCCAGACAGGTGACCACTGCCACTTGTCTCTGGCCTTCTGACAATCTAGTTTCAGGAAGTTTGCCTCGTGAGGACCCTCTAACGAAACATTTTTCCAACTTGCCGGCTCGCCTGTTAATGTTTCCCATTTTAGGCAGAAAAGATTCACAATAGATCCTGTTGTCAAACAGTCTTTATCCCCTGGGCCTATGTTATATGCAGATGCAAGTGCTGGATTTCTATACTGCATCATAGCCAATTTTAAATAAGCCGTCACAGGTTCAAGCACATGTTGATAGGGTCTGGTAGAATGTGGATTTCTAACAACAATCTCATCTCCTACTTTCACTGCGCGAAAACAATCTGGAATAATTCTGTCTTTTGCAAAATCACCGCCACCGATTACATTTCCCGCACGGCAGGTTGAAATAGCACATATTCTCTTTCCTGATATTTCTGCCGGATAATTATCCATAGAATGCAGATTGCCATCATTTATATCCTGTAGTTCTCGTAAACTTGCAAAAAAGGAGTTACGATAACTATCTGTTACCAGCTCTGAACAGGACTTTGAATTACTGTATGGATCATAACCACATAACTCATCCTCTTCTCTATAGCCACGCTCCCATTCATTGTTTCTATATACTTTATCCGTTGTAACATTTACAAAAGACTTTACAGAAGCTGTCTGTTTAATGCATTCTAAGACATTTACTGTCCCCATAACGTTGGTCTCGTAAGTTCCAACGGGGTCCTGATAAGATGTACGAACAATAGGTTGCGCTGCCATATGAATTACAATCTCTGGCTGCACCTTTTTAAAGAAAGTCATCAGATGAAATAGGTCACGAATATCACCCTTCTCGCTTTCCATCTTATTTTCCAATTTTAACAAGTTAAAAAGCGCCGGGTCCGTTGGTGAAGGAAGGGCATATCCATATACCTTTGCCCCCATATCTGTAAGCATCTGCACCATCCAGGCTCCCTTGAAGCCTGTGTGACCAGTAATTAAGACTTTCTTATCTTTATAAAAATTATTCATCATGCATCCCTTTTTTCTTTTTGGTGATAAATACGATAATACATACTAAATAAGCTACGGAAATCGCGGCCATCAATAGAATATAATATATGACTCCACCCTCCAGTCCATGTTTCTGCATCATCGGGTTCATAAACAGTAGCGCAAATAACGCGGCTATTCCATAAATACCCATAGCTACAAACTGCTTTCGGAGAATTGTAAGTACCGTAACAAAGAAACCTGAAAAAGCCAAAAATGCACCTGCACCTAAAAGAAGCATTAATACACCTTTGTATTCAGTTAGTTCTACGCCATACAACACGGAAAGCACTGGTATTCCCAAGAAGAATCCGCCAAGCAAACAAGCTCCTGATATACCTACAATAAAAAGCACCTGTCTTTTTATTCTTTTTAGAAATGCCTCTACATTGCCAGTTTCCCACTCCCCTGCCATGCTTACCAATATCGGCATATACAAAAACATATTCAATAAATCTATAACGAATACCGGCATAGACACAAAGCTGTAGCATGCCTGCACCTCGCTATTAAAATATTTATCTATGGCATACTTGGGTGAGCTGGTTACATAGTAAGACAAGAAACCAGCAAGAAATAATGGGAAGCAGGCTTTAATAATGCCAAAGCTATGTTTTGTCGTCTTCCACTTTATTGTTTCTCTAAATGACGGATACGTTATTGCTAAGGAGATACAAAGAACTAGACCGCTAACAACAACACCAACTACAGAAGCCAACAGCAAATTCTGCTTCCAATAAAGTACGCCTGAAACTGCCCCCATGATGCATAGCCAGCGAATCGAAAAGATTTTTCCGCCTATATCCAGTCGATTTTTTAACTGGTAAAATCCCCAAAATACATCTTCCATGGACTCCATCGCATATATGCAGCACATCATCAGAATGGTAATAACCTTCGAAAAATCGTAAGCTCTGCTTCTCCCTACAATCAGAAGATATAGTCCACAGGCAAGAAGCATGAGTGCAACCGTAAGTATACGAATAGAAAAATAATCTGAGAAAGAGTATTCATTCTTTACATCCGTCACTTGAAACTTTCGAACACCAAAGTGTCCTACATTCATAAACAAGTTTCCTAAAGAAAAAGCGAGTGCTAAAATTCCTGCGTCTCCCAAGCCGTTTGTTCTTGTAATAACCATTCCCAGAATGATTGCTTGGGATGCATTAATGATACCTGCTATGCTATTCCATATGTAAGGATTCTTACTTATCTTCATCAGTCTTTCTATCTTCGTCCATATTGAGCGTTCGTTTTTCTACAACAATAGGACGGTCTGTAACTCTACGCATCAATATGCTAACATACTCTCCCAAGATGCCCATGCATAACAACAGTACACCCGCAATAAAAAACAGTCCAATCACAATCGGTGCCATCCCAGCATCAAAAGTGTACCAATGCGTTAATTTATATATGAAATATACGATGGCTACAACAAAACAAACAAATGATGTAGTCATGCCAAAAATAGTCATCAATCGGAGCGGCTTTATAGACGTAGAACACAAACTGGAAATTGCAAAATCATAATATCTATATAAATTATAGGAACTTTTTCCACGTTCTCGTTTCCTCTGTGTATATGGTAAAAGTTTCACATCAAATCCATACTGAGGCACAATATGCCGAAGATTCATCTCTGGATCCTGACTCTTTTCCTGTAGAATAATATCTCGGACTTCTTTCGTAATAAGCCCAAATCCCGTCACCTGATGGAACTGCTTACAATCACTCATTCCATCAATGATTCCATAATACATTTTTCTGCAAAGAAACTTAATCGGATTCTCCCTGCTTTTTGTCTTCTGCCCAAAAACCACATCACAATGTGTCTCTTCCCAACATTTAACAAATTCTGGTATCATTTCTGGAGGTTCCTGCAAATCACAGCATATTCCAATAATTAGTTCTCCCGTGGTCCTTTTATACAAATTTGTCACAGAACGATCTGGTCCGAAATTTGTCTGATTAAATATTACTTTTACATTTTTATCATCGGCAGCAATCTTTTCAAAAACTTCTTCCGACCGATCAGAAGATCCATTATCTGCAAAAAGTATCTCATAATCATATTTGTCACCAAGTAAATCCAGCTGCGCTTTTATAGCAGCGTATGCAAAAGGAATATTTTCTTCTTCATTGTAACAGGGAACAATAACACTAATTTTTTTCATCACTTATTCTTCTTTCCAGAATACGTTTAATTCCTTCTTCAAAACTAACCGTTGGCACATATCCAGTTAATGATTCAAGCTTATTTATGCAAGGTTCAATTCCATTGTAAGATGCCGATTCTTCATCACTAAACTCATACTGAAAATCCTTACCTAACGCCTTGACCATTTCCTGTACAAACTCTCGAAGTGGCTTATTCTCACACCCTGCAACATTCAGAATCATACTTTCTTTTGCATTCTCGCCTATAGCATAAAAATAATTCCCAGCATCTTCTTCAAATAAATAATTCCAGATTTGTAATCCTTTTGAAAAATATGCCTTTTCACCTTTTAGGAATTGATTCACTGCATAGGATGTCATCACATTATCTGAATCATTGACACCATACACACTAAATATTCTTGTCCATATGCAAAGCATTTCGTATTGTTCACAGAGTTTTCGTGCAAGTTTTCCAGCGGCTAATTTCGTAATACCATAACAGACCGTAGGACGCTCCTGCGCATTCTCATCAATGAGATTATTTTGAAAACCATATTCAGCCTGAGAGCCGGCTCCAATAAATACCTTACAGCCACTTCGCTTTGCAAGTTCAACAGCATCTAACGTATACTGCACATTCTTCAGTTGCAGATAGGGATTATCTCTTGTAGTTCGATCCGTAAACCCCCACCCAAAATGAAACAACGTATCACACGCTTCTTCAAAATTAATCTTCCCGAGTGAATCTAAATCACACTCAATATACGTAATCAACTCAGACGTTGGTAATGCGCATCTTCGCTTACTATCTTTACGAGAAATCGCAAAAATCCTAACGCCATGCAAAATTAGTGCTTTGATTGTAGCAATTCCAATCATGGATGTTGCACCGGTAACAATTACATTATTCATAAATCAATCTCTTTTTCTAACACATTTTATCGGACGCCAGATTCATATTACGTAAATATGTTTCTGCATATTTCACAATTGCTATATGTTTGTTACTTAATAGTTTCTCCACCATCAGCAACTATTGTCGCCCCTGTAATAAAAGAAGAATCATCAGAGCATAAAAACAATGCAACTTTTGCAATTTCCATAGGATCGGCCATTCTACCTAATAAATTCGAATCTTTAAATCTAGAAAAATCTCTATTAGTAAATAGATTTGTTACCGTTATCCCTGGACATAATGCATTCACTCGAATATCCGGAGCATAATTCTTAGCTAAATATTTAGTAAACTGAATTAATGCCGATTTTGTAGACGCATACATATAGCTTCTTACACCTTTTATATAAGAGTGTAACCCATTTATAGAGGCATTATTTAAAACAACGCCTCTCGCTTCTTTTAACATAGGAAAAAAAAGCTGGCAAGTATGCATTACAGCTTTTACATTCGTATCATACATCGCATCCCAGTCTTCGTCCGTAATTTCCTCCAACGCGGCGGTTCGAAGTAAACCTGCATTATTAAACAAAATATCAAGTCTTCCATATTTCTGCTCAATATAACACTTCAATTTTTCTAGATCCAACCTATTCGCCACATCACAACAATAAAATTCTACACTATACCCTCTAATTCTCAGTTCACTCGCAAACTGTTCGCCTCTCTCAGTGTTTCTCGCCACAGCAATAACACTCGCGCCTTCCACCGCAAAGAGTTCTACTGATGCGCCTCCTATTCCAGAGGTTCCACCGGTAACCAATGCAACTTTCCCTGATAATTTTCCCATTATCTACTCCTCAATCATCGGTATATACATATTTTGTTTCAATTCTTCTCTAGATAAGAATGGCGCAAGATCTTCCAAGGGTGGGCTATATAGCGAGCCATCTGGAAGCCTCTTCGTTGCGGATTTCGGTTCAAACTTCTGCTCAATATCAACAAATACTTCGCATAATACTGGTTCATCATTTCTTAAAATCTCTCTGATAACAAGATCACTTTCACTATTTTCCACTATTTTTTTATAAATAATTCCAAAAGCTTCTGAAAGTTTCTCAAAATTCGGAAAAAGCAAATCCTTACTTTCCGGTCCAACACCCACTAGACCATTTCCGAATATATTTGTCTGAGTCTGTCGAATTTGATGGTATCCATTGTTATTTATCACAAAAATTTTAATTGGAAGACGATTTGCAACCACTGTCGCCAGTTCCTGCAAATTCATCATTATACTTCCGTCACCTTCAATACATACAACAGCTTGCTTCCCATTCATCGCAATGCCAGCGCCAATAGCAGCTGGCAATCCGTATCCCATAGAGGACATTGCACAATTCATAATAAAGCGACTATCTTTTCCTATAAAATATGCAGCACTACCTACCACACTTGCTGAGCCATTTGACACAACAGTACATGCTCTGTCTGGCAACATCTTACTAAGTTGTTCGATAAATGCATACACATTTGTTTGTCTTTGCATCCTCTGTTTCTGCATCACAACAGGATACTTTTCTTTCCATATGAGGCATTGTTTTCTCCACGCTTCTGCAGTACTAGGCCCTTCTATCTTTTCTATCATTGCATCCATAAAGGCCTTTGCATCCATACAGATTGGTAAATCAACCCTTATAATCGGCTTCTTCAACTCATTTTCATCAATATCTACAGCAACAACATATGCGCCTCTTGCCCACGTGCTAATATTATAGCCAACCTGATATATACTAAGTCTGTTTCCAATACACAGAAGAAAATCACTATTTTGAACGGCAAAATTCCCGGGTCTGTCTCCCATAATTCCCGCTCTACCACAATATAAAGGATGGTCAGTTTCAATCAGGTCAATACTATCCCAACATGTAACAACCGGAATCTGATATTTCTCAATCAGCTCTCGAAACAACTCCATTCCTCCAGAATAGCGTATCCCATTGCCAGCATAAATAATCGGGCGCTCCGCTTGTTCTAGTTTATCGACAAGTAGTTCCCAATCTACATAATTATTAAGAGTCTCTCTATCGAAATCATACGATTCTAAAAACTCCGTTTCAATATATGCTCCCTGCACATCAATAGGGATATCTAGCAAGCAAGGGCCTTTTCTTCCTGTAGTTGCCATATAATACATTTTTTCAAGATAGCACCGAATCTTCTCTGGATCCATGACCGTTTCCGCGTACTTTGTCATCTTCCCAACTGCAGAAACGATATCAAACTCTTGTCCACCCAAAGTCCGTAATTCCAAACCACTTTCTTTCTCAAGAAGTGCACGCTTTACTTGACCTGTAAACACCAACATCGGAGCCGAATCCTGATAGGCCCCTGCAATTCCATTCAAAGCATTAATTGCACCAGGACCACTCGTAACACAAACTACAGCTGGCACATTAGTATATTTTGCATATCCTTCAGCCGCCATAGCACATGCTTGTTCATGGTGATTATAAATACATCGGATTTGTTCGTGGTGTCCAAATGAGTCGTTTAGATGCATCGCGCCACCACCAACCACAGTAAACACTGTATTTATGTTTTTTTCGCACAGAAAATTAGCAATATAATCTGATACTTTAATTCTCATTCTAGTCCTCATTTACTAAATTGGCATACCTATTTAATCCTAAGAAGGTTTCCTTATCTGTCATTCTCACAACAACATCTGTCGGGAAATTCGATACTATTTCTTCTCTTATTCGTTTAAACCTTTCAGCAATCCCTCCGGTAAAACATATTTCTTGTATTGTATTTAATTCATCGTCTAAAAGAGTCCTTGATGCTTCCATAAAGTTTTCAGACATTTGGCATAAAATAGAAACAACTACATTTTCAAAAGTCAGGTCATACTCTCCTATATTCTGTATACTTCCAACTGTATGATCTGTAACTTTATTTTCAAAGAAGCTTAAATCCACAGTCAGTTTGGGATTCAATGTTTTTTCTGATGTCCGCTGAATTGCTGTCCATAATAAAGAATCTTCTATACTAACATTGACCGCTTCAAAAATACTTTTAAAAAATCTAAAATATACATTAAGCCCTCTTCCAGAAGGTAAAAACGGAATTCTGTGAACGTATTTTCCGTCGAAGTAAGGTTGTACCTGCCATCTATCGGATATATTGTACATTGGCCTAACAACTGCAACCTGTGCTCCAGTCCCCAAATTAAACGACAGACCCTTTTCACTCATGTTCGCACCTAACAAGGCTGCTTGATGATCCCCAATAGCCGGCTTATATGTTACATTGCCATCTACATACTTTTTAGTACCAATCATCGGAAACTCTACGCAATAACCAGTGTCACTAACCACTGCGTCAATCAGTTTCCTGTTAAATTCTCCACTACGAAGATCAAATAACCCTGTGCCTCCAGCATTTGTTGGATGGCTCTCCATCTTCATACCACTTATTCTCTCTATAATATAACTTCCCAAATCACAAAATCTGTACTTTGTCTTTTGTGATACTTCATATTGAGGAAATTCTTGGTGCAATAGAGCCCACAAGTTACATAAAGGAAGTCCCTCTCTAAGTTGCATCCCTGTGTTTTTTATCTCTTCATAAAAACATGTCTGTTCAAAATACTTTTTTCCTAAACCACCGCCTAAACAAACCTGCCATGAAATATAGTCTGTTACCGGTTCTCCACATTCATCAACCAACAAAAAACCATGCATTTCATTTGAAACGCATACTGTGTATTTATTATCTGGCAGATGCTTCGTTAACACTTTTAGAATTTGCACCACCAGTTCTTCTAGTGCTTTAACTTGAATGGGTTCTATAATCGGAATGTTTCTTTCATGCACCACTGGAGACTGTCTTTTGGTCTCAAAAACAATCTTGCCGTCTACAAACAGCGCCCCTTTGATAAAACTAGCTCCACAATCAATGGCTATAGTATTCATGTGTTGTCACCAAATACTCCACAAATAAATTGAATAATTCATCGTTTAATTCAATAGGATATACTATTAAATGACTCCGAGCATCCAACATCGCAAAACTCAATGAGCCATTTTTAACTTTCTTATCCGTTTTTATAATCTCGTACAGTTTTCTTGCATCATCAATTACAATCTCTTCCAGCAAAAAAGCTCTTCTGATTAAATCCTTAATTTCCAAATAATACAATTCGCTAATGAGACCTTTTTTATACCCTATGTAGTTCACTACATCAATTCCCCAGATGACACCCTTACCATGGGGAATCACATGATGGGTATATGCTTCTAATGCATGACCAAAGGTATGACCATAATTAAGGATTCGTCTAATATCGCTCTCATACTCGTCCTCTTCAATCACTGCCTGTTTAACTCTTAATCCATCATAAATATATTCTTCTATACGTTCACATGGAATAAATGACTTCTCGGACACTATCTTATCAAAAAATTCTTCGCCATTTGTCAAAGCAAATTTCAGTATCTCCCCCCACCCATTGAGATAATCTCCAGGCGTAAGCGTATCGATAAAAGCAGTATCAATCACTATTCTTTTCGGTGGATAAAAGACACCAATCTGATTCTTGTACGAATCAAGATTTATACCACATTTCCCACCAATACACGAGTCACACATAGATAGTAATGTTGTTGGAAACAAGTGCCAGTCAACATTTCTAAGGAATAAATCTGCAGCTACTGTTGTTACATCCTGCGTAATTCCACCACCAACACAAACTACTGTCCAATCCTTTCGCACACCAAGTTCTTTTAGGTAACGAATAATATCCATAACCGTATCCATGTTCTTTTTGTCTTCGACCGCATCCATCAAAAACACTCGCTCTTTAGGAATTAATATTTTTTCCTTATACAGTTTAAAAACATTCTGATCAATAACAAATGCTGTTTTTTCAGAGTAAGCACTTATCTGTTTCGAAAAATCATCTGTAAACTCCACATCATAATCATATAGTTTTGCCTTAATATGTAAATTTTTCATTTTCCTTCTCCTTACTGATATTTACTCTCTGTCAAAAACTTGATTTCCATGCGACCATCAACTGTCGCTAGGAAGTCCTGCAGCATCTCTTTAATTTCTGCATTTAATTCTGCCCAGCTTTTTCCTGGATTTACGTGAGGAATGGACGTATCTGCATAACTATCCTCATAGTTTTCTGCAAAACCATCAAACCCTGCCAAATATACTTTTTTAACATTTAGACGATTTAATAATCGCAGGCACATGATTCCTGAATCATCAAAGTGCTCCCAGCCCCTTTTAATAAGCATATTGTAATTCAGAATATACTCCCCATCTTCTGCATCCTTTTTAATATTGGAGGTAATGATTTTTTTTGCCTGTTCATAAAGTTTCGTATAATTCTCCTTCGCATAATCACTACGACCATTACGGCTAAAGAAAATATAGTCATACGCATATCCTGGCACAACAGAATTTACGCCAATCACTAGCGCCCCTTTTGCATTTTCTTTAATACAATCTTGTTGTTTTTTTGCACTAGTTCCAGGAAATACAAGAAGAATCTCTCTGTCTTTAAAAGATTCCTTTAACATACTGATTGTCTTTTCGTCATCCACCAAACTAGACTGATATGCTAAAAAATGCTCCTCTAACACATCATAATCATATTTTTTGCGATCCTCTGCCGCCATGCTGTCAATCACACTACGCATGTCTTTCGCATTTGTTCTGTGATTATTCAACAGATAGGCAATATTATTGACATGGGTACAGTACATACCAGCAATAAAGTATGGTGTTGAATACCCCCAAGTAAATTTCTGTTTGTACTCTTCCATATACACATCAATGGCATCCAATATTTCATTCATATCATAGTTGCCACTATATTTTTTGTTTAAGAAACTAGAAACCAACTCTGTGGTTGCATTCCCAGCACCACGTCCCATACCGCATAAACTTGCATCAATAACAGCGTCTCTTCCTAATTCCTCACACAGCTTTGCAAAATGCATACATAGTGCAAAAGATAGTTGCTGATTGTTATGTGAATGAAATCCCAATTTGATGGAGGGAGCAAGCACCTTGTGAAGGGTTCTTACAATCCGATCCAGGTCCTCTTCATACATCGTACCAAAAGTATCTACAACCGAAAGAGAAACCGGCATAACCTTATTTGTTTCTTCTGCAAGAGCAATTAACTCCGCTTCAGAATATCCATAGGTATTAGCAGCCTGAAAATAGACTTTGTAGCCTTTTTCCAAAATCCGCGCGCCTACAGCAATTCCTTCCCGAAATTTATTCTGCGGAAATACCACTCGTATAGCATCAATCGACTTATGATCACATATCGGAAGAAAGCTTAAATCATATCTATCCCAGTCAATCATTGCCACATAGGTCTGGTTCTCATTCTTCCCCTGCAGATAACGTTCCAAATCCCCAGGAACATGATAGAAGCTAGTCCCTTCTTTATGTTCCGTATTCTTTAACCAGCCACATTCGATAATTTCAACGCGTGCCAATTCTAATTTTTTAATGATTCCCTTAATTGCAGCAACACCAAATGCAGCATCCACAATGTATGCTCCGTCCCGTAACGTACAATCTAACAATTCCATCTTCGTGTTCATATGCTTACACACTCTTCCTACATTAATGTTTTTGTAGTTTCTTTACTTAACTGCCTCAACAATACATTTTGCCATATAATCAATCATCGCATCTGACATACCTGGATATACGCCAACCCAGAATGCATTTTCCATGATATAGTCGGTGGTCTTCAAATCCCCTACACACCGATATGCATCGGTTCCACGGATAGAATCAAAACAGGGCTGCTTTGTAATATTGCCACCAAAGAGTAGTCTTGTCTGAATATTATGTTCTTCCAAGTACCCAGTAACATCTTTTCTTGTTTTTCCGCTCTCGGGCTTTACCGAAATCAAAAATCCAAACCAGGACGGTTCACTGCTTTCTGCTGGTTCTGGAAGAATTAGTTTATCGCTTACCGGCTCTAATGCCTTTCGCAGTCTATCCCAATTCTGTCGTCTCTTTACAATAAAAGATGGAAACTTTTCCAACTGTGCGCAACCTATTGCCGCCTGCATATCCGTAACTTTTAAGTTATATCCCAAGTGGCTATATACGTACTTATGATCATATCCTTCCGGAAGTTGTCCAAATTGTCCATCAAAGCGGTGACCACATCGATTATCCTGGCCAGACTTGCATACGCAGTCTCTTCCCCAGTCTCTGAAGGAAAGAATGATTCTGTTCAATAAGGGATTGTCTGTATAAACAGCGCCACCTTCCCCCATAGTCATATGGTGAGGGGGATAAAAACTACTGGTACCAATGTCTCCCCAGGTTCCAGTAAATTTCGTAGTCCCATCAATGGTATACTTTGTTCCTAGGGCATCACAGTTGTCTTCAACAAGCCATAAATTATGTTTTTCACAAAAAGCCATTACAGCCTTCAAATCAAAGGGATTTCCTAAAGTATGTGCAATCATCACACACTTTGTTTTTTCAGAAAGAGCTGCCTCCAACTGCGTAACATCTATGTTATACTGCGGAACCGTCATATCCACAAATACCGGCACAGCACCATACTGCATAATGGCACTGATAGTGGTAGGGAAGCCCCCTGCCACTGTTATTACCTCATCCCCACGTTTAATCTGTCTATCACCTAGAAGCGGAGAGGTCAATGCCATGAATGCAATTAAATTGGCAGATGAACCGCTATTCACAATGCTGACAAACTTGCTGCCAATCCACTTTCCAAATTCACTTTCAAACCGATCCGCAAAACGTCCTGTCGTCAGCCAAAAATCCAGTGTCGCATCCGTAAGAGCCTGCATCTCTTTCTCATCAAAGACACGACCCGCATAAGAAATGCGATCTCCTTCTTTAAATGCATCCTTTTTTTCTTTAAATTCATGATAATAAGCTGCCACCAACTCCTTGATTTGGTTACGCGCCTCTTCCTCATTCTTCCAAGTTGACATAATATTTTCTCCAAGCGAAATTTCCACAAAATAAACCTATAATATTATACCATATATTGGCTATTTCGACCAAAAGTCTCCATAAAAAAGAAGCCCGCTTGGGCTTCTCTTTCACTAATCCGTCCATTTTTTCCAAGGAGCATTTCCTCGTTCCCAGATTCGTTCTAATTCCTGCTTTTCTCTAAGGGAATCCATACATTGCCAAAAGCCTTTATGCACATAACTCATCAATTCCCCTTCTGCTGCTAACTTTTCCAGTGCCACCTTTTCAAAAACAGTGGAATCGTCTTCCAAATAATCAAAAATTCCTGGCTGCAGCACCATATATCCTGCATTGATGGGGGTACCATCGGAAGGCTGCTTTTCTCTAAAACACCGCACTGCCCCCACTTCATTAATATCCAGCACTCCCTTTTCCTGTTTTTGAATTACAGATGTTAACGTTGCCACTTTTCTATGTGAATGGTGAAAATCAAGGAGCGCCTGAATATCTACATCACACACAGCATCTCCATAAGTGAGCATAAATGGTTCATCCCCAATGTACTTCTGCACTCTTTTGATACGTCCACCTGTCATGGTATTTAATCCTGTATCCACGATAGTGACCTTCCACTTCTCGGTACGTTGCTCATGCACAATGACATTTCTTCCCTCCGTGTAATCAAAGGTGATGTCACTAGAGGATAAGAAATACTGGTTAAACCACTCTTTTATATAATCCTGCTTATAACCGGCACAAACAATGAACTCATTAAACCCATAGTGGCTATACTCTTTCATGATATGCCATAAAATGGGCATCCCACCAATTTCTACCATCGGTTTCGGTCGATACTGGCTTTCCTCTGTGATTCGTGTTCCGGCTCCGCCGGCAAGAAGTACAACTTTCATTTATTCCCCCACATCATTTAACAATCTATCAATATACTAGGGTATCCGCCAAATATTACCCAATCACATCCTGCATATCATACATACCTGCGGGCTTTCCAGCGAGGAACTTAGCTGCCTGTACCGCACCCTTTGCAAATACACTTCTAGAATATGCTGTATGAGAGAAGGTAATCACTTCATCAATACCGCAGAACAACACGTCATGTTCACCAACAATCGTACCGCCGCGCACTGCGGAGATACCAAGCTCTTTTGCATCTCTCTTCTGTCTTACCTGGCTCCTGTCATAAACATATTCATACTTCCCACCAGCTGCCTCATTCACAGAATCAGCCAACGCAATGGCTGTACCGGAAGGAGCATCTAACTTCTGATTATGATGCTTCTCAACAATTTCCACGTCATAACCAGCAGGGGAGAGAACGCCGGTTGCTTCCTTTAGTAGCTTCATAAGAAGATTAATTCCAAGAGACATATTGGCAGACTTAAGTACCGCAACCTTTGCCGCCGACTCTTTAACTTTTGCAAGCTGTTCCTCTGAAAGGCCTGTAGAACATAAAACTACAGGAACTTGCTTGGAAACAGAATACTCTAAAAGACCATCTACTGCTGCCGCATTGGAGAAATCAATAATGACATCTGCTTCCACATCACAATCTGCAATATTCTTAAATACTGGATACTCATTTTGAATATGATCAGATACATCTACACCTGCAACCATTGTTACCTCTGGATCGGCCTTTACAATACCGGTAATTACTTGTCCCATACGGCCATTACAACCATGCATAATAATTCTTGTCATCGAATTTCACTCCTTTTCTAAAGAAATACCGGCTGCGGGTTACGCAGCCAGCATATTCACTAACAATCCCTAATATTACAGAATACCGAATTCTTTCATGCTCTTTTCAAGCTTAGCGGCATTTTCCGGCTCCATCTCTGTCAGAGGGCGACGGAGAACACCAGCCTTATTTCCCTGCAGATTCATTGCTTTCTTTACAGGAATCGGATTCACTTCAATAAACAAATTATTAATTACTTCCAATGCATCTAACTGAAGGGCACAGCTTTCTTTCACTTTTCCTTCAAAGTAGAGCTGGCAAATATCATGGGTCTGCTTCGGTGCTACATTGCTGAGTACAGAGATAACACCCTTACCACCAAGGGAAAGAACGGGTACAATCTGGTCATCATTTCCAGAATATACATCAACGGTTCCCTTTGCTAACGCCATTAACTTCGCAACCTGAGACAAGTTACCGGTTGCATCCTTTACACCAACAATGTTAGGAACATCCTTGCAAAGACTAACAATAGTCTCTGGAAGAATATTTACGCCACCTGTACGGCCAGGAATATTGTAGAGAATGATAGGAATCTTTACTTCATTTGCAATCAAGGTAAAGTGTTCCTTTAATCCCTTCTGGGTAGCTTTATTGTAATAAGGTGTAACAAGAAGAAGTCCATCTACGCCTCTCTTCTCAGCTTCCTTAGAGAGATAAATTGCTGTTTCTGTACAGTTCGAGCCAGTTCCAGCAATAACTGGAATTCTGTGATTTACCTGCTTTACACAATACTCAATCACATCCAAGTGCTCCTCGTGTGTCAGAGTGGATGCCTCACCAGTGGTTCCACAAACAATGATTGCGTCTGTGTTACCAGCAATCTGTTCCTCGATGTTCTTTGCAAACTGATCGTAATCAACGGACCCGTCCTGCTTAAAGGGTGTTACAATTGCAACACCAGCACCTTCAAATACTGCCATTTCATTTTCCTCCAAAAATAATATTTTTTGTAAGGTATAAAAAAACCGGCTTTAGAAAGCCGGCAAAAGATTCTTCTTTTGATAGCCCTCCATCTTCTAAAAAGATGACAGTGATACGAATCTTATTCGCATCCCCAAGTTACAGAATAGCAGGTACTCTGCACTTTCGGCGATTCTTCCTTTTCCACTTCTTCCTCTGTGCCTGTCACATCCGAAATGGTACTCCTAAGCCTCGCGACCTCTACCTTACGTATATGCGTATAAAATAACACTAGCCCCACACAATGTCAACGTATTACCAGGAAATCTTTTATTTTTTTCCAATATAGTTAAAGAAAATACTCTGCTTCGTGTCCATTGAGAAGTTTGGCGCATGAAATACAATTTCTTCCTCTACCGATCGAGTCTCCTTCTCCCGCACTCCAGATGCCTCTTCCATCGTGGCCTGCACCGTTCTCGTAAACTCATGAATCGGTGTAATAGCTCCAATACCAAGACAAATAATTAGTAATGCCAACGTGATATATTTTTTCTTCTTTTTGCTTTCTTTTAATGCATCTATCACATAAAGCATCAGAACAAACAAACAGGGAATGGAGGCTCTCATACAAAAATCGTAGGAGTATCCAATTCTAATAAATGGGCAGATACATAACCAGAGAACGCATACATAAAATAAAATGTTCTTTTTTTGGAATCGAAATACCAGTCCAGCATATACCAGCATTTCTAACAGGATAAACAGAACGGAAAGCAAGCCTATCCCTACCAAAAGTTCCGATGCGACAACGCCACCCATACTCTCCACGTTTTGTGATTGTTTACTTGCATCATTCCCAAAATAATACAGAAATGTCAGAATCCCGGTGACACCACCCACCAAAAGATTCTCTAAAGTAAGGGTATCATTCCGCCATTGTATAGCTTTTTTGTTCCCCTCATATTTTCTGAAAAAAACAACATACAGGAGAATCGGAACCATCCCCATAAAAGGAAGTGCACTACACAACAGCAGTTCCCCCATAAGCACTAGTACATACTTATTCGTCTTTTGTTTCAAGAGAAGCATTAGCACTAGCCATGCCGGAACCGCTTGATTAAACACCCAGAAGAGCTGGGTTGTCATACTGGAGTACTGGTAGATTCCAGCCCACCATTCTATTTGCCCCGCTGCATCTACAACAGCACCCTGATACCCCTGAATTCTTGCCAGAATCTGCACGCCTGCCATATCTAGACCACTAAATAGAATGACAATGAGTAGTGGCCACAGCGTAAATTTATGCATCCGGTCACAAATGAAATAATAGGTTAAAAATATACCAAGCACTGCCCATAGCGCCTGGAATACAAACCCTGCAGAGATGCCAAACACTTTTCCAAACACCGCTGCTGGCAACCAGAATCCGATATAATAGGACATTCCACGTCCATTTCCGTTTATAACCGGCCACTTATGGGATACCAGCATTTCAAATATGGTGTTTCTATATTCATGATCCTGGTTCTGCCATACAAATTTCCCAATCCCTGATAAATAAACCCAGACACCAATGAACAGCACAGCCAGTACTAGCTTCGTTACATTTTTCTTTGTTTTTTTCGGCAGAATACATTCTTCTGCCGACATCCACATACGAACTAGTCCAAAGATGGCTACTCCTGCGGCTGGGATGCCTATATACCACCGCATAAAACCGATAGCAAATATAATGAAAGGAAGCGCTACATATACGTATGCAATTCTCATTATCCATTTTGTCATAGTTATTTCATCTCTTTCTCAATCCAACAGGAATCCCTGTAAAACATAGTTTGAGACATCCATTCCCCTATTTGTAAGTGAAATTCTGTCTCCTTCGGTCCGAAGCAGCGCTTCTTCATGCATTCTCATAATCCACGTTCCATATACGTCCTGCATTCGCACATGATACAGACTGCTAAATTTCTCTATACTAACACCTTCCGTTTTTCGTAGTCCTAGGAACATATACTCTTCCATTTGTTCCGCTTTGCTTAATGCCTGCACTTCCTCATAATCGCAGTTCCCATCCATGTAGTCCACAATCGAGGTTGTATTCTTAAAACGTTTCTGTTCGATTAACGAAGCAGCGCCTAAACCAAGGCCCAAATAATCCTTTCGTTCCCAGTACCCCACGTTATGTCTGCACGCAAACTGCGTCTTGGCGAAATTGGAAATCTCATACTGTCTGAAACCTGCTGCTTCCATACACTCCCTAGCTGCATAGTATGTTAGGCGCTCTTCCTCTTCTTCAGGAAGTTCCCCCTCAAACGGTGCGGCTTCTCCATACTTTTCATAAAAGGTGGTTCCTGGTTCTACAATCAGGCTATACATAGAAATGTGTTCCGGCTGCAATGCAATAACCTTCTCTAGGGTACATAAAAAGTTATCTTTTGTCTGTCCTGGAAGCCCTTCCATCAAATCGATATTAATATTTGTAAATCCCACTTCTCGTGCCAGCTGATAACTTGCTAAAAATTCTTCATAGGTATGGATTCTACCTAGCAACTTAAGTTCTTCGTTATCTGCCGACTGCAAGCCAAAACTGATGCGGTTGATCCCTGCGATTTTATAAGCCTGCGCTTTCTCGGTAGTAAGTGTTCCCGGATTACACTCTAATGTTATTTCTGCATCTGCTTGCAGTGTAAAATGATCCTTTAGTTTCTTCATCAGCTCCTTAACCTCTTCTCCTGATAAAAGAGAAGGTGTTCCACCTCCAATGAAGATGCTGCTAATCATCCATTCTCTGTATTCTTCCGATACTCGCTCTATCTCCCTATGAAGAGCAGCAAGATACCTCGCTTTTGTATCCTCCGTCACTGCAAAAGAAAGAAAATCGCAGTAAGCACATTTTCGAACGCAAAAGGGGATATGAACATACAGCATAAGATCCTTATTCATGGTTCTATTGTAGCATATTGCTAAAGAATTGCCCTTTTTATTGTTATTTTCTATATTTCTTTGCATTGAAGACCTTGTGCTAAAATGCTATAATTTTTAAGGTTTTTTTAGTTAATATGTATGATACAAAGATCAAAAGCCTTGAAGACTCAGTGAGCTTGCTCATAAGAGTCTGAGAACGGCTTTATGACCTTACCATCAATTTTGAGGCAGAGAGTATGAGACAAAAAAGAGAAGATGTACGAAACGTTGCTATTATCGCTCACGTAGACCACGGTAAAACTACATTGGTGGATGAGCTTTTAAAGCAAAGCGGTGTATTTCGCGAAAATCAGGAAGTTGCTGAACGTGTCATGGATTCCAATGATATCGAAAGAGAACGTGGCATTACTATTTTGGCAAAGAACACTGCTGTAATGTATAAAAACACAAAAATTAACATTATTGACACTCCTGGTCATGCCGATTTCGGCGGCGAGGTAGAACGTGTCCTAAAGATGGTAAATGGTGTCATCCTGGTAGTTGATGCATTTGAGGGTGCCATGCCCCAGACAAAATTCGTTCTCGGCAAAGCGCTGGAGTTGAAACTCCCTGTTATTGTCTGCATTAACAAGATTGACCGTCCTGAAGCAAGGCCGAAGGAAGTGGTTGATGAAGTATTAGAGTTGTTCATGGATTTGGATGCCGATGATTCCCAGCTTGATTGCCCCTTCATCTTCGCTTCCGCCAAAACTGGTGTTGCATCCCTTTCTGATGAAGAAATGGGCTGTGATATGACGCCACTTTTCGAAACCATTTTAGAATATGTTCCCGCTCCGGAAGGTGACCCGGAGGCTGGCACGCAGGTACTCATTTCCACCATCGATTACAACGAGTACGTTGGTCGTATCGGCTGTGGAAAAGTGGATAATGGTGTGGTTAAGGTAAACCAGGAAGTAGTTATCGTAAATGCCCACGATGAAACGAAATGCAAGAAGGTTAAAATTAGTAAGCTCTATGAATATGACGGATTAGAGAAGGTTGAAGTCAAAGAAGCTGGCATTGGTTCCATCGTTGCCATCTCTGGTATTACAGACATCCACATTGGTGATACCCTTTGCTCCCCCGAAAATCCTGTGGCTATACCTTTCCAGAAGATTTCCGAGCCTACTATCTCCATGAATTTCATCGTAAATGACTCTCCTCTTGCTGGCCAGGAAGGCAAGTTCGTTACCAGCCGTCATTTACGTGACAGACTGTTCAGAGAATTGAACACCGACGTATCACTTCGTGTGGAAGAAACCGACACCACTGAGGCATTTAAAGTTTCCGGACGTGGCGAACTCCACCTTTCCGTTTTGATTGAAAATATGCGTCGTGAAGGCTATGAATTCGCAGTAAGTAAAGCAGAAGTTCTCTATCATACTGATGAGAACGGAAAGAAAACAGAACCTATGGAGCTTTGCTACGTAGATGTTCCTGATGAATTTTCCGGCAATGTCATCGAGAAACTTTCCATGCGTAAGGGTGAGCTTCGTTCTATGGGTATGGCTAATGGCGGATATACACGTCTCGAATTTTCCATTCCCTCCCGCGGTCTGATTGGTTACCGTGGTGAGTTCATGACCGATACCAAGGGAAATGGAATTATGAATACTATTTTTGATGGTTATGCACCTTTTAAGGGTGAAGTAACCTATCGTAAACAGGGTTCCTTAATCTCCTTCGAAACCGGCGAGTCCGTTACTTACGGTCTTTTCAATGCGCAGGAAAGAGGTACTCTATTCATTGGTCCCGGCCAGAAGGTATACTCTGGTATGGTCATTGGTGCCAACCCCAAAACCGAAGATATCGAATTAAATGTATGTAAGACCAAGCATCTTACCAATACCCGATCTTCCGGTTCTGATGATGCATTAAAACTGGTACCGCCTAAGATTATGTCTTTGGAGCAGTGCTTGGAATTCATTGGCACCGATGAACTTTTAGAGGTAACACCAGAAAGTCTTCGTATCAGAAAGAAGATTCTTGATCCCTTAAAGAGAAAGCGTGCAGCCATCAGCGCCGCAGACAAAGCAAAGAATAGCTAGAGTAGAAAACCCTCGCTCATGCGGGGGCTTTTTTTATTTACGCCACTAAAAAAGGGCGGCCTAACGGTCGCCCCTTATCATCACTTGGTATATGAATTAGATTTCTACAACCCAACCGAACTTATCTTCAATCTTACCCTGCTGGATGCCGGTAAGGGTCTCGTATAACTTCTTGGTTACAGGTCCCATCTCGTCCATACCTGCAGGCAAGCAAATCTCTTCGCCGTGATTTACAATCTTTCCTACAGGGCTGATAACTGCAGCTGTACCGCAAAGACCACACTCTGCAAAATCCTTAACCTCATCGAAGAATACTTCTCTCTCTTCAACTTCCAAACCAAGATACTCCTTAGCAACAATCATAAGAGATCTTCTGGTGATAGAAGGTAAAATGGAGGAAGACTTTGGTGTAACAACCTTGCCGTCCTTGGTAACAAACAGGAAGTTTGCACCACCGGTCTCTTCAACCTTTGTACGAGTAGCTGCATCCAAATACATATTCTCAGCAAAACCATTCTTATGAGCCTCTACAATAGGATGTAAACTCATAGCATAGTTAAGACCAGCCTTAATATGTCCAGTACCATGAGGTGCTGCACGATCATAATCAGAAACGCAGATGGTTAATGGCTTAGCACCACCCTTGAAGTAAGGACCAACTGGCGTAGCAAAAATTCTGAACTGATACTCTTCTGCAGGCTTAACACCAATAACAGGATTACTACCAAACATATAAGGTCTTAAATACAAGGAAGCTCCACTACCGAAAGGGGGAACGTAGCTTTCATTAGCTTTAACTACCTGCTTTACAGCCTCAATAAAACGATCCTTAGGGAAAGGGGGCATTTCCAAACGAAGTGCTGTATCATACATACGATCTGCATTTAAATCAGGGCGGAAGCATACGGTTCTTCCATCTTCAGTCGTATATGCCTTTAATCCTTCAAAACAGGTCTGCGCATACTGTAAAACGCAGGCACACTCGCTCATGGTAATCATAGCATCCTCAGTAAGCACACCATCATCCCATTTGCCATCCTTGAAGTTAGATACATAACGCTTGTCAGTCTGGATATAACCAAATCCAAGATTACCCCAGTCAATATTCTGCTTTTCCATAATCTGTCCTTTCTGTGCTTCCTACTATACATATTTTATAAAGTTTCAAAACCAAGGAAGTACTGATCACTATTGTTTTTTTATCTAAAACATTTTACAACCCCACTCCTATGGTGTCAAGAAAAAGCCTTTATTTATAGGGCATTACGGGGTCTTTTATACTTTGCCTATCCTTGAAAATATGGTATAATTATTTCATATTTTTGTGTGAATTTACTCACACCACAAAGATGAATGGCCTTCTGCCCACCAGAAGAGATTGGATGAATATGTTTCAACGTTTATTTGACCGTTTAAGCAGTTTTATTTTTCAAGATGTACGCCGCAAATCAGAAACCAAGGATAAGGCTGTCCTCATTCGTTTCCTAGATATTGTATTTGCATTTGGATACTTAGTAACAGGTATCTCTGTTGCTTTCCTTCAGCACTATTATTTGGGATTAATCATTATTGCTGCCATTGGTATGCTAGTGGCAAGTTTCATTTGTACTTACGAAGATCACACCAATTTTGGAATGGGGTTATTGGTAGCCGTTTTGATTATCTTTCCCTCACTACTTACGGTGTTTGTTGGTTTTGACTTAGACTACCACATGCCGCTGTACATTCTTCTGTTGCTACTTTTCTACAATAAATCCAGCCATCCTGCTATTACACGTTTTATGGCAGTGTTTATTTGCGCCTACACAATGTGCCTCGTACAGTTCTCTTCAGCATTTTCAAATGCGCGACACATTGAAGGTGCCCCTCGTATCTTCGTACAATCCTTTAATGTATTGCTCTTTGCTTTTGCCTTGATTTCCACCGCGTTTTGCTTCGGCGATAAATTTAACCAGGCTCAGGATAAGTTACGTGAGTCCAATGAAGAATTAAAGCGCGCTGCAACCTTGGATCCTCTTACCCAGCTTCCAAACCGACGTTATATGAACGAACAGTTAAAGGCTATTGTGCATGAATATAACCGTAACGGTAAACCCTTCTGTATTGCAATCGGCGACGTTGATAAGTTCAAGTCCGTAAACGATACCCGTGGTCATGATTGTGGTGATGCAGTTCTTAAGGTTGTTGCTGATACCTTCAGAAGCCACATGGCTGGCGTTGGCCCCTTGGCAAGATGGGGTGGCGAGGAGTTCCTGCTTGTATTCAGAAATATGGATATCAAACAGGCAGCACAGAGTCTGGAAAAGCTTCGTTCCCGCATCGAAAGTACCAATATCGAGTATGCAAAGGACACTTTCCATATCACTATGAGTTTTGGTGTTGAAGAGTTTAATGACCGAATGGGTGTCGAGGCTACCATCAATACTGCCGATGCACATCTCTATAAAGCAAAAGAAACCGGACGTAACCGTGTCATTACGCAGTAAAAGTAACAAGTAAATCCATAAATTAAAAAGGTCTAGAGCGCTAATTCTAGACCTTTTCTCATTGCTAACTTTATTATTCTTTTCTTCTATACTCTACGAATTTAAATTCCAATCCTTCGTGTTCTTTTACTTCGCTTTCCTCCACCACTTCCCAAGATGAATCAGCATCAAGATTAGGGAAATAGGTGTCTGCCGTAAATGCACGATCAAACTTTGTAATAACTGCCTGATTACAGTAGGGAAGCAGCAATTTGTAAATGCTGGCTCCACCAATAACACATAAATCCTCTGTGGATGTGCCATTCAGTAGTTCCCACATTTCTTCAATGCTATGCGCTACTTCTGCTCCTTCCACTTCATAAGATGTATTGGTTGATAAAATAATGTTTCTTCTTTTAGGAAGTGGCTTACCACCGGGAAAAGTTTCTAGTGTTTTACGTCCCAGAATCACTGTCTTCCCTGTTGTAATTCTTCGAAAATTTTTCATATCCTCAGGAACACTGGCTAACAGTTTATTCTCATAACCAATGGCCCAGTTCTGATCCACCGCAACAACAATGAACATAGCTTATCCTTTCGTTTATAATCCAAATGGCATTCGTATCTGCCTTCAGATTTTATGCAGTTCTCTCTATATCTTTAGATGGCAATAGGAATATTAAGGATTTGCGGTCCTGTCACATAATCTTCTACCTTCACATCATCCCTGGTGAATTTGTAGAAGTCTTTCACTTCTGGATTCAGCCAGAATTTTGGTGCGGGAAGGGGTTCTCTACTAATAAGCTCCTTAATTAAATCTACATGTCGGTCATAGATATGCGCATCAGCAATAACGTGTACTAACTCGCCCACATACATATCACATACCTGCGCCAACATATGCACAAGGACAGAATACTGCACAACATTCCAGTTATTAGCAGCTAATACATCCTGAGAACGCTGATTTAATACTGCATTTAAGGTAAGCTTATCTTCTCCCTTTCTCTGGGTAACATTAAAGGTCATAGAATAGGCACAGGGATACAGGTTCATCTCATGTAAATCCTGGTGCACATAGATGTTCGTCATAATACGACGGCTGAATGGGTTATTTTTCAGATCATAAATTACTCGATCTACCTGGTCCATGAGCCCTTCTTTATACTGGTGCTTCACCCCTAACTGATAACCATAGGCCTTTCCAATGGAACCATTTTCATCTGCCCACTCATCCCAGATATGGGAATGCAAATCATGAATATTATTGGACTTCTGCTGCCAGATCCAAAGAATCTCATCTGTTGCGGACTTTAATGCCGTCTTTCTAAGCGTCATAATAGGAAATTCTTTGCGCAAATCATAACGATTTACCACGCCAAACTTCTTAATGGTATAGGCAGGGGTACCATCCTCCCAATGAGGACGCACCTTCTCTCCTTCCGTGGAGGTGCCATTTTCCAAAATATCCTTACACATATTAATAAATGTTATATCAGCTTGACTCATTTGTTATTCTCCCCCATATTCTCTACAATCCCATAATTGCTGACGCAATTCTAAAGTAAACAAGTAGTGATAGCGCGTCGACAATGGTAGTAATAAACGGGCTCGCCATTACCGCAGGGTCAAATCCAATTTTCTTTGCGAGCATAGGAAGCAGACAACCTACCATCTTTGCAATTAACACTGCCGCAAACAGGGTTAAACATACTGTAATAGCTGCCGCAAATCCAATCTTATCCAAAAGCATCAGCTTCGCAAAATTTGCGACGGACAGTGTAAACCCACACAGCACTGCAACACGGATTTCCTTCCAAACAACTCGGAATAAATCTTTAAACTCAATCTCATTTAGTGACAAACCACGGATGATGGTTACCGACGCCTGACCACCAGCATTTCCACCAGTATCCATCAGCATGGGAATATAAGCGGTTAATATTGCACAAATCGCAAGTTTATCTTGGAAAGAAGATATAATGCCTCCCGTGAAGGTTGCCGAAATCATCAAAAGTAAGAGCCATGGCATACGTTTTGCCCAAAGAGATACCACACTCATCTTCATGTATGGCTTATCTGACGGCACAATCGCTGCCATCTTTTCCATATCCTCGGTGGCCTCTTCCTGCAAAATGTCCACAACGTCATCGACCGTAATAATACCAACCAGTCGGTGCTCATTATCTACTACAGGCATGGCTGTAAAGTCATACTTCTGGAATGCCCTGGCTACCTCTTCCTGGTCCATGAGCGTATTAATCGCAACGACATTCTCGTGCATGATATCGCCAATTACCGCATCCTCATCCGAAATCAACAAATATCGTAAGGCAACTGTACCTAGAAGGGTACGCTGCTTATCTAGTACATAACAAATATTAATAGTTTCTGAGTCAATCCCCACTTTTTTGATACGCTCAATGGCCTGCGCTACGGTACTATCTTCTTTTAAATCCACATACTCCACCGTCATAATGGAACCTGCAGAGTCTTCGGGATAGTTCAGCAAATGATTGATATCTCTTCTGGTTTCCGGCGAAGCTGCCGCAAGCAAACGCTTAACCATACTAGCAGGCATTTCTTCTAAAAGGTCTGTCGCATCATCGGCCATCAGATTATCAATAATAGAACCTGCTTCTCGTTCTGACAGACTGGTAATAATTGACTGCTGATCCTCCATTTCCAGATAGGAAAATACATCTGCCGCCAACGATTTAGGGAGAATTCGGAAAATCTTAAGCATATCTGCTTCTTCCAATTCTCCAAGGAACAATGCGATATCTGCATCGTTCAGTTCAGAAAGGGCCTGTCTAAGACTGGTATACTGTTTTGTTTCCAAAAGAGTTTTTAATTTTTCAACTAATTCCTCTTCGTTTTCTTCCATACTAGCCTCCTGTGTTTTCGAAGAAAACCCGAGCCTCTCACGGCGAGGAGAGGCTTGCCTCCTGTGTTTTTGTAAAAAACCCGAGCCTCTCACGACGAGGAGAGGCTTGGCTCCTTTCAAATTTCGTCGCGTAAATTAAATTATACCATAAATACCTATAACTTTTTTACATCGAGAGTACTTTCGCAAAACTCTTTTCCCCCATTTTTTCGGGTACCACTTTCCCTGCATATAGCTCCTGCAAGTCTTTTTCAAACTTATCCGCACCCTCAACTGGCAGAATCAACTCTACCAACACCTTCTCCCCATACTGCTCATCTTCAATGGTAATATTCTCATTACGACAATAGTTCTGCAGTTTTCCGAGATCCGGGTAAGAAACTTCTACAAGGTACTCCATTCCCTGACATAAGGTAGCTACCTCACAATTTCGAAGCCCTTCTTTTACCGCCTCAGTATAGGCTCTAACCAGCCCTCCCGTTCCTAATAGAACGCCACCAAAATAGCGGGTCACTACAACACATATATTGTGTATGCCTTCCCCCTTAATCACTTCCAGCATTGGTCTTCCTGCGGTTCCAGAGGGTTCTCCATCATCTGAAGACTTAAACTCCTCATCATTTGGCCCAATGGTATAGGCATAACAATTATGACGGGCATCGTAGTACTTTTTCTTCATGGATGCCACAAAATCCATAGCCTCTTCTTTATTCTCTACTGGGACAATATGGGCAATAAAACGGGACTTTTTCTCTACAATTTCCCCATCTCCGCCTTTTTTCAAAATCTTATAATCACTCATAATTTACATTATACAAAACTAACCCCCGCATGACCATCACATTACTCTCTTCCTATGTATTATGTAAATGAAAAGTGGTATAATTATGATGTATTTTGTGCATAGAAAATACGATTAATTAATAACTTTTGAGGTTCTTATGAATTATTCAAGACAGGGTATTTTAAAAAAGCAAAGAGAGCTGAACAACAAAGGAAACAAAATCCGCAAGATGTTTGGCGTCACCTTTATAAAAGCAATTCTGATTGTGATTATCTCAGCAGGTGCCTTGGGACTATGTCTCGGTATCGGTATGTGGAATGGCATCCTTGCCAACGCTCCCGATATTGCAACTGTAGACGTATCTCCTACCGGCTACGCAACGAAACTCTACGATAGTGAAGGCCATGAAATGATTAAACTGGTGGCTGCCAACAGTAATCGTACTTATGTCACCATTGATATGATTCCTGTTAATCTTCAGCATGCCTTTGTTGCTATCGAGGATGAGCGTTTTTATAATCACAATGGTATTGATATCATTGGTATTCTTCGTGCTGGTGCAAAACTTGTCAAAGATCACTCTGCCTCACAGGGTGCTTCTACCATCACCCAGCAGTTGATTAAGAACAACGTATTCTCTGATTCTTGGGCAACCGAGGATTCCCTCATTGAATCTGCCACCCGTAAATTACAGGAACAGTACCTAGCTACAGAATTAGAAAAAACCATGACGAAAGACCAGATTCTGGAACTCTACATGAATTCCATCAACCTGGGTCAGAATACCCTTGGCGTACAAGCCGCCTCTTTACGTTATTTCAACAAGCCCGTTTATCAGCTTGATCTTTCCGAATGCGCTTGTATCGCAGCCATCACCCAGAATCCTTCCTGGTGGAATCCTATCTCGCACCCAGAAAACAATCAGGGTCGTCGTGACGAGGTTCTGCGAAAGATGTGCAAGCAAGGCTACATCACAGAAGAAGAACGTGATGCTGCCATGGCTGAAGATATCTATTCAACCATCGAATATAACAATGAGGTTGCCACCTCCAACAATGTCTACAGTTACTTCGTGGATGAAGTCATTGAGTGTGTCACCGATGATTTACAAGAGCTCTACATTAGTCAGGGCATGACCGAAGCCCAGGCAAAAACTATGGCTTACAACCAACTTTATTCCGGCGGTTTATCTATCTACACTACCCAGGATCCTCAGATTCAGGCTACTGTAGACGAAATCTACATGAATGAGGAGAATTATCCCGACGGAACCAAGTGGCTTCTAACCTATCAGTTAACGATTGAAACCGCTGCAGGGGAAACCAAGAACTTCAGCAACGAAATGTACAAAGCGTACTGGATGCAGACAAACCCTAAATTCAATCTTTTATATAATTCACAGGATGCTGCTTATGAAGCTATTGAAGCATATTCCTCAGCTATGCTAGAAGAAGCCGGTGGTGGTGAAATCGTTGCTGAAAGCATCTCTCTTGTGCCCCAACCACAGGTTTCCTTAACAGTTGCTGACCAGCGTACCGGCTATGTTCTTGCCGTTGTTGGCGGACGCGGAAAGAAAGAAACCAGCCGTTCCTTAAACCGAGCAACCAATACCACTCGTCAGCCTGGTTCCACCTTTAAGGTGCTTGCAGCATATGCTCCTGCCCTAGATCTTGGCGCTATCACTCTAGCAACTACCTATAATGACGCGCCCTATAACTATGCAAATGGACGTCCAGTAAGCAACTGGTACGGAAAGAATGTCTATAAAGGAATTTGTTCAGCTAGATACGGTATCGAGCAATCATTAAATATTATCACTGTAAAGGTACTTACCGATATCACCCCTCAGGTTGGTTTCCAGTATGTAAGAGACTTCGGTATTTCTACTGTAATTGACCACCGTTTGGAATCAGATAATCGTATCACGACAGATATCACCCAATCTTTGGCTCTAGGTGGTATTACCGATGGCGTTACCAACGTAGAACTAAATGCGGCTTATGCCTGCATCGCTAATAAGGGAATCTACATGGAACCGCTCTTCTATACGAAGATTATTGATCATGACGGCAATGTTCTCATCGATAAAACACTTTCCCAGACAACCCGTCGTGTTATTAAAGAAACAACTGCCTATTTACTAACTAGTGCAATGCAGGATGTTGTTACAAAGGGTACTGGTGCAACCGTAAACTTTGGAACCATGACCTTAGCTGGTAAGACAGGAACCACCTCTTCCAGCAAAGACGTATGGTTTGCCGGTTTTTCCCCTTACTACACCGTGACAACCTGGACCGGTTATGATAACAACGTAGAGTTAGAGGGCGCTGAATCCAATCTCAGCAAAACCATGTGGCGTGCAGTCATGAGCAGTCTCTGCCAGGGACTTGAGAATACTCCTTTCTACACTGGAGCACCACAGGGTATAACCACTTGTACCGTATGTGCGGATTCGGGTAAATTGCCCGTCGCTGGCCTTTGTGATGGCCATACCAAAACGGAGTATTTTGCAGAAGGTACCGTTCCTACAGAATCTTGCGATGTGCACTATGCCGGCGATGTCTGCGCTTATACAGGTCTTCGTGCATGTGAGACCTGTCCCTTCAAGATCCCAGGAACGCTCGTTCTTCCTGTCGTAGAGTCCCCTGCAAATCAGGCTGGTTCAAGAGTAACAGACGAAAATGGAAACATTATCGAGGTAGCAAGTTCCTATATGTGTCCTCATGATACTAGTTTCTTTACAACTCCCGGCTATGCACCTGTGCTGATTCAGCAACGCGAAGAACTACTGTTAAAAACTGGCTACCGCTTCTCCCTCGCAGGATATATTCAGGGTGAGGAATAATCCTTCAACATCACATATATTTTTACGACGTATTACAAATCCCCTGACATTCGTCAGGGGATTTGTTTTGCTCTATCATGCTATATCTTTATTTGATTAACACACTGGAAGCACCCGGTTCATAAGGAATATCCTTTTCTGTTGGAAGTGCATAGGTATAGGTTCCATCACCAATCTCTGTCTGCATCTGGAAGATTAAAAGTTCAGAACTCATATATGCTTCGTAGCCTTCATATATGACCTTTGTCCAACCATTCTCTAGCACCTGCACTACTTCATAGCTGGTATTTGCATAAGCAGCTCCAACTCGTTCATAATCGACACCTGGGCCAGATCTTACGTTGATATTACTGGTTGTATCAGGAAATACGACTAGCACTGCCGGCAGTACTTCTTCCTCTTCTTCAACCTCATTCTCAGAGACCGCTGCGGATTCTGCAGCAGCTATGTTCTCTGAGATTGCTGTCTGCACCGCTGTACCTTCCTCCACTTCCGTAACCGGCTTTCTCACTGCAATCTTAATGGTTAATATCACAATTGCAACGACAAGCACAATGATAAATCCGGTCAGAATGGAGTTTATCGTCTTTTTACTCATACTACTTCACCTTGTTTCCACATTCTATACAGAATAATGCATTAGGACGAAGAGCCATACCGCAGAAAGGACATGGTTCACCGAGCGGAACCCCTTCCTCCGAAACAGCACTATCTACAGGCTCCTCTGCATCAGCAGACGCTGCCTCTTCGACGGGTTCTTCCTGCAAAGCCTCTGCCTTTGTATCTTCCGTAGAAGATTCCTGTTCTTCTGTCTCCTGTTCTACAACTTCTGCTTGCACCACATCTTGGGTATCAGCTTCTTCAACAGTCGGTTCACTCGGTTCTGCATTCGTCTGTTCCTCTTCAGCTACAGGCGTATCAACGTTCTCTTCGGTATCATTTCCTTCCGTAGTTTCCACCAGGTTTTCTTCTACAACGGGCTGTTCTTTCGGTAGAGGCGCACCACAAAAGCTACAGAAGTTCGTACCAAGAGCAACCTCCGTACTACACTTCTCACATACCACAATCCCCTTTGCCCGATTAATGGAGGCTCTGAGTGCTACGATATTGTTATACTCTGCTTCAATCGCGCTACAGTAGGAGGCCAAACTCTCCTCAGGATTCTTTCCACACTGGTTATAATAAGCAGCACCTAACTGTCTAAACTGCTCATCAATCTTTTTCTCTGCAGCTTTGATCTGCGCATTCATGGAACTAACACTACGCATCTTTTTATTTTTATCCGCCATATTGGCCATAGCTGCACCAACTTTATCAAAAAATTCTGCCATAACTAAATCCTCCTTTTCTGGAAGTTAACATAAGTTATATTTTACTAGAATAGAACCAATATTCCAAGACTCGTATCGCAAAGATTACTGCATGTATGTTGTAAACATTTCCCCTTCAGCGTACTGCTTATTCTTCAGACGCATCTCAAACATATCCCTAGGAAGAGGTCTATCGAAATAGTAACCCTGCGCCACATCACAGGAGAGCATCTTCAGATACGAAAATTCTTCTTTCGTCTCAATTCCTTCTGCGACAATATCCATATCCAGTTCCTTCGCCATATGAATGATATTGGCAATTACGGCTTTATTTCTCTTATTTCCTGCATACTCATTCAGGAATGACTTATCTAACTTCAAAGTGTTAAAGGGAACATTTTGAAGTAGCGATAACGAGGAATAACCCGTTCCAAAATCATCAATAGACGACTGGATATTATACTCCTTCAGTTCTGCAATTGTATCTACTAAATTATTAAATTCATCGAAGTACGCAGTTTCTGTAAATTCCACTTCCAATAGTTCCTTGGGAACCTTATACATCTCTGCGATTTCCCTAATGCGCTTCGCCACATCTTTAGCCGCAAAATGCTGTTTACTAAAATTAAAGGATATCTTTACCAGTTCCAGTCCTTCATTTAACCATCTGCGAATATCCTGGCAAACCCTCTCCAGAACGTAGAAATCAATTTTCTGAACAAAACCATTATTTTCACAGATAGGAATAAAGTCTCCTGGAGGAATCAGCTTATCATCATGTACCCAACGAACCAATGCCTCTGCACCAACTAGTTTCTGGTTATCCATAGACACCTTCGGCTGATAATATACAACAAACTCTTCATTCTTTAATGCAGGCTCTAGCATCTCTTCCACCATGGTGTTGTGAAGAATCTTTTTGCCTAGTTCCTCATCAAAGAAAATAATATGTTTCTTACTTTGCTTTACTACGGAGTAGGTCGTTGTAATCTGTCCCATAACGTGACCTGCTGCCTTCTCCTGACCATTCAGTTCGTAAACCGCAGCTCTAAAACCGATGTGACATTTCTCTGTATTTCCTTCATAGGAAACAGGCACAACCACATTATCCAGTTTTTTAAGAACATCATCCATATGCTCTTTCTTGAAAAAGCCTACGAAATTATCTCCACCCCAACGAGCTACAATTTCATCCTCGTCCGCGATTTTATTCACCAAACGAGCATAGTCTGCCAGAATGATATCACCCGTCTTTGACCCAAAACGACGATTATAAAACGTCATATTATGAACATTAAAATAAATCGCAAAATAAGCAGCACTGCTACGATCTTGGATAGCTTCTGTTACTCGTTTCATAAATGCATTCGTATTAGGAATACCAGACAGCGTATCTGTAAGGAAAAGACGAACATTCTCATCCTTTACATAGTGCACACAGTTCTTTTTAAAGTTATAGCCATAAGCAATGGCCTTGACCATCTCTCTGCAGGAATCATATCCACAGGAATGACAATCTATATGGCGATCAGCTTCCGTATACTTATACATGGAATTGAAAATAGCATCCTCATCATAGTCCGGAAGAAGCTCCAAACTGGTAAGTTCCGGAACAAAATCTCGCTGAAAATCCTGCGGATCAAGTTCACTGAAAAATTCATAGATTCTTCTTTTTCTCTCCTGTCTGGAAATAACCTTACAGTATGGATTCTTTCCGTCATCATAAACGCCAAGAATCTCTTGCTGCTTCGCCTGCAGACCAAATAAACAATCTTCCATGCAGGACTGACCATTCATTCCAGGGCCGCCTAAACAGCCTCCCTTACAGTTTACTGCATCTACCAGGAAGGGCAGTTTCTGCCCTGTCTTCATGCGATCATTATATCTGTCCAAATAAGGAACGGTTTGAGAGTCTCCATCGATTTTACGCATCATTTTGTCGTAACCTTCAAAATGAACGATATTATCCGTAAGCGAACCTGCTGAAGGAATCATAACTCCCAGTCCTTCCGGCAGATCTTCTATCTCCGGCTCACAACCAGTAAAATCTATTTCCTTTAATGCATCCTGCAGTTTATCTACCGTAATATTGTAGTCAATCTTAATGCCCCCATAGTTGCCATTCATCTCATCTTTCTTGGCAATACAGGAACCAATATAAGCAAAAGGCTGTACGTCCTGCAGATATTTTCTTGCATAAATTGCAGTACTCATCATCGGTCCTTGCACGGGAACCAACTGATCCAAAAGTTCAATCTGATATCTGGATACATAATTAACAACCGCAGGACACAATGCCGAAATCATATTCTCTTTTCTAGAGTGCTGCATATAATTGATATATGACCAAGTCATAATATCCGCACCTACGCCAGTAGAGTAAATCTTTGCACCACATAATTTCTGCACATAACCAATCATGTGACGAAGTTCATCATTCTCCTTAAGGAGAAGCATAGGCTCCACAAGAAGAGAAAACTTTTTCCCACTCTTTACATCTGCTAAAAACAGTTCTGTATCATCCCTGTATTCTCTAGCACCATGACGACACATCTTCAAACAGTTACCACAATGAATGCACTTGTCTGGATCTACCGCCATCTTGCTTTCCCCATTCACAATCTGTGAAACATTGGCAGACAAAACTGGACACGCGGAAATACAACGGTTACAGCCAATACATTTGTCATTCGTATAGATTAATCCTGCGTTTAATTCGGACATACTAAACCTTCCTACTTACTACATTAATTCTTTTTCTCCATCACGCACCATAATCATAACGCGTGGAGATTCAAACTCTTTAAAATAATGAAAACCATACATGAAACTTCGATATGTTTCCCCATCCTTCTTTCTAAAGCACATATGCGTTACCGTCTTACCTTCGTCTACGCATTCCTTTACGGTTTCATAGGAGCATGCTTCCACGAACATATCCTGCTCGTCTGGATGAATCAATTCTTGAATCATCACCTTCAGTGAATTTTCTGAAATATCTTTATTTTTCGTTCTTACAAGACGCTCTCCATCAAACCTGAGCTGATATACAAAATCGGTCTGCGGATCATACTCATACATAGACTCATAATCATTAAGCATGGTGGCATTATATACGGAGGATAATGCATACTGTTCCATAATGTCATCATAATCTTCCATAGCAATGATAAGTTCTGTTTCGCCACCTTCTCTAGGAATCATAAAAATGTTAAGGCGAATCCACTGGTTATCTATATTTCGATAGATATATTCGTACTTCGAAGTCTCTCCATCCTCATCCGGTTTTAATTCCTGCGGAATATTTCGAAGCATCTCTCGGTAAGGCTCTAACACATACGCAGAAATATAGTAGTTAAATGCCTCCAAAATCGTCGGATACTGTTTCTCCAAATAAGCATACTGTGCAGGAACCTTGATGGAATGAAAGCTTTGACCATACAAGGTAGCAAAGAACAGTGCCATATATCTTGAAGAAAGAACATCTAACGCAATATTCTTTTCATTTCGCTCCGCTTCTACGCGCTTATGCTCCGTAATATCCGCAAACGTAAGCACACACTTGTTTTCAAGGCTTTTCAGATGCGGCGGGCGGAAGGCATTAATACTCATCCAGCCACCATCTTTAATCAGAAGTGAACTGTACTCCCGTCCAATATTATCCTTATCATCCTGAAATGCCTTAATAATAGCTTCCAGCGAAAAATACTCTTTCAAATCCTTCTTTTGCTCTTCATTAGAAATCATTTCCGCAGTGATTCCTAACAGATAGTTATAATCTCCTGTTTCAGAAATACCATATAAAAATTCATCGGACTTTACTGTCTGGAACTCACCCGATTTTAAATCCAGAAGATATATAGAACGGTAAATATTACTGAGAGACTTTAAAATCATCTCATTTTCTAGACTCTTCTGCGTCATAGAAAGTTCACCCTGGATATCTTTTTCTGTGACAACAATACGCTTGTCACCTAATCCTTCCATGCGTCTAAAAGTACATTCTACCCAGTGATACGTCTGCCCAAATCTTCTTCGCAGCTGCACAGAATATCGTCCATTGCTATCGGATACCCTGCGGAAAATTTCCCCCAATTCAAAGATTCTAAACACATTATCATAGTCATCTTGCTGCACAAGAGGAAAATATCTAGAGCGTTTCCACTCATCAAAATCTAATGGCTGATACAAGTTAAACTGATCATCCTTAGGACGAATTACCTGACGCATCTGACTCTTCTCTGCATCCAAGATAAACATCCACTCATAAGATTCACCCAAAGATTTATAAATCATTTGGGTTTCTTCTTCTGCACCTGCCTCCTTGTGTGGCGTAACCAATACACCAATGGCCTGCACACCACCCGTCCATACCATACGGCTTAAGGTAATCGAACGATCCTTTCCAAAAGGCGTGTCGACTAGAACAAAACGACCGCTCATGGATTCTCCCAGTTCATTAAGAAGAACTCCCCAGTCAGCAAAAACGTCCTTAACCTTAGTGCCCGGATGAAGTCTCGTATGCATAGCGCAAAAATGATTACAGTACAGAACCTTCTCATCCCTAACGCCCACCACGAACATGGCCACATCATCCGCACGGTCTAATAAATTTTTTAATCCCCAACTCTCTTCCACGTATCTATCCTTCTCTGAATATAACTAATTGTCTTTGGTAGAAAGTACACTTCGTAAATATTTATATACTCTCTCCACGCTAGAAACATGCAGTTTTTCGGCCGCGGTATGGATATTCTCCATATCTGGTCCCAAAGAAACAGCATCTAAATTCTTAATTTTTGTTGAAAGCAGTCCACACTCTAACCCCGCATGTACCACATCGACTTTAGGCAGGACACCATATTGTTCCAGAAAACACTTCACCATCTTATCTCTAAGGGGTGAATCTGGCTGAAACTCCCATCCAGGATATCCAGCATCTTTAACGACCTCACACCCTCTATCCCTAGCGATGGTTTCCACTTTCTCTGAAAGGGACGCTAGTGCATCGGCCTTATTGGAACGCAGTTCATAAAAGGTATGTAATGTATCCTCTGTTTCCATCCTTGCAACGCCAAGATTCAGACTGGTTTCTACCAGGTCTTCCTGACCTTCCATCATAGCAACAACACCATCCGGCATATCCTGAATCAGTCTGGCTACGCGCTCTGTAGACACTTTATCAAAACATAGTGGTGCATTTTCTTTACTCACCTCTCCGCGTAAACTCAGCCCCGGATCAATATCCTTATAATGTGCACACATCTGGTGGAAAATATGTTTCACTGTATTAGAAGCTTTTGTTAACATAGCTTCCGGAATCGCCATCTTTAACAGTGTTTCACTACAGATGGCATTGCACTTCTCTCCGCCGCTTAGGGAAACAAACCTAGCATCACAGAACTTGGCCAATAACTCTACAAAACAGCCTGCCAGCACATTGGCATTCGCTCTTCCTGTATGAATCATCGTTCCGGAGTGACCACCCAAGAGACCTGATATTTCTAGGTCTAACGTCACACCAGTATTATCCTCTAACGCTCCCTGTAGGAAAGCTTCCACACGCTGCCCACCGGCACATCCAACCGTCAGAATACCTTCCTCTTCCGAATCCACATTAATCAATCTATGTCCATGAAGAAGATTCGCTGATAAACCTCTAGCGCCTTCCATACCCACTTCTTCATTGGTTGTAATAAGCGCTTCCAGCGCCGGATGTTCTAATGTATCATCTGACAAAATTGCCATAATCATGGCAACGCCAATGCCATCATCTGCCCCTAAACTGGTTCCTTTGGCATAGACTACATCATCTTCTACCACCAAGCGTAAGGCATCCTTTTCCATATCAATGGCGGTTCCCGCTTCAGCCACAGCCACCATATCCATATGCGCCTGCAGAATAATCGTTTCTTCCGCCTCATAGCCTGGCGTTGCAGGGCAATAGATTACAACATTCTTTTCTTCATCCTGCACATAGGATAATCCTTGTTTTTTCGCAAAAGAAACCAGATAATCACTGATTTCATCAATATGATAGGAGCCATGTGGAATTTGACAAATCTCTTCAAAATAAGCAAATACCTGTGACGGCTGAAGGTTCTTAAGTATAGGCTGTGCTTGCATTAGAATATTCCTTTCTTGCAGCATTATCCAAAATCAAATTATAACAGATTATTCGTTAATATACAACAATAGCCAGCCATATTCGCACCTCTTTTTGGTTATTTTTACCAAAACATCTCCCTTTCTACAAATTGTTTGTTATCTCGATTTTCCCATACAAAAAAGGCTCTACCAGCACTTGCTGGCAGAGCCCTCAAAACAGTCTTTTCTAGATTCTACTGAGGATTAGGAAGCGCGTATTCAATGAAAATTACGCTGTTATCAGAGCCTATGGTCACACGTAGCTCATTTCCACCTTTAGCATAGGTGCAGATACCGCCATCCTCTGCATAAGAAGTACCATAAATCTGCTCCATATCCGCTTTACTCATACCGCTGTAAAGACCTTCCTGGGTCATTACCATATCATCGTTCAGATAGATATTGCAGCAAATTTCCTCGCCGTCCTCTTCATAGGTAATAATTTCAATGCTTCCATAGTTGTACTGTCTGGACATACCTTCAAATGCACAACTAGCCGCCTCGTGCACAGCATTCGCATCACCAATGAGTAATACGATATCGGACATCTTCATACCCACCTGTAGAGTCTTACCATTGTAATAAAATGCAAAACCACCAACGGATGTCTCCTGCGTCGCAGGCTTGTTGTTATCTTCATTATCCACGAGGTTATTTAATTCATCTGCATTATCATCCACAATGTTTGCCAAATCCTGTGCTGACTCGGTAAGCGCAATTGCTCCTTCCGTCAATTCCACAGCCGTGGACTGCGCTTCTTTTACCTCACTGCCGCAAGCAGTAAATGCAAAAGCAGAAATCATAAATAATGCCGCTAATACTTTCTTTTTCATTTTTTACTCCTTTAATCTTCTTATGGGTTAATAGGGGGATATAGTTCTCTCGTAAAATTGTGACTTCCTTCTTCTCTTCTGGTAGCCGGGTTATTGGAATAGTTCCAAAGCTCTACATCTCCAATCAAGCAGAAATTGTAGCCTGTTCTTCTAGGACAGGAATCGTAATGATAATACCCTGCACCATAATCCACAAGCAGCCAGTAGTGCTGGCTCTGTGTACCCCAGGGTGCCTGCTCCTTTTTAATAAACATACAATTAATGCCAAGACGATTCAGCATCGCCATAGATACCGCTGCGTAGGTAAAGCAATCACCATTACGCTTGGTAAAACCTTCATAAGCCGTTTTTACCCAGTTGGTTTTATCCGATCCATAGCGATAAGAAATATGGCTTCTAGTCCAATTATAGATAGCCGTAACCTGAGCCACTTTGTCCATCCCCGGGGTGATAATCTGAAGAAGCACCGCCTCTGCCTGAGCATATACATCCTCTAACGTCGGCTGATATGCCTTCACCTCAGGCTTCACAGATACCACAATTTCTCGACTAGACTGATTTCCAGCCTGATCTACCGCCGTACATACAACAACATAATCACCAACCTTTGTGATATCTACGGCCGAGGTATCTACATTAAAATTCGTAATCGTTCCATCATGATTATCTGTTACCGCAATGGCAGAACGATAAGAAATTGTCGTCCCCACCGTAGCACTGATTCCATTACAAATAATCACCGGTCCTGTTGTATCTTCCTGTATATTCAGTGTACTGGTTGCTTCCGACTGGTTACCAGAAGTATCTGTTACCAATAGTTTTACCGTCTGCTTTCCTAGTTTTGTGAAATCGGGTTCTTTCACAAAAGTAACTTCACAGGGTGAGGCATCCTCTATGGATGCGATGAATGCTGTCGCCTCCATCGGTTCATTAATCCAGCCGCTAATATCATTTCCACTTACGGTGGGCGCCGTCGTATCAATCAGCGTAAGCTTTGTTCGATATACATCATTACCAACTTTAATTCTTATATAGTAATCACCGACAGACAAATCATCCTTATTGGGTGGGCACATATAATTTGCACGCATTTGCTTGTCCACCAAATATTCCTTAACGTCTGGTAACTCTTCACCAAGTTCCACCGTTACATGATCATAAACACAGCTCATAGACAGTACTGCATTTTCCGAAACAGTATTACCTGCTGCATCCATAGCATAGATAACAAGCTCCTGCTCCCCTGCCTTCGTGAAATCCGGCTCCGTCTCATAATATACATTGAGCGGGGTCACATCCTGCGCCTCCACTATAAAATCTGTAATTTCAGCCGTTTCCCCATAGTTCAGTGAAATATCCTGCACAGAAAGAACCGGAGCTACTGTGTCTACAATGGTCACAGACGCATTGAATTTCAAGAAAGGAAGTACCTTCACCTCTAATGGATAGACCCCAACTGCCGTATTATCCGGAATTTCATATCTGTCTGTAAATTTAGGGGTCCAAGCTCCACTATAAAAATCGTCAGGTCCGAAAATCTCTCCTGCTTCAATTGTAATATCATAAGTGACGTGTCCAACAAAATAAAGAACAAGGCTGACCGCTAAACCTGCCAGCACTGCCACGATTTGTCCTATAATTTTACCTACCGTCTTTCCCATAGTTTCCATCTCTTTATATACCACTCAAACTATAGTATTTTATAGCCTTTATGGCATCATCGTCAAGGTACAAAATCCCCAAAAGAAAAAGCCCCTTCGGGCTCTTTCTCGTTTATTCATACAAAATAAGTTTCTCTTAGTCCTGACCCATAACTTCTTTGTAGTACTCTGTGTAATCCGTTCTCTTATCCTTGGTAAATGCAATTGCTGTTCTTGGATGCTGGTTAAACATACCGGTAAGCATATACTGCAAATCGCATCCCCATACTAAGCCTGATGCCATCAAAGGCTTCATATAATTCTGTACAAACTTAACAGCGGGATACACATCATACTTGGGATTCTTTAAGAAGCCAAGTAATAATTCCATAGAGCAGTTTCCTGCGCCACGACCCATACATGCATAAGTCGCATCGGCATAATCAACGCCATTGCCAATAACTTCTATGGTATTCGCAAAAGCAAGCTGCATATTATTATGCGCGTGAATACCAATCTTCTTTCCGTACTTTGCACCAGCTTCCAAATAAATATCAGCCAGTCTTGCCATAGCTTCCGGATAAATAGAACCATAACTATCTACAACATAAATCGTATCTACCGGGCTCTTGCATACGATATCAAGTGCTGCTTTAATGTCTGATTCCTGACCAGCAGAAACAGCCATGATATTACAGGTGGTTTCATAACCTTTCTTTACTGCATCTTCAATCATTTCTACCGCTGCAGGCATGGTGTGAAGATAAGTAGCTACACGAACCATATCAATAGGGCTTTCAGAACGCTCATGAATATCATTCTTATAATCACAACGTCCAACATCAGCCATAACAGCAAGTTTTAAGCTTGAATTCTCAGTATCACCTAATACCTTACGAACTGCATCATCATCGCAGAACTTCCAGATACCAAATTTATCAACATCAAACATTTCCTTGGATGCTTTATATCCAATCTCCATATAATCAACGCCAGCCTTAACATTGGTCTGGTATAATGCTCTGGCAAAATCGTCGTCGAAGAAGAAGTCGTTTACAAGACCTCCATCACGAAGCGTCGCATCCAAAACACGAATGTCTTTTCTGTAATCAAGTAACTTTGCAATGTCTTTCATTTGAAAAACTCCTTTTTATAAAATCTGCATTTCATTGTATCAAATATCCGTTAAAAATGCACGATTTAATTATGTCCGTTAAAATACGCCTGGGTAAAATGTGCAAACACCAGCTGCATCAATTCCCCAGCTACCTGTTTCCGTAGGAATAATACGATTGGTCCATAAAAGTCCTGTCACAGGATCAAAACAGAAGGTAGCACCATACAAGCTTACAAATCCTGTCACCATATGACCATCTGTAGGATCACAATATCTAAATCCATCCACATCTGCTAAAAGACCTTTATAAAGCGTTCCATTGGCGGGATCAAAGAAGTACTTGTTGCCATCAGGAAAACTCTGCCATCCAGTCTGCATCTGTCCATATCCATTAAAGTAATAGAGCTGAGCACCAATCTTCTGCAATCCAACCTGCATCAATCCATCATTGTTAAAGTAATATACTGAGCCATTAGCAGCCGCAAAGCCCTTTGCCATGGAGCCATCTGCCTGGAAGTAATGAATCCCACCATTAGCATCTGGCACAAATGCATTCGTGACCAATCTTCCTACAGCATCAAAGTAATAGGTATTTCCTGCAATATTCTGAAAACCATACTTGCATAAACCATCATCGCCAAAATAATATATCGCTCCATCAATTGCCTGCAGACCAGTACGCATATAACCATCTGGTCCTAAATACCATTTATCAGTCCCTGCGCCGACCAGCCATCCTGTCTGTAAGTGTCCATATGCATCGCAGAAGAACTTAAGCCCAGCATAATCTACCCAACCTCGCTGGTAACGGTAATTCTTGTATAAATACACATAGCCATCACCCTTTGTGGAAAAACCATTCGGCACGATATAGGAATAATCTTTATATAAGTAGTCTAGATCAACGTTCCCTTTAATCCCTGCTACATGGAAGGTGCTGGAAGCCTGCCACATCTGGGGATCAATGGCATAATCACAACGGTCTGCATACATGGCAACCCATCTATCATAATTTACATTGCCGATGCGGTTCTTAAACCAGTTCTTATTGGCATAAATGATAGGCGTATAACCATAGGCATCAATCACTGCACAAAAAGTGTTAGCAATGGCTGCAATCTGGTCTTTGGAGAGGCCATCCATCACTTTACTTTCAAGATCAATAGCAATCGGGAAACTTACCTGATAGGGGGCTACCAGATTTACCACCGTTGTTGCTTCAAGGTATGCTTCTTCTACTGTCCTTGCCTTCGAAAACACATAGACACCTGTGCGAAGCCCCGCCGCAGCTGCGCCAGTGATATTCTGCACAAACTTCTTATCCACGCCATAGCCTGACTCATAGGCCTTAATCATAGCAAAGGAGATTCCTGCATTCTTCACCTGGTTCCAGTCCACATCACCTTGGTATATGGATACATCAATACCTACTGCGATGGCACCACTCGGATATACAGTCGCCTCTGCCTTCTTCGGGAATAATGGAATTAATAATGCCACTAATAAAACTGCAGCAAGGATTTTCTTTATTTTCTTTATTTTTTTCATCTCACAATCTCTACTTTCTATGTTTGTATTCCTAATATGATTACCATAAGGTTAACATAAACCGGCAAAATAAAAAAGGGCTCCGCCATTTGCGTTGCCCTTAACTTTCTTCTATCACGCTTTAAAGTTCTTCTCCAGTTCCGACTCTTCCTCGGCTCAGCACAACGTTCAAATTACCATTCTTTGTACGAAGCTCGTCAATAAAAGCCTTGCCTTCCGCTTCATCCTTTACAATCACCTGATAAGTCAGTTCAAAAAGACTTCCCAAATCGGTAGTACGAACTTTAATTAATTCAAACTTGCTGGTATATTTTTCCAAAATCGCATCAAAAATATCGTTATAATCCAAATTCTCTGGAATAAGAATCTTTAAGGTTTTCATTTTCTCTGTATGTTCTCCAAATTTTGAGATATTGAGCAGAAAAAATACCAAACCTATACACACGACAAACACACCGGCAAAAACTACATATCCCATGCCGGTAGCTAGTCCTACTGCCATGGCAAAAAATACCGCAGTAATTTCTTTTGCACTTCCTGGAACAGAGCGATAACGCACCAAGGAAAAGGCACCAAGGATTGCAACAGAAGCACCTAGATTGCCATTCACTAACATCATAACCACCTGCACTAACGCTGGCAGGATTACTAAACAGGTAACAAAGCTTTTGCTATATCTGGTTCTAAACATATATACCAATGCAATAATTAGTCCATATACCATGGATACAACAAGGCAGATAATTTCACTTAAAACCGATAATTCTGCGGGATTATTATTCAAAATACTCTGAAACATCGTCTATTTTCTCTTTCTTATATATTCTTCCATATTTGGAAAAGGAGGATGAAAAAATATCATTCTCACTCATTAGCCTAGTCATTTCTAGCGGGAGGGCGCCCGGGGCTTTCATCTCCACTAGTGCTAATGGTTCCTCATGAAGTCGGATTCCCTCATCGCCGAATAGAAGATTTAGATCTGATCTTCGATAACGAATATTGCGATCTACGGTAAATCTCACATCTGGCTGCTCTTTATAATAATACGCCATTCTGTCATAGGCAAGAAATAGTGCTGGTTGCAAATGATACAGCTGCATACCACTATCTATTTCCTTCATAATCTGACAATCATATTCATCCGGATATACACCATCTTCCAAATAGCGCATTGCCGTTTGATACGGAAGCTTTATGCGCCTTTTATAGACGGTACCATTATACTTCTTCTTTATTTCCAAAAACACGTCAGACTTCTTGTCAGGCACGCCATAACTGCGTAACCTAAACTTTTCTTTATAAATGGGTCTATCGATAGAACGCCTAATCAAATCATTCTGTGCAGTATCATAGTAAATATTACAAATCGTATGTAGCCCATACTGGTCCAGTACTGCGTGCTCCCCAAGAAGCGCAAAAAAATGGGCTACCTTTTCTTCGGTTAAAAGATATTTCTTTTCTACCCGTTTAAACGAATCGCCCATTTTATGCAGTCATTATACTTTCTGCCGAGAATCTTACGCCACTCATCATGCGTGCCATCTCCTCTTTATAATCATCAGCCACTGTCATAGTCTGATTCTCTTTAGGATCTTTTTCTGGCACTTCCGGCGTCTTGTTTTCCTTTTGTAATACTACTAAAGGATTGCTTTTGGAAGTCTCCTCGCCAATCTTCTCCACAGGACGGAGACTGGTAGGATTGCTTCGAACTGAAGAAACTCGGTATCCTGGAAAATATGACCCGAGTGATGAAATCGGTGCTATTGCCATGATGCCCTCCTTTCTTTATCGCACGAATATACAATAGTATACCATTTCTTATTCATTTTTTCAAAAATAAATATCCCCTGCCATACGGCAGGGGATGAACATCTTACTTATCGTCTGTTGCGTAGTTTGGAGCTTCCTTAGTGATATGAATATCATGAGGATGGCTCTCTCGAAGTGCTGCTGCAGAAATCTTAACAAATCTGCCCGTCTCCTGCAATGTAGGAATATCAGGTGCACCGCAATAACCCATACCAGAACGAAGACCACCCATCATCTGGAATACAGTGTCTTCTACAAGACCCTTATATGCTACACGACCTTCTACACCTTCTGGAACAAGTTTCTTTGCATTCTCCTGGAAATAACGGTCTTTAGAGCCATTCTCCATAGCTGCAATGGAACCCATACCACGATATACTTTATACTTTCTTCCCTGGAATAATTCAAAGGTTCCGGGGCTCTCATCGCATCCAGCAAACATGGATCCCATCATGCAGACACTACCGCCTGCTGCGATTGCCTTAGTAATATCACCAGAGAATTTGATACCACCATCAGCGATAATGGGAACACCATACTCTTTAGCAACTTCGTAGCAGTTCATAATAGCAGATACCTGCGGAACACCGATACCAGCAACGATACGGGTCGTACAAATAGAACCAGGTCCAATACCTACCTTAACTGCATCTGCGCCAGCTTCAATCAAGTCCTTTGTTGCTTCGCCAGTTGCCACATTACCAGCAATCAGCTGAAGATCAGGATACTTTTCCTTAATCATCTTTACGCAGTTAATAACATTTTGAGAATGACCATGAGCAGAGTCAAGTACGATGACATCTACGCCAACCTTTACAAGGGCGTCAACACGGTCTAGTACATTGGCAGTAATACCAACACCGGCGCCGCAAAGAAGTCTACCTTTCTCATCCTTTGCTGCTAACGGATACTTAATCGTTTTTTCAATATCCTTAATGGTAATTAATCCCTTAAGGTTAAAATCATCATCCACAATAGGAAGTTTCTCTTTTCTGGAGTCAGCAAGCATCTGCTTTGCTTCCTCTAAAGTAATCCCTTCCTTTGCCGTAACTAAACCTTCGCTAGTCATGGACTGCTTAATCTTCTTGGTATAGTCAGTTTCAAACTTTAAATCACGGTTTGTAATGATACCAACAAGTTTTCTACCTTCGGTAATAGGCACACCGCTAATACGGTACTTTGCCATCAGGTTATCTGCATCCTGTAATGTATGGTCAGGAGACAAAGAGAAAGGATCAGTAATAACACCATTTTCAGAACGCTTTACCTTATCTACTTCCTCGGCCTGAGCTTCGATTGACATATTCTTGTGAATAATACCGATACCACCCTGTCTCGCCATCGCAATCGCCATACGGTGCTCCGTTACGGTATCCATACCAGCACTCATGACAGGAATGTTCAGTTTAATCTTCTTTGTAAGATTGGTAGATAAGTCAACCTGGTTAGGGATTACATTAGAATACCCTGGAACCAGGAGCACATCATCAAAAGTGATGCCTTCACTGATAATCTGTCCCATTGTGTTCTCCTTTTCTTTTTTAGTTGTATTTTTATTCAATTAGCACAAAAAAAGTTTTATTTATTAGTCAAAATACACTTTCCTCGGTGCGTTATTATGTACCATTTTAACAAAATCTTCCGGTAAATCAAGTAGCAATTTTTGTTTTCCATCATAGATCATTACGTATGGTTTTCTCTCCCGCTCTTCTCCCGGAAGCAGTGGTATTCCACTCCAGCAGTCTTTCACTACAAAGGTTCTATGATTGAAAGAATCTAGCTGATGGGATGACACTGGTGCTAGAATTTCCATCTTCTCCAAAGAATACTCACCTACATTTTTTCTACTTCTCTGCCCATAAATGACATCAATGGAAATAGTTTTATTGTAATAAATATACTCATACTCCAAACTTAATCTAGGAAAAATAACCATCCTATTAAGTATAAACAAACCTATGGCCACTAATACCAGCACAAGACCTAATCCCGCACCGCAAAAATAGATGTAAAAGCCATAAAAGAACATCATAAAATCTAACCAAATCAGAAAGAATCTTCCCATTTTCTGTCCGTTCGTCTGCTCTTTCTTTACAAGAACCTCCATCATCTGGTTATCTAACTGCGCTGAGCTTGGATCCATAAACATCATTGTTCGTCTACCCCATTTCTAATGTATTGCATTACCATAGCCTCCAGAATTTCCGGATATTTCCAGGTAATGGTATTTCTCTCTAAAAGGCCAAACTGCTCTCCGTCCCCTTCAAAGCAGTTGTTATCCCACCAAACGCAAGGGATACCAACACTCTTAGCTTTGGCAATGTAATAGGATGTAAAGTCAATTCGATCTTGTAAATTATCTTTATTTCTTGCGCCGAACTCATCCATTACAACAGGAATTCCCTGACTAATAAATCTGTCATAAAGAGAATCAAACATCTGATCAATAAATGCCTTCTCTGCATCTCCAAAAACCTTCTTACCTCCAGACTGCAATGCAAAGTCATAAGGTGAGTAAGCGTGGGTCTCTATCATGATACGATTTTCTGCACTGTCTTTGGGAACCACAAATTCTGCTCGTAGTGCCCCATCCACACTGGCAGCATATCCAGGCACAAGAAGATATCTGTCTGCATTGTTTCCGCCCGTAGCCCGCACTGTGTCCACAAACACCTGGTTCAGATAACTGATAGTTTCACAGGCATCACGACACTCCGCTGCATTCGTAAGATTCCACTCCACATTCGTTCCAATTAGTCTTGGCTCATTCAATGATTCAAAAATCAAATGCTCATCATAATTTTTAAATCTTTCAGCAAGCTGTCCCCAAATAGAAGCTATATACTTCTCTGAGATGTCTTTGTGTTCACTATCAGGATAGAAATAGTAATCATAGCTTTTATCATTATCATGGTGAATATTCAGAATGACATATAAATCTGCAGAGATTGCGTAATCAACAACTTCCTGCACACGATCTAGCCATCTTTTTTTAATCGTTAAATCTTCTTCCAAATGATTATGCCATGAAACCGGTATACGAATGGTTGAAAAACCTGCAGACTTCACTGCATCAATCATATCTCTGGATGTTCCAATCCCCACCCAGGATGTTTCACATGATAAACCTGCTCCTACCACATCGTCATCTGCAATAAATGCATCAAAAGTATTTCCAAGGTTCCAACCCACCTGTAGTTGCGAAGCGAAGGTTAATCCATCATTCATACTCTTCTCCCTATACTGTATTTCATAATAATTCACTGTAACATCGTCATTGTATGAGAATGCTCCTTCGGCCAAGTCACTACGAACAGCAGGGGGATAATATTCCTCAGGTTCCACTTCATCAGATTCTTCCGGCTGCTCCGCTACATCTGCGCCACTATCTGGTAAATTCACCTGTTCCTCTGCCTGCGGCGATGTACCACAAAAGCACAAGGAAAGACATGTTGTTAGCGCGATTAATATACTAATTAGTCTTTTTTTCATATAAAACCTCGTCAATCCTTTTTATTTTACCATATTTCTTGTGTTTTCCATTTATTTCACAGGATTTTCAAAGCTGTAATTGACGCTTTTTTTATGGGAGGGTATCATTATTCTATAATATTTTCTAACCTTTCCAGTGACTTGGATACCGCAATTATTGCAGAAGGGAACTTTAAAAATGAAAGAAAAGCTATATACCATCCCCTTAAATGATGCCATCAATGCCCAGGATGAATGCCCTTTTTGTTTTATCGAGGATGAACTGGAAAAGGACCAGATAGACTTTGTCCTCGGATCCTGTGCCTCCTACATGGAAAGTGATGTTCGTGAAATCACTGACCGTGAAGGTTTTTGTCGTGCGCACTTCAAAAAAATGTTTGATTACGGCAATACCCTTGGCAATGCTTGGATTCTCAAAACGCACTACATGAAAATCCGAAGCGACTTTCACAAAAAAACGGCTGGTTTCGTCCCTGGCAAAAAAAGCTTTGCTGATAAGCTTCGTAGTAAAGGAAGTTCTGACAACCCTCTGGTTGGATGGTTAAGAGAAACAAAGGATTCCTGCTACATCTGCAATCATAACGGCGAAATATTTGAGCGGTACATGGATACCTTCTTCATACTCTACAAACAAGATCCCGAATTTAAGCAGAAGGTATTAAACAGCAAAGGATTCTGCTTATCACACTTTGGTGATCTCTGCGAAGGCGCAGACAAACGACTGTCCGGCAAAGAACTGCAGGATTTTTATGATGCTATGATTCCCTTAATGGAAAAGAACTTAGACAGATTGCAGGAAGATGTTAGCTGGCTCGTAGAAAAATTTGATTATCTGAACAAAGATGCAGATTGGAAAAACAGCAAAGATGCTAACCAGCGCGGAATGCAGAAACTCAAAGGTGGACATCCTGCTAATCCCCCTTACAAGCAGAGTAAATAATAAACAACTATTCTTTCTTAAAAGCAATGGCTTCGGAGATTCTCCGAAGCCATTATTTATACTACCTATCCCACTTATCACAGAGAGAATTAATCTGATCTGTAAACTTAATAAGATCTTTATTAGTACCGCCCTGATTTCTCTTAATAACATCAAGCAATCTTTGACCAGCAGCCAGGAGGCGATGGAAAATGTCGGATACATGAATTGCTTTTTTCTTGATGGGAACACCCTTGGTAACATATTCCAGTGTATTCGTGAGTAAATCAAAGCGAGTTCCGGAATAAGGCGCATAGGCATCATATCCATACTCATGAATAAGACACTCGGTGAAAGATTCTGCCACAGAAGCCTCACCATGCACTACAAAGACCTTTGTTGGCTTTTTCTTAATAGCATTCACCCACTCTAATAGACCATTCTTATCTGCATGTCCACTCATACCTGCAAGGGTTGCAACATTAGCTCTAACAAGAATCGTTTCTCCAAAGAGTCTGACTTCCTTCTCTCCATCAATAATGCCACGTCCCAGGGTACCATTTGCCTGGTATCCTACAAATAAAATCGTACATTCTGGGCGCCACAGATTGTGCTTTAGATGATGTCTGATACGACCAGCCTCACACATACCAGAAGCAGAAATAATTACCTTCGGCTCATCATCCATATTAATCATTTTGGATTCTTCTGAAGTAATAGATAGATTCAGATTGCTAAAAGTAATGGGATTAATGCCCTGCTTTACAAGCGCTAAAGCCTCTTCCGAAAAGCAGTTTCGAATATTCTTCTGGAATACACCAGTAGCTTCTACAGCCAATGGACTATCTACATAGACAGGGAAGTCACCTAATTCTGGTACCAGATCCTGCTCCTTAATCTCACGAATATAATAAAGAATCTCCTGGGTTCGTCCTACTGCAAAGGAAGGAATAACCACGTTTCCACCATTTCCAAGCGTATCAGAAATAATATTAGCCAGTTCTTTCACATAGTCTGGACGCACATCCGTATGCAGTCTGTTACCATAGGTAGACTCCATGATTACATAGTCTGCTTCCTCAACATAAGAAGGATCCTTAATGAGTGTTCCTTTCTTATTTCCGATATCACCAGAGAATACAATCTTTTTAGTAACATCCCCTTCTGTTGCCCATACTTCAATCGAAGCAGACCCCAAAAGATGACCGACATCACGGAACCGAATCTTAACACCTTCGCAGACATCTACGATATCTTCATAGGGAATCGGTACTAGTCTGCGAATCGCACCATCTGCATCCTCCATTGTATATAGAGGCTCAATGGGCTGATTACCAGCACTTCTTTTCAGTTTTCTATTCTTCCATTCTGCTTCCTGCATCTGGATATGAGCACAGTCACGAAGCATAATGGAACACAAATCTACCGTTGCCTCCGTAGCAAGGATTTGTCCACGAAAGCCTCTCGCATACAATAAGGGAAGAAGACCTGAATGGTCGATGTGTGCGTGGGTTAACAGAACGTAGTCAATCTGCGCTTCATCCACAGGTAGTGGCATGTTTTCGAACATATTGACTCCCTGCTCCATACCATAATCCACCAAGATGTGCTTTCCAGCGACATTTAGGTAATGGCAGGAACCGGTAACCTCGTGATCCGCACCAATAAAAGTAATCTTCATAGCTACATAACCCCCTTTTCTAACTGGTCAGTCAGAACAGTTCTACTGCCAGCTCTTATAATCATCGTTATGTTACAAAGATAGTTATATTATACAGGAAATGGGACAAAGGCTCAATGCAAAATAGAGATTATGCGAGCTCATAAGGAATGACTTAATGCGCGACTCAATGTTAAGACAGGGGGACTGAGGAATAGATACTCAATGCTAAGACAGGTGTTTACTTCTCAGTCAAAAACATATTCCTTCGAAGCAAACACCTGTCTACGCATTTCGGAAAAATCGATTTATCTCAAAAAGAAATACGAGTCTACGTATTTCGGAGAGATTGAATAGGACTCCGAAAATAGCGTGAATGAAATTATACGAAAAAGGCTATTTAGTAAATCAGCGCAACGGCCTTATGAAGGACACGGAAGCTGTTCTCCTGCATTCCTTTTCCGCGCTCACCATCTAGGGACCAGTCTAGAGCCTCTTCGTTATAAATGGTGGCATGAGAGATTTTGCGGATAGTAATGCTCTTGTGTTCAAAGTTTTGGTTAACTAACGCCTGCACGGTGGTATGAAGTTCGATAGGATCAGAGGGATGCTCTACCAAAATCATTTCAAACAAGCCATCGCTGAAATCTACCCCTGCTTTCTCTAAGCTCATAACGCCGCCCATAGAAAAGGTATTACAGATAGAAGTGAAGATATATTTTCCTTCAAATACTTCCTCACCAGTATCTACTTTTAAATGCACTGGCTTAAAGGTAAACACATCTTTAGCCGCTTCCAGGACATATGCGAAATGTCCCAAACGGTTCTTAAAGGACTGGGGTGTGGTATAGGTTGTGGAAGAAAAAAGTCCATTGGCCGCCGTATACACATAGGTACGCCCATTAAACTCCCCAAGGTCCATATAGTGCACTTCACCTGTCATGATTCGTTCCGCTGCTGCCGCTGGGTCTACAGGGATCCCTCTGCTGGCCGCGAAATCGTTGGTAGAACCAGCCGGAATATATCCCATAGGTTTGGTCCAGTTAATTTTTCTGGCACCTGTAATCATTTCATTTAGGGTACCATCGCCGCCCATACAGCAGATAATATCAACTGCTTCATTAGCGTGATCTAGTACCAGCTGCGTTCCATCTCCTGCTTTTCTGGTAAAGCAAACTGTGGTTTCATAGCCGTGCTCTGAAAATGTGATAATAATATCATTGAGTGCTGCCCCTTTTTTCGTAACACCACTGCGGGGATTTACAATAAGGAGCACTCTCTTATAGGGTGACACTTCAGGAATAATAGGAGTCTCCTCTTCCTGCGTTTCACTTACACTTACTTCGGTCTTTTCTTCTTTTGCTAGAGCCGCTGCCGGCATAAATCGGTTTCCATCTGCATCATAAACATATCCTGCTTCCTGCAGCGAATTAACAATGGCTTCCTCATCTTCATCCATGTCATCGCAAAGTGCATGCAGACTGCTATACTGATCGCGCAGTTTTAAATTAATCATGCTATAAAGCATTTCTGGGTCCTTGGGTAACATTATCTCCTACCTCACAAACACAAACGAAGTGACAGCCCCTCACCATCACTTCGCGTACTAATCAATCCTTATGCCTCACATCTCTTTAGAAGTTCTTCCCATCTTCTATCTAACTCTTTCTGGAATGCTTCAATAAGATATTCATTGCCAGGCTTAAACAAATGTTTAAATCTTCCCTGACTCTTCAGGAAATCTTCAATAGGAAGTTTATTCTTAGGCTTGTAGTTCAGAATCCACTTACCTTCCACAACTTCGAATAAAGGCCAGTAGCAAGTCTCTACTGCCATTTTACAGATATCAATGATGTCTGGTGCATCATATCTCCATCCACGAGGGCAAGGTGCCATAACATTTAAGAATGCAGGACCAGGAGTATAAATGGCCTTCTCAGATTTTACATACAGGTCCTTCATATTTCCAATGAGGGTTGTCTGTCCAACATAGGGAATATTGTGTGCTGCCATAATAGCTGCTAAATCCTTACGATACTGGGGCTTACCATTACTCATAGAGCCAGAAGGTGTCGTCGTTGTATCTGCATACATGGGCGTTGCAGAAGAACGCTGGGTACCAGTATTCATATAAGCACCATTGTCATAGCAGACATAAACCATGTCATGACCACGTTCCATAGCACCAGATAAGGACTGCAAACCGATATCATAAGTACCACCATCACCACCAAAGGTAATGAACTTATAAGTCTCATCAATGCGGCCCTGACGTTTTAATACATTGTATGCTGTTTCTACACCAGATAAAGTTGCTCCAGCATTTTCAAAAGCATTATGAATATAGCTATCTTCATAGGCGGTAAAAGGATACATAAAGGTGGATACTTCCAGACATCCGGTAGCATTACCTACAACAGCCTTATCGCCGGGATGAAGTGCTTTTAATACGTTACGAACCGTAATAGTACCGCCACAACCAGCACACATACGATGACCAGGAGCCAATCTCTCTTCTCTTCCCTGGATTTCTTTAAAATCAAATGTTGTTTCCATTGTTTATCCTCTCAAATGTTGCTACTGATTACTCACGAAGACCGATATAACGATACGCACGATTCTTCTCAGGTTTTGTAATCATCTCTACAAGATCACCGTAAATATCCTTCACCTGAGACACAGTCAAATCACGTCCAGACAAACCGTACATAAGATTTACTGCCTCTGCTGTGTTCTTATTACGATACATAGCTGCCATTAACTCACTGCCTAAAGGACCACCATTGGTGGAGTAGCTTTCTGCACGATCCATAATTGCTACAGCCTTTGCGCCTTCTAATGCCTTAGCAAGTTCCTCACCAGGGAAGGGTCTGAATACACGAACCTTGATTAAACCTGCTTTGATGCCCTGCTCACGAAGTTCATCCACCGCGTCCTTAATGGTTCCGCAGGCGCTACCCATACATACAAGCACAACTTCAGCATCTTTCATATTGTACTCTTCAAAGAAACCATAGGATCTTCCAGTGATTGCCTCGTATTCCTTTGCAACCTCAAGGATGACTCTCTTTGCCTGTGCCATACCTTCTGCCTGGGCACGCTTTGCTTCCATACAGAATGGAGAGTTTGCGTAGGGTCCCATAGCCATAGGTTCATCTTTCTTTAACAGATAATGTTCTGGCTCATACTTTCCTACGAACTTACGCATAGGCTCATCTTCATTTAATTCAATATCCTGTACTGCGTGAGAGGTAATGAAACCATCCTGGCAAATCATAATGGGAAGACGTACGTCCTTGTGCTCCGCAATACGATATGCCTGCAGCATATTGTCATATACTTCCTGGTTATTCTCTGCATAAATCTGTAACCAACCTGAATCTCTTGCACCCATGGAATCAGAGTGCTCTGCGTTGATATTTAAAGGACCAGTAAGACCACGGTTTACAACACACATAGCAAGAGGAAGTCTGGAGGAAGCTGCAACATAGAGAACTTCCCACATAAGGGCAAGACCACAGGAAGAGGTTGCCGTAATCGTTCTTGCACCAGCTGCTTCACTACCCATTGCCGCACTCATGGCACTATGTTCGCTTTCTACAGGGATAAACTCTGTATCGATCTGCCCATTGGCAATCATAGTAGATACAAACTGAGGAACCTCTGTACTGGGGGTAATAGGGAACGCAGGCATAACATCCGGGTTAATCTGACGGATAGCAACACCAAGTGCCTCATTTCCCGACATTCTATCTTTAATACTCATTGTCAATACTCCAATCAATTTCTAAAATTTCAGAAAAACTACTTTCCATCACGCATTGAGATTGCGCCAAAAGGACATGCTTTCTCACAGATTCCGCAGCCTTTACAATGCATAAGGTCAAAGTTACCGCGTTTTCCATCCTCTACGGGAATACAGCTATCTGGACAGAAGGGAACACAAAGCAGACACTGCTTGCATTTGCTTTCCTCAATTTCTGGTGTCTTGGTTCTCCATTCACCAGTTTCAAACATCTTACTGGTAGCAGGCTCAAAGATTTTTAAACCTTCTGTTAAATCCTGCCACTTGGTTGTATCGTTAATATGTTTTGCATCAAGTGCCATTATCTTACCTCCAAAAGAGCCAGTTTCAGTGCTTTCATATTTCCATCAAGCACTTCCGGCTTCTTTGCAAATTTATGTCTTAAGGACTCTTCCATCTGGGACAGGAACTCGCCTTCAGGAATCACCCCTGAAATCTTCACAATTGCAGCAAGCATAGGAGTATTCGGGAAGTACTTACCAAGCGTACGCATACATACATCCTTTGCATTGATGGTATATACTCTTCCTTCATAACCATTTAAAAGTGGAAGAAGTTCTTCTGCATTACGTTCCGTATTGATTAAGATTGCACCATCCTTCTTAAGGCCTGCAGTGACATCAATACTATGCAATAATGTTTCATCAACCACTACAACAAAATCGGGCTCATAAATATTACTGTGCACACGAATAGGGCTGTCACTGATACGGTCAAATGCAGTAATGGGTGCTCCCATTCGTTCCGGACCATACTCAGGGAAACCCTGCACATGCATACCGCTCTGGAAGGCAACGTCGGCTAAAAGAAGCGCTGCCGTTTTAGCGCCCTGTCCACCACGACCATGCCAGCGGATTTCTGTTAATTTACGCATAATTCTTTCCTACCTTCGTTCTTTCTATTTCATAGGGACGGGCAACTCACCTTTGCAGCACCTGCCGCGAAAATGAATTGCCCCCATGAATGTTTACTTTCAAAAACATTTTTCATAAAAAGACTGACAGCTACAAAAGTCTGTCAGTCCAGTGTTTGTCATTAATATACAAGAGGATACTTTGCAGTAAGTTCAGAAACAATTGCCTTTGCTGCAGGAACATTATCAGCGCCACCCTTAACGATTAAGGAAATAGCCTCTGCAATCTTGTCCATATCTTCTGTGTTCATACCACGGCTGGTTACAGAAGGGGTACCTAAACGAATACCGCTGGTTACAAAAGGAGACTGAGGATCGTTAGGAATGGTATTCTTGTTAGCAGTAATGTGTGCCTCATCTAACAGTTTCTCGATTTCCTTACCAGTCAGTCCGTAAGGAATAAGATCCATTAACATCAAATGGTTATCTGTTCCACCAGACACAATCTTAATATCTCTGCTCATTAAGCCCTTTGCGAGAGCCTGTGCATTGTCTACGATACCCTGGCAATACTTCTTGAAATCATCAGAAAGTGCTTCTTTAAAGCATACAGCCTTTGCTGCAATAACATGCATTAAAGGACCACCCTGAATTCCAGGGAATACAGCCTTATTAAAGTTATACTTCTTAGCTGTTTCTGCATTAGAAAGAATTAATCCACCACGAGGTCCACGAAGGGTCTTGTGGGTAGTTGTGGTAACAACATCTGCATAAGGAATAGGTGAAGGATGAAGACCTGTTGCAACCAAACCTGCAATGTGAGCCATATCCACCATAAGAACTGCACCAACCTCATCTGCAATCTCTCTAAACTTTTTGAAATCGATGGTTCTTGCATATGCAGAAGCACCAGCAATAATCATGGTGGGCTTACACTCTAATGCAATCTCACGAAGCTTATCATAATCGATAAAACCATCATCATTTACACCATAAGGAACAATATTGAAATAGGTACCAGAAATGTTTGCCGGTGAACCATGGGTTAAATGTCCGCCATGATCAAGATTCATACCCATAATGGTATCGCCAGGCTTACAAATTGCAAACTGCACTGCAAGATTAGCCTGCGCACCAGAATGAGGCTGAACATTGGCATACTCACAACCAAAAAGTTCTTTTGCTCTTTCAATTGCCAGAGTCTCTACAACATCAACACATCCGCATCCACCATAGTATCTCTTTCCAGGGTAGCCTTCTGCATACTTGTTCGTAAGAACGCTTCCCATAGCGCTCATTACGGCCTTGCTTACCCAGTTCTCGGAAGCAATAAGCTCGATGTGATTGTTCTGACGGTTCTGTTCTGCAACGATCGCTTCTGCAATTTCGGGATCAACACTGCTGATGTCTTCTAAAGTGTACATTTCTCGGTTCCTCCATAGAAAATTTCATAAAAATACAAATATAATTATATAAAAATACTACGTTTGTTACAAGGGACTACTCTTCTTCCGACTCAATGTTCTCTGCTTCATTTTCTTCTGCAGCATTCGGCAAATCATTTGCCCCTTCTTGATTTATCTCTTCTTGGCTAGTACCAGCTTTTGCCGCTTCTGCTTCTTCCTCTGCAACCTGCTGTCCAAAGACGTGTCTGTAATAGTCATACCAAAGGGCTCCCTTACAGAAGGTAACCTTGTCTTTTACAATGGCCTTAATCCGATCCACATAGCCATCTGGCACTTCCACACCTTCATTAGGTACAAAAGATCCTGCAAACGTTCCCAAATCCGTTTTCCAATGATAATTGGTAAAGAACACAATCGCTTCCTGGTCAGAGAAAATATCCCTTCCTGGCAGAAGTCTTGAATCATACTCCACACCAAACAAGTTTAACAGTGTAGGTAATACATCAATACTACATACTGGACTATCCACCACAATAGGCTCTTCCTTTTCCAAACAGCCACTCCAAATAATCAGCCTATTATGATTCAGGATGAAATCATTTTCTATGCGCTGTCCATATAGTTCTTCCAAATAGGTATTGCCCGTTGTATCAGACTTTAATCCATAAGGAAAATGATCCGCACTAATCACAATTACCGTATCATCCGCAATACCAGCATCCTCAAGCATCTGGATTGTAAGTTCCATGGCGGCATCTAACTCCATCTGGGTAGAGAGGTATCCCTTAACCATGTCAGAATAGGGAAGGTCTCCCATCTCCTGGTAATGTGCCCCTGCAAACTTATTGCCATAAGGGCTATATGGACTATGCCCACTGATTGACATGTAATACAAATTAAAGGGCTGTTTATCCATATACAGAGGCAGCGTTGCTGCCATCAACTGCGTATCATAGGTATTCTTTCCTTTCTCCACCAGATTTTCATAACCATTCCCGGTAGCCATATAGCCATCAGGATAACCAATATTCACATGGGTCAAATGTCTGTCATAATAGGTTAATGAACCATTATGAAATGTACATCCACTGTACCCTAGTCTGGTAAGCTGAGTACCTAAGGTCATGTAATTCAAATGGGTCGCCGTTTCTTTAAAGGATGCCCCACCATCCGTGCAAAGAAGTCCAAACACATTCTGATATTCTCCACCGGTGGTACCTGCTCCTGCTGGCTGATAATAATCTGCCACCTGAATTCCCTTTGTCGCCATACGATATAGGGTTGGTGTCAATTTCTCATCAACAGCCTCTGCACAAAATGCCTCTGCTGTGATAAAAATCAGATTCTTCCCTGCAAACAAACCAGTATATTCATTTTTCATGGAAGGTTCCAAAGAAGCAACATAATAGTCTAGGTTGGCAAGGTTTGCATTTGCCCCCTCTGCTAATGCTTCAAAATCAATATCCAAGACATTAGGTTCGTACACAATTGGAAGTTCTTCCTGCACTTCCACGATCTCATTTTCAGACACTGTATTTTCAGAAACGCTTACCTCATTTTCTGAAATAGTTTCAACTACTACAATCTCTTCCTCTGTGTTTGTCGTTTCAGGCTTCGTCCCAGAAGCAACTCCAGAAAAACTCATACTTCCACCCAAACCAGCTTTTTCTGTAATCGCATGGAAAATATCCTTTTGAAGACTATGCATCAGTCCAAAACGAGGAACAGCTTCTGCAAAAGTATATTCCGTCGTATAAAGTGACCAGTCTGCCTCATGATTTGCTAGAAGCATCCAGCCAATAAAAACACTGGCAAGCATACCTTCAAACACATGAATTCTTCTGGTGGCACCTGCTGCAATCAAGTTGTCCTTGTGCAGAATCATACCCCAAACAATATAGAAAAATACAGGAACATAGCAAAGGATCAGATGGGTCATCCCCTTAGGGCTAAAGACCATCATATTGATTTCATCGACATACTCTGTAATACCACCTGCTCCAGCAGTCATGGTTTTCCAGTCATAAAAGATGCCATACTCTGTATAGCAAAGATAAATAATACTAAACAAAAAGGCAAAAGCAATAAGCCAAATAAGTCGGAACACTCTATTGCATTTTACACTTTTGAATAACGTTGATAGCAGAAAAAAAACACCACCAAGAGCCACAGAGAAAAACATCATGTAAAGAACGCTAATAAAATTATATACCCCCGCTGTGGCTGTAAGGAGAAGAATTTCCTCCCAGAGAAGTGCCAGTGGTAATAGCCCATAATACATAAATGTTTGAAATTTCGATACTCTCTGTTTCATAACAACCCTCTTGATCCCACCGTTTTAATCTAAGAAACCGATCATTCTGTTTCAATTACTTCCGATTCAGAATCCTGAATAATTCCCTCATCCACAGTGGTCTGCTCTTCTTCCATTTCTTCCTGCTTTGGTTCCTCCACAGGTACTTCCTCCACAGCCGGCTCCGTCTGCTGTTCATCCATCCATTTTGTCAGATAAGATTCACGTTCTTCATACGCTTCAGGGAACACATGCTTCAAGTAGTCATTGTGTAGAACACCTTTGGAATAGGTCAGCTTATCCCGAACAACGGCCTTAATTCTATCCACATAATCCTCTGGAACAGTAACACCTTCCACTGGCGTAAATACACCACCAACATAAGTTCCCTTGTCCGTCTTCCAATCACCTGTAGTGAAATATACTAATGGCTCTCTGTCAGAGAACACATCTCTTCCCGGAAGTAATCTGGAATCAAATTCAATACCAAATAGATTCAGCAAAGTCGGAAGAATATCCGTACTCTCCACAGGAGTATCTACCACGATGGGATCCATATCTTCCAGGCATCCGCTCCAGATAATGAGTCTGTTATGATCACGAGTAATCACATCGTCTACAGAGGGAAGACCATACAATTCCGCAATACGAGACTCTTCTTCACTTCCATCATCTAAACCATAAGGAAAATGATCTGAAGAAATAACAATTACCGTATCATCTAATAGTCCAGCCTCCTCTAACATCTGCAAGGTAACTTCTAAGGACATATCAAATTCAATCTGTGTGGAGAAGTAATATTTCAACGTATCGGAACAATCTAATTGCTCCACTAGTGCAAGATTTCTTCTTGCAAAAGAGTTGCTTTCCTTGTACGGACTATGTCCACTGCAGGACATGTAATACAAATTAAAGGGCTGCCTATCAAAATAAAGCGGCAGGGTTGCTTTCATCATGGAAATATCACTATAAGGTGCATTCTGATCAACGATGGATGACAGACCATTCTCCATGGCAAGAAAGCCTTCCGGATATCCTAAGGTTTCATGGGTAATATTTCGATCATAAAATGTCAGCTGACCATTATGAATCATTCTTCCACTGTAACCAAGTTTGGAAAGCTGATAACCCATGGTGTAATAATTAAAATTATTTGCGGCTTCCTTCATGGACGTACCGCCATCAACAGATAGCATTCCCATGATATTATGGAACTCCCCGCCGGTGGTTCCGCAGATAGCCGGCTGATAGTAATCCGTAAACTGTATACCTTTCGTTGCCAGACGATAAAGAGTCGGCGTGAATCTTTCATCGATTGCTTCTGCTGAGAATGCTTCCGCAGAGATAAAGATCAGATTCTTTCCCGCAAAGAGGCCTGTATATTCATTCTGCTTGGAAGCCTTCTGTCCAGCTACATAGTTATCCAAGGTTGCTAATTCCTCACTGTCTGCTGCGGCAGCCAAGGCGGAAAAATCAATATCTAATTTATTGTATCCATACTCTTTCGGCTTCTCTTCTTCTGGGATGTCTTCTACAACAAGGTTGTCAGAAACGGATCCTTCTAAAGAAATATCTACATCAGGCGTCTCGTTCTCCTGGTTTTCTCCCAAATCTGCATACTCCGAGAATCCCAGCGTTTCATCCTTACTAAGACTTCCTCTCGTGAACTCCATCTGCAAACTTTTCAAAAGACCGAACCTGGAAATACCTTGTTCAAAGGAAAAGTTATCTTTATAGATAAATCGACTATCCTTGCTGATAGAAACGAAAATAACAGAAAGCAAAATGGCACAGCCTGTCCAAAGTACAAACAAAACACGCTGCGGTGCATGCACGCCTTCCGCAGGATCAAGTTTACGTCCAATACCAAAGACTACATAAAGAATAAAAGGTAAGAAAATAAGCAATAAATGGGTGATACCACTGGGATTAAACACAATAATCTTAATCTCATGCATGTACTCAAAAATACCACCAGCACCGGCAAACATCGTATTTAAGTCATAAAACATCTGATATTCGCAGTAACTTAAATAGATTACGCCAAACAGAAAAGAAAAGGCGAATAAAAAGAATGCCTTTAAAATGCGATTTACAATCTTATTCTTCGCTAAGGTGGTTAATAGCAGAAAAACTGCACCTGTGGTAATGGAAAAAAATAACATCTGCAACACATTCACAAAACTGTGAATACCAACTGTTGAGAGTGTAAAGACTAATTCCAAGTAGAAAAATGCGACTGGAAAAAGGAGATGAAAAAATCCTCCTGGAAATTTAAATGGATGGTGGAGTTCTTCCACAAATAATCTAACTTTTCTTCTATTTTCACGTTTCATAATCTATATCCAATAAAAATGCATCCCATATTCTAGGATGCACTTCAGTAAAATCAATGAGACTCCCCTTGCATGCATTAGTCATTTTATCACCAAATGATTTTGCATAACAGTTGGAATTTTATTTATTTTTTCTCAATTTACAGTCTCTTTTTTGTATTTTTTACACAAAAAGAGTTTACAAGCCTACTGCCAGCCAACACCGGGAGTAAGGGCATTTACAACTTCCGCCATCATTTGACTATATACTTCATATTCCTCCATACCACGGAAATCCACATGCGGCGGCATAGGTGCTGTCGGTGCAGGTGCGGGCTGTGGTCTTCCGGGTGCTGGCGCACCGGGACGGGGACCTGCTGCCACGCCAGGTCTAGGACCTGCCACGGTATTCGGTCTACCTCCAGGAGTGGGAGTTCCAGGTCGAGGGCCTGCCATAGCCGGTCTTCCAGGTGCACCAGGGCGAGGACCTGCTGCCGTAACAGGAGCTCCGGGTCTGGGGCCTGCAGAAGGCGCAGCATGTACAATGCCTGCACCAGGTCGAGGGCCTGCACCATTCATTCCAGTCATAGGAATCGGGTCACCAGGACGAACTTCCCCTGTCTTAATAGAACTTCTATTCAGATTAAATCGCATATCATCAAAGTACGGATGATTTACATTAATCACAATCTTAAAATCATAAGAGTACTCATATCTGGGGGGCTGTCCAGGCTGCTCATTGGGATCATGGTGCTGCATTCTATGTTCATCACAACCACCACTTACAGAAATAATGTCTCGAAGCGCAACTACATCTGGATTCTCATCCACCAAACTATTCGTTCTTGCAATCAGGAAAAGCCCCTGTGCATCATCAATCAGAAGCTTCGTTCCTTCTCCATAGGATCGACTTGCATGGAATGTTCTTACAATATCCCTATTTGCTTCACGATATGCTAACTGTCCTTTAATTTCTTCAACTGTACTCTGCTTTCTTTCTGAAAACCAGGGAGATAAAAGGCGAGCACAATCCTTACACATATTACCATCCGAAAGCTTTCTATTGCCCAACAGCCCAATCTTTTCTCCACAAATATCACAGTACTTCTTATCAAATAATCCCATACTTCTTCCCTTTCCTCATTTTTTCCTGTGCCGTGTTCTACAGCACACATTTTTAGTATATCATGCGAACTTAAAAAGCGGGAATGCTCCCGCTCTTTTTTATGATGCAAAGAACTCTTCTGCGATACGCACCGTTTCCATGGCATCTTTTGCATACCATGTTGCATGAATCATATCTGCATATTCCTGCGTAAGCACTGCTCCGCCAACGCATACCTTCGCATCTAATCCCGCTTCCTTTAACTGCTTGATTGTTTCTTCCATGGCAGGCACAGTCGTAGTCATAAGCGCCGATAATCCCACGAAATGTACATCTTCCTTCTTTACTGTCTCAACAATTAACTCTGGCGGAACATCCTTTCCCAAATCGATTACATCAAATCCATAATTTTCCAATAAAACTTTCACGATATTCTTTCCAATATCATGAATATCACCCTTTACTGTGGCAATAACAATCTTGCCCTTTTTCTCTTGCTCTGCTCCCCGCGCTGCCATGCTTGCTTTAATCACATCAAAGGCTGCCGACGCCGCTTCCGCACTCATCAGAAGCTGGGGCAGGAACATTTTCTTTTCTTCAAAGCCTTTTCCAACGATATCTAACGCAGGAATCAACATGCCATCGATAATATCCATTGCCGTCTTTGTCTTCACATACTCTTCTGTGAGTGCGGCGCTTCGCTCTTTGAGGCCTTTTACTACAGCGGTTACTAATGGATCTTGTTCTCCGGGTGCGGTAGTATCCGTTCCTGTTTTGACTTCTCCAGCGGCGGGCGCAGCTACCACTGCTACGGCAGGTAGTGTTGTCGCATATTCAATGTATTCTGTACAATTCTCATCAATGGCCGCTAATGCCATAAATGTATAATAAATCTTCTTCATTTCTGCAGAAGAAGGATTCATAATCGCTGCATTTAATCCATTCTGCAAAGCCATCATAAAGAAGGAAGAAGTCACCAGTTCTCTGCTTGGAAGTCCAAAAGAAATATTGGACACACCTAAACTGGTTAATCCGCCTAATCTGTCTTTGATCCCCTTTAGTGCATCCAAAGTAACTAATGCTGACCTTGGATCAGCACTGATACTCATGGCTAATGGATCAATAATGATATCCTTTGCCTTAATGCCGTATTTTGCGGCCTCTTTATAAATTTTCTCCGCAACGGCAATTCTACCTTCTGCAGTTTCCGGAATCCCTGCTTCATCTATGGTTAATGCAACCAGCAAACCACCATACTTCTTTACCAAGGGAAATACTTTATCCATTTCCTCCTGCTTACCATTCACGGAATTAACCATCGGTTTTCCATTATAATGGCGAAGCGCTCGTTCCATAGCTTCTACATTGGTAGTATCAATCTGTAAGGGCAGGTCCGTAACAGCCTGCAGTTCATAGATGACCTCTTCCATCATGGAAGGTTCATCTATCTCCGGAAGACCAACATTCACGTCCAAAACATCAGCCTTCTTCTCCTGCTGGGTCAGTCCTTCCTGCAGAATATAATCAATATCGTGATTTCTAAGGGCTTCCTTAAACTTCTTCTTTCCCGTAGGATTGATACGCTCGCCAATCAAAATGGGACGCTTACCAAAAACAACGCCATGGGTATATGAAGTAATAATTGTGTCATTTTTCTCTGTGACTGCCTGCGGCGTAAGCGAATCCATACCCGCAATCATGGCACCAATGTGCGCGGGGGTTGTTCCACAGCATCCACCTAAAATGCGTCCGCCTTTTTCCGCCAATACCTGCATCGACTTCGTGAATAACTCAGGCGTAACATCATAAATAGTTCTTCCATTCTCTGTTCTAGGAAGACCTGCATTAGGATTCACAATCACTGGAATGGAGGCATATCTGTATAATTCTTCCACAATAGGAACCATCTGATCCGGTCCTAAAGAGCAATTCACGCCAACCGCCGACACGCCCAACCCTTCTGCGGTAGCGACTACCGTCATAGGAGACGCACCAGTTAATAGCTTCGCTGACTCGTCATAAGCTGTCGTCAAAAAGATGGGTAGATCACAGGTCTCTTTTGCTGCCAAAATAGCAGCCTTAGCCTCGTAGAGATCATTCATGGTTTCGATAAGAATCAAATCAACACCATATGCCGCACCAATCTGAATCGTCTTTTTAAATATTTCAACAGCATCATCAAATGCCAAATCACCTAATGGCTTTAAGAGTTTTCCTAAGGGACCAACATCCAAAGCAACATAGTGATTCGTATCTGCCTTAGTAAGTATCTCTGCAGATAAATCGTTTCCTGCTAAGTCCTTGCCACTTTCAATGGTTTTAATGGCATGACGTGCATTATCAATAGCAAGATGAATTAGGTTCTCCAGACTATCTTCCCCTTCTTCACCAAACTTCATAGAGTTAGCGCCAAAAGTGTTGGTCTTTAGAATATTGACCCCACCTGCCATATAGTCAAAATGCATTTTTTGAATAATCTCGGGATGAAGACGATTCCAGGTTTCCGGAAGTTCTCCTGGTGCAAGACCTGCTGCCTGCAGAATACTACCGCAGCCGCCTTCAAAAAAAACAAATCCCTGTTTTGCAGCCTCCATGACTGTCATTAACTTATGCATTACGTTCTCCCGTTATTTTTCTTTCATAATGCCCACATAGGCTGTCACTGATTTTTCCGGCGCCATAATCAGCGTATCCATCAGTGTAATACCTGCATATTTAGCAGGCTGTAACGTTTTAAAAAGTCCCACTTGATTATTTAAGGGAACATCCCCAAATCCTGGAGAATACCGCGGCCTTGTTGTATATCCTTCTTTTTGTACTTCTTGTGATAAAAAGGCACAAAGGTTCTCAACAAAGTCCTCCACCGCTGCTGCCCCTACAGACTGCAGCACGCAGGCTTCTGCCACAGAGGTTAATCGTTTCTTCTTAATCAGCGTATCAAAGGCTGGTCCAATGGTTGCCGCGAAGAGAAATAACTCCTGACACCCCATAAGATTCCTGGTTAAGTCGCGACTGGTAATCGTTCCATAAGGAAGCTGTATCACATTCCCTTCGTCAAAAGAAAGCTCATATCTTCCATAGCACGCCCTGGGATGCATCACCGAAACCGCTTCTGGAAGTAACTTCTCCACCATGGCTTTATCCTCCTCGGTGATTTTCTCCCTGCCATACCCAAGATATCTGAGCACCTCTTTCGAATCAATAACCAGTTCCTTGGCATCTTTTGTATATGTAAGGATGGGATGGTCCACGATTAAGCTTCTTTCTTGCAGGAAGGTACAATTTCACTGAGGCTGCTTTGCAGAAGTGCCGCATTTCCAGGCTTATTCATAGTATAAATATGAATATTGTTAATACCACTCGCTAACAAATCAATAATCTGATCCGTTGCATAAGCAATACCAGCCTGTCTCATTGCTTTAGGATTATCTCCATACTTATCAAGAAGGTTCACAAATCTTCTTGGAAGAAATGCCTGCGATAGCTTGTAAATTCTCTCCATCTGCTTAGCATTGGTTACGGGCATGATACCTGCTACAATCGGAACATGAATTCCTGCTTCACGAATCTTGTATAGATAATTAAAGAAAATGCTGTTATCAAAAAACATCTGGGTAGTTAAGAAGCTGCAGCCAGCATCCACCTTCTTCTTTAGGTTCTGAATATCTTCTGCACTGTTCTTTGCTTCTGGATGGGTTTCTGGATAGCAAGCTCCACCAATACAGAAGTCACCGCACTCCTTAATCTGCGCTACCAGTTCACTGGCATGCTGGAACTCCCAACCATCTGTATTCTCTACTCCCTGGGGAAGATCTCCACGGAGTGCCAGAATATTCTCAATACCTGCTGCCTTTAGGTCTGCCAAATGTGCCTTCATGCCTTCCTTTGTAGCGCCAACGCAGGTTAAGTGTGCCAGTGCAGGAACACCAGCATTTTTAATGTTCTGAGCAATTTCTGTAGTATACAGACGAGTTCCGCCGCCTGCACCATAAGTTACAGACATGAAATCTGGCTTTAATGCTGCAATATCATTGGTAGCCTGTAGCACACTTTCATATACTTCTGTAGTTTTTGGAGGAAACACCTCAAAGCTAAGTGTAGGCTGTTTTGTTGCCAGAATATCTGAGATTTTCATTTGTAAACGCTCCTTAATATTATATGTGCTATGGCGGTAGACCTTTCGAAGGCTCTTGTGAGCAAGCTCTTTTCATCCACATTCTTGTCGTTTCACAAAGACTCGCAACCGCTTCGCTTGTTGCTCGTTAAAATATACACGAGATTTCGACCTGCTTCGCATTCCCGAAATCTCTAAAAACATTCGAAATCCGCGCATTTTCTTACGAAAATGGCTCCTTTCTCATGTTTTTGCGGGTCATAAAGCCGCTTGAATACTCTTGTGAGCAAGCTCACCGAGTCTTCAAGGCTTTTGACCCTTGTATATCATTATACCAAATTTATGTATTTTCCGAACGCTGAGGGCATCGCATATTTATTTTGCAATTCTTCCCGGTTCACCCAGAAGTACCCTTCTTCCGCTTGGAAACCTTCCTCACTGATCTCGTCCATCCGAACCTCATAACCAGTCATATGCCACTCTTTGTGGGTAAATATATGTTTGGCATCCGATAGTTTCTGAATACGAACCGCTAAAATTCCTTTTTCCTTCAGGTACAACAATACCTTTTTTTCAGAGCATCTTCCATCAATGTTTGGGAACTCATACAATCCTGCTAGAAGACCTTGGGGCGGTCTTTTGTGTAATAGGATTTTCCCTTCTTTTCGCACTAGCAAAATTGTCTTCTTCTCTATCACTCGCTCTTTTTTCGGCGCTTTACATGGATAGGTCAGTTCCTTTCCCTGTGCATGAGCCTTACAATAACTCACCATAGGACACAGGTCACATTTAGGTTGACTATTCGGGAGACAGACCGTCGCACCCAAATCCATAAAGGCCTGGTTCAGCCTTCCCGCAACGCTAGTATGATGCTGATGTTCTGTAATGCTTTCATAAACATTTTCTAACAAAGCCTTCACTCGCTTCTTGAATGTATCCTCTCCAATATCTGTATCATCCGCTAAAAGTCTGGTAATCACCCTAAGCACATTACCATCCACCGCTGCCGCATTCTTTCCAAAAGCAATAGATGCAATGGCGGCTGCTGTGTATACTCCTATCCCCGACAGTTTTAACAACTCACTCTCTACATCTGGAATAATTCCACCATATTGTTCTTCCACCAGTCTTGCTGCTTTGCCTAAATTTCTTACGCGGGAATAATAGCCAAGTCCTTCCCACAACTTATTCAGTATATCTTCCTCTGCTTCTGCAAGTGACTGAACGGTGGGCAATGTTTCCATAAAACGAGTATAATACCCCTTCACTGCTTCCACCCTAGTCTGCTGCAGCATAATTTCAGAAACCCAAACATGGTAGGGAGTGGGATCTTCTCTCCAAGGAAGAATACGTCTATTCTTTTCGTACCACGCTAAAAGAGGAGGTAGTGCCTCCTCTAATATTATCTGGTGATTATCTTGTTCCATATCTTCTGCACACATCAGATGCTTCCTTGCACTATGTTCTCTTTTTCTGGTGACTTCTGTTCTCGCAAATGTCTCTTTTTCCCGCAGAGACTTCTATTATCAGAAAATCCTTTGAGGTGATCTTCCAGTTTTGCAAAACCACTCCTTCCCTAGGGTCTGCTCTTTTCAAACTTCTGTTTTGTAAGCAGTTGCCCTCTTAAATTACTATAACGCTCCTCAACCGATGCATCTCCCGGTTCCATTCCCATAGATAACTCCATGGGCGTTAAAAGTTCAGGGGTAAGTTTATTCTTTAGCTCAGATAATACTTCTAACTTTGCAGCATACCCTTCCGCATCTAAAAACTGCAAAAGTCCTGGATGAATCGCCAGCGTATTGGTCTTTTGAAGTTCTTCCTCCGTATAGGGAACAAATTCTGTTTCATCAGACGCATCTACTAAGAGGAGTCCCTCTTCTTTTGCGCCATCCTTTGCAAATACCATCTCCTTGGGTGTATGCGGCAACTTTCTGCACATAGGTTCTAAGACGATTGGTACTCTGTCTTCCGCTACCTTATCTTTTCTAGAAAACAGACCCTTTCCAGCCTTCTTTTCCTTCACTTTATCTTTTTGCTTTTCAAAGCGATAGAACTGCGTAGCTTCCGGATACCTTTCATGATCAACTTCCTCCATAAACATAGCAAGAGGTCTGGCATACACCTTATACGGCGCATACAAAGCCTGATAAATAACTAAATCTTCTTCCGTCTCCGTATGACTCGCAATAGTAATAATCTGATAACTCTTTCCTTTAAAGTGTTTATACACCTCATAAGGTTTTGGACAGGCTCTCTTTTCCATCACAGTTCCTCTCTACTCCTGCCGCCTACGGCAGGTTTATTTTTGTAGGCAAAATTCCACGTCGGCGTACTTTACTGGATAAGGTACTACGCGAAGGCTGTCAAATAGCTCACTTAATTCATCTGCATCGCACTCACTCAAACGCGCATGATGTACATAAACAGTGTATGTACTACTGATTGCTGTTCTTTCGCAGGAAAGATTCACTCCTGCATAGGCAAAGCCTTCTTCCTCCAAGCGATCTCTAATCAGTCTGACATAAGAATCTTCTGCAAGTCTAAGTTCTTCTTTTGCATCTAGCTCTGCATTTTCGCTTCCTTTGGCACGCACGCTAAATATCATAAACAATATTGCTACTACAACCAACATGGGAAATACGGTCTTTTTCATCATTCTCATAATCATGCACCTCTCTACTGTGAATGGAATCTGTTTTGTTTACAATCACAGTATAGCAAGTGCGTTCTCATTTTCTGTCCCATTATTGGTACATTATGTTTTTATTTATTTTTCTGCTAGAATCTCAGAATTTTCAATATAATCAAGTACTTCCGACAATTTTTCACCAGTATATGTATATGTCATATAGAATTTTTCATTATCTTCTTGTAACTTCTTCAAGAAAATTCTATCCCCTTCCCATAAGGGAAGTTCCATTATTTCATCCACAGGAATCCAAGCCAGTTCTCCCTCTACGCAGTCTCCTGCAAGATTTCCAGTAAAATCGGTGGCTGTATAGATATGCATAGCTTCCTCTTCCCACTGGTCCGATTTAAAATGGATCACGCCCCTTTTTTCATAAGCCGTCAATGTAAGATTGGTTTCCTCAAATACCTCCCTTAACAGGCATTCTTCTACACTTTCTCCCGGTTCTACCTTACCACCTACACCAATCCATTTTCCCTCACTGGCATCATTTTTCTTCTTGGTTCGATGCAACATGAGATATTTATGATCCTTTTCTATATAGCACAATGTAGTCGTTTTCATCTTATGCTCTAGCTGCCTCATACTCCTGAATAACTTCTTCTAAAATATCGCAGGCTGCTTCCACAGTCTTCAAGCATCTATACTCTGGTTTAAAAGACTGCGCTTTAATATCCTTGCAAAGTGTGGAACCATATTTCAAATTAAATTTACGAATTAACTCTGTTCCAACGATTTTAATATGTTCACTCTCGTGTGCCTTACTTTCCACATATTTCATAGAAAGAATACCCGCCGCAGCCAGAATTGCACCACAAGTGTTTCCACACTGGATACCTGCACCATAAACGCCAACAAGGATCATATCCCTGTCATGAAGCCCCAGTTCATAATAGTCATTTCCTGCGCGAAGAATCGTTTCGGCACAGTTATAATTCCCTTCAAAATAATATTTTCCTATTTCGTCTTTTAACATTTTTTCTTCTTCCTTCTACTTTGCATAGCACATGTCATTTTCAGAATCTTTCAGCAAGCACACGGCATTTTCCAGGCTTATGTGCCCTAGCTTATCAAACAAAAATGGTATGGCCTTTGTAACCATACCAATTTTACCATAAAGTGAGTCGTATTCTATGATTCAGATATTTTCCTTTGCTTGAAGAAGCTCCAAACTCTTTTTATACAATGTATACTTCTCCCTTCTCTTCGGAGAATCCAGCTGCTCATCACTTAGTCTGGAAGCATCCATATTATGCTCTAAATCAGCAATTTTTACTTTTCTTGCTAAGGGATTTGTACTGATCTGCTGTATATAATCCATATATGCAACGGCTGGGTCATGGGTTAGTAGCTGTAATGCTTCTATTACTTCTACTGGAAATCCATAGGCTTTTAAATCAGAAAATGTTACATCCGTATCTTCTACAAGATCATGCATCAGGGCAACTAACGTCGCATTTTCATCCTGCATCTGTTCCGCCACATGCCAAGGATGAAAAACATAGGGAAGTCCCCCTTTATCCACCTGCTCCTTATGCTTTTCAAACATAAGCTTAATTGCTTTCCCTGTAAGTTCTGTATATATCATAGCCTGGTATCCTTTCTTGCTAATGAAGAATTCTTATATGCATCATCCTCTGTAACTTCCTTAATAACATGCAGATAAGCAGGCATTTTTATCTCTGTATTTTCATCTACAAGTTCAATTTCAACGATGGCTTTATCCTGCCAAAAGGGATAAATATCGATTTCAAAATATTGTCCCTCGTAGGTGAGGCAGTATCTGGTTTTACGAATTTGATGCATGGACGTATCTGCTTCCATTAATAGTTTCAGATACTCTGCCTGGGTCAAACGCTCTTCCACCTCTACTCTCGTCGTTGGTGTCAGTTTCTTTTTTACAGTTTTGAAGTAAATATAGCTGCCATCTGCACCACGCTGACGAACTCTGGCTTCTTCGTCTTCCCCTGCTTTTAAGTAGGTCTGAATAATTTCCACTTTCTGGCAATCCGGATTGGTTTCTAGTTTTTTTAGGTCTGGGTAGTCAATCAGGAATTTACGTTCAATTTCGTAAGGCTCCGGTTCTCCAAGAAAACCAGTGATTTCTGAAATTAATCGCTTCATCTTCCCCTCAAAATCGGTAGAATTATCAATTACACGGAAATGAGGATGTCCTGTCCAAGCTGAGATAAGCTTATCATCTAATGCTACTGCTGCGTCCACATCCTCAATTCTTGCGGCATTACTAGCACAATTCTGTAAATAAATCTCAGGATTACCTTTTGCTGCCGTTGCCAGATGAAAAACTGCTTCATAAGAATCACGAATCATAATTTCATCTAGATGCATTTTGCCAAGCAGAACATCAAATTCTTCCTGGGTCATATAGGCCTTGTTATCCATGGTTCCACGATCACAGACAATAAGGATTTTCTCTGCCTTCATTGTTTTTGCTGCCTGTTCAAACATCTTTTCTTTTTCAAGCTGCAAATGCATCTGACAGAGCTGATAATCAAGGTTCGTACCACAGGTCCAGGGAGCTACTCCACCAGTGATGAATTCTGTGGCTGTCTCCGGCACAAATAAAACCGTATAGCCACGTTCTGTGAATGCATTCTGTATCCAGCTCATAGCTGTAGATTTTCCGGCACAGGGACCTCCCGTTAGTACAATCTTTGTAATCGTCTGCATCTTTTCATCCTCCAATAGTTTTAATAATTCTTCGGGTGATACTTTGTATAACTCTGCCAGTCTTCGAATAATTTGCACCTTCGGCTTTGTCTTCCCATTCTCCCATTTGGAGACTGCTTTATTACTAACTCCACAGAAAGCCGCCACCTCTTTTTGCGCATAACCACACTTCTTACGTAGCTTTAACAAGTGATTTCCAAATCCGTAATCGTTCATGTTACCTCCTGTGTTTTCGAAGAAAACCTGAGCCTCTCACGGCGAAGAGAGTTTTCTCTCCTATGCTTTCATTTTAATGTGGTTTTCATACAGTTGCAATCATTACAAGTCGCCTAAAGGTAGACTCTGCGATCATTGGCTATGATTTTTGTCTAAACAGTTCCAATACATTAGAATCAATAAAATAGCGAGGTTATTTGAGACGTTTCTCTCATTTAACCTCGCACATAATCCCAAATCAGAGGGACACTCCACTACCCGGGGCAACTACGTTGCCCCTAAGGACCGTCCCTGTGTGAAACAGAACCGTCCCTAGTGCATCAAAGCATTTTTCGAAATTCGTCTTCGGAAATGCCAAGACGTCTAACAGCACTTTCTATGGTAATCTCACCATCATGAACCTGTGCAATAAGAAGCTGGGTTCGACCACGTTCTATTCCCTGCTCTATTCCCTGCGCCAGGCCCTCTTCTCTACCTTCTTCTCTAATCGTCTTCTTATGTAATTTTTCATCATAGGTAAAAAGCAGCATATTACTTACCTCCGACTTATGCTTTAGTAAAAAGTCCTTCAGTATATCATTCTCTATACAGGCATCCACAGCTTCATCAATGGCTCGTTCCAGCGTCTTTCCTTGCAATCTATTCTGACGTACTTCATGAATAAAATACGAATAATCATGGAGATTCTTACAGGAATTTAGAATCTCATCGTTACGCCCATAATTTATATTAATAATGCGAGCCGTACATTCGAGGCAAGGAGCCAGCTCCGGGTTTTCAGATAGATTCCCTGGAACCACGTACAAATCCGAAAGTTTGATTATCTGCTCATCTGACGCCTTTTCCTCTCCATTATAGAATACCACATATTGGGGAAATGGTAACGAAAGTCTCTTCCTTCCATATATATCCAAGTGATGAAGTTTAATATACGCCTCATAAAGTTTAGCAAAGTATAAAAATCCTCTTAGTGGCATATTGGGATTAATACTGGACTGGTGTTCATACAGATTCAATGAAGATGCGATAATAAAAGACAAATCATTCTTCATGGACATATAAATTGCATCTTCTAGCGTAGTCACCTCAAGATCATCCGGATTATCATAGTTCGTATGATTTAGCGCATTATAAAGTGACAGCATATCTTTCTTATCACTAAATACCCGCCGAAACAGATGATCCTTATACTTTCTTCTGACTACAAATCTTTTTATTACACTCGTTACTGTTTTAAATGCCATAAACCTCCTTCCGCAGGAGTCAGCATATATTTCGTGGAGAGTCGAATTTACCCCTGCTTAAAAAATAAATTTGTTGGGAATTTTTAAGCAGAAATTTCTGATGTCATAAAAGATTTCATTGATTAATATAATAAGATTCGCTGTAATGAAAAAACTGCTTATGAGGTATTATAACCATTGCATAAAGCAGTTTCAAGTTTTTCTTTTTTTTCGCTATCGCAGGGACACTCCGTGTCGCGAATGGACCGCTTAGGTTATCATACTAAGTGCAACAGTCCGTTCATTATTAATTAACAA
>JAKSRR010000005.1 GCA_024403455.1 Lachnospiraceae bacterium | reverse complement strand
CAGATGTCAGAGTTAATTACTCTCTAACAACTACACTTTTATGGTACTAAAAGAACCCCATAAGCAAGGGTAATTCTTGCAAATAGGGTTCCTGGTAACAACTATCCTATGATTACAGTAATGCTAACGTCTGCTGTGCAATCGCAAGTTCTTCGTTGGTAGGTACGATCATAACCTGAATCTTGCTACCCTCTTTGGAAACAATCAGATCCTCACCACGAATCTTTAACTTCTCATCATCAATGGCAATGCCCATACCTTCCAAATAATCGCATACGCCACGTCGAACCTGATAATTGTTCTCACCAATACCGGCAGTAAATGCAATGATATCTACACCGCCCATGGCCATCATATAAGCACCGATGTATTTTGCAACACGGTAGCTGTAAGTATCCAATGCATCCTTTGCATAGGTATTGCCTGCCTCAGCAGCTTCCCCTAAGTCTCTAAAGTCGCTGGAGGTATAGTTAGATAATCCATAAACACCAGACTTCTTGTTGAGAACGGTGTTCATTTCAGAAGCAGTCAAATTCTCCTGCTTGCAGATATATTCCATAATAGCAGGATCCATATCACCGGATCTGGTTCCCATCATTAGTCCCTCTAAAGGTGTTAAGCCCATGGAAGTATCTACGCATTCTCCATTCTTTACAGCCGATACAGATGCACCATTACCAAGGTGGCAAACAATGATCTTTAAGTCCTTACGGTCTTTGCCAATCATCTCTGCAGCATGCTTACTTACAAAATCATGGCTGGTTCCGTGGAAGCCATAGCGACGCACCTTATACTTCTCGTAATATTCATAAGGAAGACCATAAAGATATGCCTTCTTCGGCATAGTCTGATGGAAAGCGGTATCAAACACAGCAACCTGGGGTGTTGTAGGCATATTTTCCTTGCATGCATTAATACCAATAATATTTGCAGGATTATGAAGCGGTGCTAAAGAGGAAAGCTCCTCAATATCTTTTAATACACCTTCATCAATAAGTACGGCCTTGTTGAACTTCTCACCACCATGTACCACACGATGACCAACCGCACCGATCTCACTAAGAGACTTCACAACACCATGATTTTCATCCGTAAGGGCATCAATCACCATCTTTACAGCCTTGTTGTGATCTGGCATTTCTTCCTTGATCACTACCTTATCCTTACCGGCTGGTGTATGGGTAAGACAGCTGCCATCAATACCGATTCTCTCGCAAAGACCCTTTGCAAGAACATCCCCTGTCTCTGAGTTAATGAGCTGATACTTTAGGGAAGAGCTTCCACAATTGATTACTAAAATATTCATACATTTTCTCCCATGATTTATTATTTCTATCAGATGATCCTCTGATAAACAAACTAAACAAAGTCTACACCACTACTACCAATTTTTCCAGAAAATGATGCTTCCTGAATTCTATTTGCTTTTGCCAATGCTCTTTTTTATGACTTCCATAGATGCCTTTATCACACCGGCTGCCATGAACATAAAGGAAACGTGACTCACCATCTTCCCTTTTGAAGCTATTTTTCTAAACAGTTTATCTTTCTTACAATCAGCCATCGTAAGAACATATTTATAACTCGCAGAATTGATGCTCGCCCCATGTTGGTCTGTAGCGAAAGGGATTCGAATTACATTCTTTATATCCTGCACATATGCATACTGCTTAACATCAATCTTGCATTGTGCTGGCTGAAAATAGTAAACCACTGTTTGTGATTCTTCGAGCAGCGACTGCAAATTATAATATTTGTGAAAGGATTCATCTTCTTTATAAGCACTCAATACCGGCTCGGCATCAAGAACATGCCACAAATCAAACTGCCCCGAAAAAGAATAAACACATTTTGCGTGCAGGTAACATCCTGCAAGCATGGCCATAAATCCTCCTGCAGAATTCCCCATGGTATAAACCTCGTAACCCTTCGTTAGTTCTGCCAGTAAGGAAAGAAACTTATCCAGACTATCATAATCCTTATTCAGTCCAGACATATACCACTGCTTATACACATCACGAAAATATATAATTCTGCCAAAATGATTTCTTATCTTTTTATCAGAAGTAATATTTTCATACTCGAACCTATCCTCTTCAAGAATAGATTTTCTAAATGCATTTTCCTCGTTTGGATAATAAATCAGATTCCCTGCAAAACATAAAAGACACCGCGCGTTTTCTGCGCCAGTGTCTATTATCTTATAATTGTCCACAGACCTAAAAACAGAAAGCACAAGGTCTGTGGATCTTATATCATCTTTTTGAAATACAGAGACATCAATCATCCTAGTATGCTTTGCCCCAGTATACCATCTTCTTTGCAGGCTTTCCGCAGCATACACACTTATCAGAAAGGTTTTCCTGCTCATAAGGCATGCATCGGCTAGTAACTGCAAGTTTCTCTTTGATAGCGTCTTCGCAGGCCTGGTCCTCACACCACATGCTCTTTACGAAACCACTCTTTTCTGTGAAGCACTTTTCAAACTCTTCCATGGTGGTTGCAACATAAGTATGCTCATCTCTGTGTGCCTTTGCTGCTTCAAACATATCCTTCTGAATGGTTTCTAAAATTTCAGGAACCTTTGCTTCCAGATCCGTTAATGCAACCTCTATCTTCTCTCCATTGTCACGACGGCAGATGATGCACTTACCAGCTTCGATATCCTTAGGACCGATTTCGATACGCATAGGAATACCACGCATCTCCTGCTCAGAGAACTTCCAGCCAGGTGTCTTGTCCACATCATCGGTACGAACACGAACGCCTGCTGCCTTTAAGGTCTTCTCGATTTCATAGGCCTTATCCAGTACCCCTTCCTTCTTCTGCTGGATAGGAATGATAACTACCTGGGTAGGTGCTACTCTAGGCGGAAGCTTCAAACCGGAGTTGTCGCCATGTACCATAATGATGGCACCGATGAGACGGGTAGTCATACCCCAGCTGGTCTGATGAACATGCTTTAAGGTATTGTCCTTATCGGTGTACTGGATTTCAAATGCCTTCGCAAAACCATCACCAAAATTGTGGGAGGTACCTGCCTGCAGAGCCTTTCCATCATGCATTAATGTCTCGATGGTATAGGTTGCTACAGCACCTGCAAACTTTTCTTTCTCTGTCTTCTGTCCCTTAATGACAGGGATGGCAAGAACGTTCTCTAAAAAGTCTGCATAGACATTTAACATCTGCTCCGTTCTTTCCTGTGCTTCTTCTGCAGTAGCGTGTGCCGTATGGCCTTCCTGCCATAAGAACTCACGGCTTCTAAGGAACGGTCTGGTTTCCTTTTCCCAGCGAACAACAGAGCACCACTGGTTGCAAACCTGAGGAAGGTCTCTATAGGAATGAACCACACCCTTATAATAATCGCAGAATAAAGTTTCAGAAGTAGGACGAACGCACATACGCTCGGTTAATTTCTGTCCGCCACCATAGGTAACCCATGCTACTTCTGGTGCAAAACCTTCTACATGATCCTTTTCCTTCTGCAGTAAACTTTCAGGGATAAACATGGGAAGATAAAGATTCTTAACACCCGTTGCTTTAAATCTTGCATCTAACTGGGACTGAATTAATTCCCATATTGCATAACCTTCGGGCTTGATTGCCATACAGCCTTTTACGCTGGTGTAATCAATCAGCTCTGCTTTCTTAACAACGTCGGTGTACCATTGTGCGAAATCTTCGTCCATGGAAGTAATCGCTTCCACCATTTTCTTATCTGCCATGATCTTTTGTCTCCTTTATCTAAGCGCTGTCGCGCATGAATATCTGATGATACAAGGGGCAAATGCCCTGAAAACCTGTGTTTTCACAATTATACGGAAATGGAAAAATGCATTTTCTCTCCGGTTTTAGGATGCACAAAGGATAATTCCTTTGCAAACAGCTGTAGCTGCTTAATATCCATCTGTTTACTATACTGCTTGGATTCTTCACTGCCATACTTGGTATCTGCCAAAATTGGAAATCCAATGTATGCTAGCTGTGCACGAATCTGATGATAGCGTCCTGTTCCAAGCTTTACTTCTAACTCGGTTTCATTCTTTCGAATAGCAACCACTTTATAGGAAAGCTCTGCTCTTCGTTCATCAATCCCAAGAGGACCTTCCCCCCGTCGTACAATGGTCTTGTTTCCTGGACCTCTTCTTACGTAATGGAAAAGACTATCTTCCATACGAGCCATCTGACCATAGACAACTGCCTTATATTTTTTTAGAAATCCTGCAGAGGCTTTCGCAACCTGGCTAGACAATTCGCTGGTAGCTTCCTTGTTCTTTCCAAATACCAAAATGCCTTCTACCGGCTGGTCAAGACGATGCACCATTCCAACAAAAGGAACCACATTTTCGCCTACAGAGTGTGCCAAATGATTCTTCAGTTCACTGACCACATCCATCTCTCCAAGGCGACCTGACTCCGTAGCCATGCCCGGCAATTTGTGTACTACCAGGATATCCTCATCTTCAAATAAGATCTCTGTCTTCATGCTTTAAACCTGTAACCCGCTCCCCAAATCGTTTCAATATACTTAGGATTTGCACTATCTTTTTCGATCTTGGATCGAATTTTTTTAATATGCACCGTTACGGTGGCAATATCACCTACGGACTCCATTTCCCAAATCGCACGGAATAAATCCTCTTTGGAAAATACCTGGTTGGGATGCTCCGCTAAAAAGAGAAGCATATCGTATTCCTTTGCCGTGAAGGTCTTCTCCTCGCCGGCAACCTCCACCCGTCTGGACACCTTATCAATAAAGAGATCCCCAACAGATACCTGTCTGGTCTCCGGACTCTTTAATGCTTTTAATCGTTCATACATTCCCATCCGCGTCTTCATGCGAATGCACATCTCACCAAAATGAAACGGCTTCGTCATGTAGTCATCACAGCCCACGCGGAATCCCTCTGTAATCTTGTTTGGATCCGCCTCACTGCTGATGAACATGAATGGAACATCATAGGACGCTTTGATGTCTCTGCAAAGAGATAACCCTTCCATATCCGGCAAAACGAATTCGGAAATCACAAAATCCACAGCATCTCTTTTACAGACCACTAACGCCTTTTTTCCGCTGTCTACAGTCAGAACAGAATAACCCTGTCTGATGAGCAACTCCTTGGTCGGTTCTGCATATTCTGCATCCGGCTCCACAATCAGTACTTTTTTCCCCATAAACCCCTCAATACAATCTGCTAATTCGTTTCTACAACATAAGTACCATCATAATAGGATAAGATGACTGTTAAATCATCCAAATCTAATATTGTTATTTCCGGAAATACAATATCCTCACTCAGCCCCTTTGCTTCACAGGTAACCGTCAGCCGTAATGGCAAATACTGCCTATAAATATCGGCCTCTGCAAGACTATACTCCGTATATCCGCCGTCCTTTAACTTCTTATCACCCTGCACTGGAATACCATCTGCCGTAATTCCAGCAAAGGAAAATTTCACACTGGTTAAATCATAACCACACATATTCATAATGGTGATCTTTGCAGGCCCCGTCTGGCTGCTATGAACACTTGCCTGCGGTTTTCCTTCGGGTACTGTCAGCGCAGAAGGATTCTCTGCTGGAACCTCATTCTCACTTACTGCATCTGCAGAAACACTATCTTCTGAAACTGTATCACCAGAAGCTATATCACCAGATACCGTATCCACGGGAACCACATCGCTAGGTACTGTACTCTCAGTAGAAGTGTCCGGGAAGGCATCTAAAACATCCTCCAGAGATCCCAAATCTTCTACCGGTTCCTCTATAGGCTCTTCTTTCTTTCCACAACCAGCCAAGAAAGCCATCATGGAAAGCACGATTATACTTTTTAATAACTTATGATTTTTCATAAAGTACCTTATTATTCAATGGTAATCGATGGCGTACCAAGATTTCCTTTATATTTTACAATAAATCCAACTTCACAGCTTCCACCTGCTGCAATTTCACGATTGTAATCAACTGGCGTAAAGGTTACCTTAGAACCACTTGCTGTGAAATTACCGCTCCAGGACTGATCCAAGGTAATACTGCCGCTAAAGTTCACAGAAATCTTCCAATCTCTAATCGGTGCAGAACCAGTATTTTTAATGGTTACCGTGTACTGGGTACACTTATAACCACCCTCTGTATCCCATCCACCTGTAGCCGCAATGGAAACACTGGTATTGGCACTATCCGCGGTGACGGCAGGTGTACCATTATTTCCATTTCCACCGTTTCCGTTGCCATTATTTCCATTGTTACCGCCATCCTGGGGCTCGGGTACAGCAGTAGATCCAAGATCTACATTATTTCCTAAAATACCTACATACCACTTTCCAACTTCGGAAAGCTCTGCAGCCGTCCATCCGCTGGTCTTATTACAGCCAGAACTGATGAGAGAAGCAGACTCTGCTTTATTACACAAACTCCAAATACAATAGGAGATGTTGTAATCGTTCATGGTCTTAATCCAAGCATTTCCTTCCGGCACATTAAGGGCACCATTACCGGATGCATCACAGATGCTGAACTCCGTACAGAAAATAGGAATACCTGCCTTCTTTGCATTTACCATACGCTGTCTTAACCAGTCCTTATGGGTATCTGCATAGAAGTGCACCGTATACATAATGTTGCTGTATCCCTTAATGGGGTTCGCAGCTGCCTGATCTACATCCTGACTCCAGGTAGGAGTACCCACAATGATAATGGCATCTGGATTGTTCTTCTTAATCACCGGAATGACAGCCTCAGCATAGCTCTTTACCTGACTCCAGGTTGTACCGCCATTGGGCTCATTACAGATTTCATACAGTACGTTATCATAATTTGCGTACTTCTTACTCATCTCATCGAAGAAGGCAATGGCCTGGGTCTGATACGTCTGGGGATTCTGGTCTCCCAAAACATGCCAGTCAATGATTGCATATAAACCAAGGTCTGTACAATAAGAAACACCGCTGTTTACCAGATTCTTCAATTCCGTCTGGTTGCCGCCTGTACAGTATCCGCTGTTCTCGCCACTATACATAGCAAGACGAACGCAGTTGATTCCCCATTCATCACGCATAGTGCGGAAAGCATCTTTATTTACATACTGTGGAAACCAGGCAATACCATGGGTCGATACACCACGAATCTGAAACTTCTTTCCAGAAGCATCCACTAAATCCGTGCCGGATACCTTTAACTCTCCGTGATTTGCAACCGGTGTGCCGCTTTCCTTTGCAGGCATCTGTGCAGGTTCTTCGGGCTCCTCTTCCGGAACAGACACTTCTGTGGTCACGCTAGGCTCTTTCGCATCTTCTACGGCCTGGGGTTCATCCTTAGGCTCTTCCTTCTCAGGAGAAGTTTCTGCTACTTCCGGTGTCTGCACAGTAGGTGTCGTGTGATCTTTTTCGTCACTACCAACAATGACCTCGGGGGACACTTCTACCACAGGAACTTCACTCTGCGGTTCCTCTGCATGATTTCTCACTCGATTGCTATTCAAAGTTATAACAAGCAGTATGGCAACGACTGCAACAATCGCTGTTGCAACACCAATAATGATTCTTTTTTTCATAAATCCAAACCTTTAATTAACCTTTTGCCTCTACTTGAGGATCCGGTTTTTTCGCGTACAGTACCTTTAACAGAATTGGTACCGTAATACTGGACACAATGATTAATAAGATGACGGGTGCAAAGAAGGAAGAATCAATCAGTCCTACCGAAAGTCCCTTCTGGGTAATGATGAGGGCCACTTCTCCTCGGGTCATCATTCCCACACCAACCTTTAGGCAGTCAATACCAGGATATTTAAATGCCTTGGTAATCAGACCGCAGCCAATAACCTTGCAGGCCATAGCAACCAAAACGAACAGAAGAGAGAATACGATCATATCCTTCGTCATGGCTGAAAAATCCGTCTTTAGTCCGATTCCTACGAAGAAGATGGGACCAAAGAACATGTACCCTGTCACGCTGACCTTTCGGTCCACATAGGGTGCATCATTAATGTTACAAAGCATAATACCTGCAACATATGCACCGGTAATATCTGCAATACCGAAGAACTTTTCCGCGCAGAAAGAGATGGCAAAACAAAGTCCTAAACCAATAATAGGAATACGTCTGGAGTGCGGATATCTTGCATCCACCCACTTCATCAGCTTGTAAATTAAAATACCAAGAAGTACAGCAAGGGCAAGGAATGCGAAGGTGTTGCCAACAACGCGAAGAGGCTGTGCTTCCGGATCCTTAAAGCCAAGGACAAAGGTTAATACCACAATACCAATGACATCATCAATGATGGCTGCACTAACAATGAGCTGTCCTATCTCGCCCTTTAAAAATCCCATTTCCTTTAAGCACTCAACGGTGATACCAACGCTGGTAGCCGTCATAATACTTCCTACAAAGAGTGCCTTAAAGAACTGCTCCGAGCCAATCTTATCAAAACCATAGTAGCAGAGGTACAGAATCGTTCCACCTACTAATGGAATGAACACACCCATCACTGCAATGGCAAGAGCCTTTACACCGGACTTTTTCAGTTCCTTTAAATTCGTCTCCAGACCAGCAGAAAACATGATGAGAATAACACCAATTTCTGCCATCTTTCCAAGAAAATCATTATTTTCAACAATATGGATAATCGGTCCTAAAAGTAATCCAGCAATGATTTCTCCAACAACCATTGGCGCCTTACATTTTCTAGCCACCAAGCCAAAAAATTTGGCTGCCAATAAAACAATTGCCAGATCTTTTAAAATTTCATAATTTTCCATGGTACATCTGCTGCCGTTGCCTTCCGAAAGGCAGCATCACTCTCTTTTCTATACGTATTTATAACGCCCCTTAAAAAATCCACATACTTGGAGTTTATTATACCACATCTCACGAGCCTTTGTATTATAATGATACTAGGGGGTGGCCATCCATATGCATTCTAATAAAAAACCAATAAAACACTCCGGGATTCAGACACTTTATGAAAATCGTTTCTTGAATTTCTACCACATGGATGCTCTGACAGACACCGGACGAACCTTTGATTACTATTTTGTTTCCCGCAATAAACCGGAATCCATTAAAGCTGTCACCGGAATTCATAAAGCAGAAGGGATTGTAATTTATCCCATATTAAAAAGTGATCCCACTAAAATCATTATGATTAAACAGTGGCGCTATCCCTTGAATGATTATCTATATGAACTTCCAGCGGGACTGATTGACGGAGAGGAAAGCGCCTCAGAAGCTGCCATCAGAGAGATGAAAGAAGAGACAGGACTTACCTTCCTTCCCTATGAGGGCGGCAACTCGTCTTTTCGAAATCCTTTTTATATGGGAGCAGGTTATACCGATGAAGCATCTTCCGCAGTCTTTGGATATGTAGAAGAATTAGACGGAAGCCAGGCATTAGAGGATACAGAAACCATTCAGGTCCTTGTCTGCGATAAAGAGGAAGTACGTCGTATTCTTCGTGAAGAGAAGGTTTCTCTCCGGGCAGGCTATCTCCTCATGCAGTTTTTATCATCGGATCCCCTTCATCCTTTTCAGTTTTTAGAGGGATAATTCACAAAATCACGAATTTTCTCGTATTTTCAAAAGAATGCACAGGGTAGTTTTGTAACGCCCTGTGTTTTATTATCATAGTAACAATAGTTCTTTGGATACAGCATCCAGGAAAGGATTCTCATGAACATCTTTTTTGACGAAGTACACAAAATTTTTAAACTGGACACCCCCCATACTTCTTACATCATGACCATTGCGGATGGGAAATATTTAGGACATGCCTACTACGGTGCAAAGATTGAAGATACGGATGTTGCCTATCTGACCAGAGTTTTTGAGCCTCCCTTCGTTCCTTCCACCAATGGCAGAGATAAATTAAGCTTTCTTGACTGCTTCCCCATGGAATATCCTACCCATGGTATCGGAGATTTCAGAGAGGATGCCTTTTCCATTCGCACAGAGGATGGGCATGAAGCCTGCGAACTCTTCTATAAAGATCACGAGATTATGCGTGGAAAGCCTTCCATTCAGGGACTGCCTGCAACCTTTGGTCTTTCCGCAGACACCTTAACCCTTCGTATTGATTTAGAGGATCCTGTTCTTTCTTTAAAGGTCAGTCTGTTCTACAGTGTATTCGCAGATAACGACTGCATTGCCAGAAGTGTTCAGATTGGTAACCTTTCCAACAATGATATTTATCTCACCAAAGTCATGAGTGCCTCCATGGATACAGAGGGGGAGAACCTATCTCTCCTTACCTTAAATGGCTCCTGGGCAAGAGAACGATGGATGCAGATGAATCCCTTAGGTCTGGGATTCCAGGGCGTAAGCTCCGATAGAGGTGAAAGCTCCCACCAGCACCACCCCTTCTTTGCGCTTTGCTCAGAAGGCACTGACCAAAAGCACGGCGAAGTAACTGCCATGCATTTTGTATATTCTGGAAATTTCACGGCCAAAGCTTACATGGGACAGTTTAATAATGTCCGCATGATGATGGGTATTAATGGAGAAGACTTTTGTTGGAAGCTTTCCGAGGGAGAAATATTTAGAAGCCCAGAAGTTATTATGACCTATTCCGGTACTGGTCTGGGCACTATGACCCGAAATCTTCATGCTCTCTACAGACGCCATCTGATTCGCAGTCCTTTCCTTCACAGACCACGTCCTATCCTTATCAATAACTGGGAAGCAACCTATTTCGATTTTAATACAGAGAAGATTTTAGCCATTGCTAAGCAGGCAGCTCCTCTTGGTATCGAAATGTTAGTTCTAGACGATGGCTGGTTTGGCAATCGTTTTGATGACAACCGTTCCTTAGGGGACTGGTTTGTAAATGAAGAAAAACTTTCCGGTGGATTAAAGAACCTAGTGGATGAAATCAACAAGCTGGGCATGAAGTTTGGTATCTGGTTTGAGCCGGAAATGATTTCTCCCGAATCCAAATTATACGAAGAGCATCCCGATTGGGCCATCCAAATTCCCGGCAGAACCGCAGGCCTTTGCCGCTGCCAGTATGTCCTGGATTTAACCAGAGAAGAAGTAAAAGAATATGTATTTAAGTGTCTGACCGACATCTGCGACAATGCGAATATCGAATACATCAAATGGGATATGAACAGACAGTTAGCCGATCTTGGAAGCCGCTATTTAAAGAAGGACCAGATGGGTGAACTCTCCCATCGCTACGTTCTTGCCGTTTATGAGATTCAGGAACGTCTCTTACAGCGCTACCCTAATCTTCTTCTGGAGAACTGTTCCGGTGGTGGCGCAAGATTTGATCCCGGTATGCTTTACTATAGTCCCCAGATTTGGTGTTCTGATGATACCGATGCCATTGAGCGATTAAAGATTCAGGAAGGTACTGCTCTTATCTATCCCCTTTCCACCATGGGTGCGCATGTGTCAGACTGCCCCAACCATGCCGTAGGAAGAAACACACCTTTTGAAACCAGAGGCTATGTGGCACTAGCTGGTACATTTGGTTATGAGTTAGATGTAACCCGTATCCCCGAAGAAGACAGGGCAATGATTCCTGCACAGACAAAGATGTATCACAAGTATCACGAGCTTGTAGCAGAAGGAGACTACTACCGCCTGGCTTCCTACGCATCAAATCATCTGTATGATGCTTACATGGTCGTTTCAGAAGACAAGAAGGAAGCGCTCCTTACCTATGTACAGGTACTCATGCGTCCAAACTTCCACTCTAGAAAGTTAAGACTGGATGGTCTGGCAGAGGATAAGATGTATAAGATTTATAAGTACGATATTTCTACCGGTGAAGAAGTTCCCTATATGACAGAAAAGACCGGTCCCTCCGCTGCAGCTACTCCCAGAGAGAGTGCACTTTCCGGAAAAGCACTGATGAATGCCGGTCTCTTAATCGAGAGTCCTTGGGGTGATTTTAAGGGTATCCTGTTAGTCATCAGAGAAGCTTAAATACTTCTGTATATAAAATATAAAAATATCGCCTGGCAAACTCCATAGGATGCTCTGCCAGGCGATATTATTTTATCTATATTTTTCTAAACGCTCATTATGAGAAGAAGTCTAATACTCCCGCAATCTTTCCAAGGGTTCCACCCTTCGATACGGTATCTACTTTTCCTGCTGCACTGCCCGTATTACCAGCAGAGGCATTCTCTGCTTGATTCGTTACACCTGCAGAACCATGACCAAGTACAGGTGCCATCCAAACCTTACCAGTTCCTCTGTATACATTGACAAAGCCTTCGCCGGATACTGCAGAGCTAATCAGACCCTTTGCAGATTTTTCAACGGTAAACTCCAGACTGCCGGACCAGGCAACTGCCATATTTCCATCAATCTTTAATACGTCATTATTTAACTCAAACTCAAAAAGTTCTTCTCTGGGTACGATACTTTCTAATGCCACAATACCACTACCATTTAAGCTTAAGTTAAAGAGTCCTTCTCCACCAAACACAGCAGAAGTCACATTGCTTCTAGCAACTACCTTATGCTGAATGCCTGTCTGGCAAGCTAAGAAAAGACCATCATCTAATACAACACTGCCGCCCCACTCTGCAAGATCCGTTAATAGGATATGTCTATACGTGGGCTCTAACATGAGCTGTCCATTTCCTACGTACTCTGGCTTCACAGCACTCTCTTTGGTTACTTTGGAGGCAACAAATTTTCCAAGGAAATCTCCAACACCCTTTACGCCGCTGCCCATCTGAATGTTACCGCTCATCCACTGCATCGCACCAGCCTGCAATGTATAACCAACATTTCCACTCATGTTGATTAACAGCTGACGACGATTAATATTCATCTGTGCTGCATAATATTCCCGCTTGCTGCTGTGCATATTTACGCTCATATCTTTCGCGTATTCAACTACCTGCATTTCGCCAAGCTGGCTTTTGATGACTACATTTTCACTGTTTAATAAACTGCTTGTAACCATATATCGCCTCCTTACTTCGCTGTAGGTGCCATTAAAATGGAGCCTGTACCGCGATATACATTTACAAGACCTTCTCCAGATACAGCAGAACCAAGTAAGCTCTTTCCGGATTTCTCAACGGTGAATTCCAAACTTCCTGACCATGCAATGGCCATATTTCCATCAATCTTAACTACATCATTTTCCAGATTGAAAACGATTAATTCCTGCTGGGGAACGGGGCTTTCTAACAATGCCATACCATTACCCGTCAGGGTAAGATTGAATAATCCTTCCCCACCTAATACTGCAGAAGACACATTGCTTCTTCCTACTACCTTATGCTCGATATTTGCATCACAGCAAAGGAACAATCCATCCTCTAAAACGATGGTTCCCCACTGGGAAACATCAATAGGAATAATGTGTTTATAGGTAGGCTCTAACATTAATAAGCCATTTCCTGTGTAGATGGGCTTTGCTAAAGTTTCACCCGTTACCGCTGCGCCAAGAGCTTTCTTAAAGAAATTACCTGCCGTAACGCCTGTTTCCATGGTGATGTTTCCAAGCATCCACTGCATTGCACCACCCTGCAACATAACAGAATCACCGTTTAATTCTACAAGAACCTGTCTTCTGCGAACATTCATCTTTGATGCGAAATAACACATCTCTGCAGCATCTGGAGATACAGAAAGATCCCTCTCATGCTCGAAAATCTTAAATCTTCCCATCTGCCCAATGCACTTCATGTTCTGATTGTTAAAAATGTTATTTGTGTTGAACATATAAACTCCTCCCTCGTATTGTTACAACATATTATATTTACCACGCACCATAACAGTTGGTGGGTGATCCACAGGTAATCCAGCAGGTAATGGCAAAGATAACACCCAAAATACCGCATACCAGACCCGCAATGGCCATACCACTATTTCTATTTTTCTTATTGGACATATCTACTGCAGACAGAATAGCGCCTACTAAGCCAACGAGAAGTCCAATGACTGGGAACCAGAAAAATACAACACTGCAGATACCGCAAATCATACCAGAGATACCTAAACCACTTACGGAAGTATTACCCATCGGCTGCATGGGCTGTCCATACATTCCATTATTCATAGGCATGGGCTGCTGGTAACCATACTGCTGATTGGGATACTGCTGCATAGGATACTGAGAACTATATACGGGCTCCTGGTAGGATGGATTCATCATCCCTCCTAAGGGGCTGGGATTCACACCATTATTCATAGGCATCTGTCCAGCAGGCTGTCCCATATTCATACTGTTCATAGAGGGCTGCCCTGACATTCCTCCCTGCATGGAAGCAAGACTCCCACCACAGCCGGCGCAAAAGCTAACGCCATCTAAATTCTCTGTTCCGCAAACAGGACACTTCATTACTCTATTACCTCCAAAAATCTTACTGTCTAAATAAAGGATTATTGTTGGGTACTCCCTGACCCATATTTGCCGGCATCACCGGAGGCTGGGGAATATTCTCCATAATAGGACTGGGTGCAGACTGCATCATCGTCGGCATCGCTGGATTCCCCTGCACAGGTGCTGTGTTAATACTAGGATTCATGCTGGGAACGGGCGCCATCCCCTGGGTTCCACCAAGAGGTCCCTGCACAAGCATAGGATTCTCTCCTTTACTGGTAATCACAAAGCCACCCATCGGCTTAGGATTCTGGGTAGGCTGTGGCATCTGGGGTGCCATCTGCACATTCTGCATGTTCTGGGGTGCCATCTGCATACCCTGGGGCTGACCCATAGGAGCCATAGGCATACCCATAGACTGTCCTCCCGTTAATGGATTCATATTTCCACCCATGGGCATAGGACTTCTCTGTATCATAGGATTGGCAGAGGGTGCTGCCTGTGATGCAAGTCCTGTTAATGGATTAAAGTTTTGGGAAGGTGCTGCCACAAAGCCACCCACAGGCTGCTGCGGCATAGCTGCTGCCTGGGTATTGGCCTGGGTTCCCATGAAGTCTGGAGCACCTACTCCCGGACCTGCCTGACCACCCATCATCAATCCACCACTATTGGGGTTATATAAAGGATTGGTATTGGACCCAGTTCCTTTATAAATATTCTGTACACGGTCGTATTCTGCACGTTCCTCTTTTTCTCTCTGCAGGAAGGAAGCACTCAGTCCACTATTGTCTACAGGACCTGCAGATGCCTTGCTGATACCACCTAATGCACCGCCCTGCACAAGAGGTGCAGATATATTTACAGTATTTGTTTCGCCACCCTGCATCTTTGCAACAGATAAGGTTCCATCCGCACGAAGAGTGTTGTCACTGCCTGTTGTTAATCTTCTGTTTGCGGCAGCTACTGCCTGGGTCTCTTCTAATCCCATGGGACTATAATATTCAATCTCTCTAGGTCTGGTGGGAGCATTAATCATTCGCTCATGCATCTTCTTTTCTTTTGCAGAAGAAACAACCTTTACCAAAACGGCTATTACAATCAGCAAGCCGCCTAGAATCAAACATCCAATTCCCAGATAATCGTAAATTACTTCCGGAAGAAGTGCGAAGAAATCATCAATAAATCCTGGCATGAAGTGAAAGGTTTCCCCTGCACCAATGATTAAAAAGATAATACCAAGTGTAATTAATACTGCCATTGTCTGCCCCCTTTAGTCGGTTTTATTCTGATAGTAACTGTTCTAACTGTGCTTTACATTTTTCATAATCTGTAAAATGTATTCCATGTATGCCAAGCGCTATAGCTGCTTCCACATTTTCCTTGCGGTCATCTAAAAATACACACTCTGAAGGCTGCAGCTGATAACGATGCAATAGACAATTGTAAATGGCTGGATCCGGCTTGATGCACTTCTCGTAAGCTGAAACCACTTTTCCATCAATGTCTTTCATAAAGGTGAAACGACCATTTTCTACGTGGCCTTCAAACAAATCCTTCGGATAGTTGGAAAGCAGATACGTCTTATATCCTCTCTCTCGCAGACTGTGTAGCCATTCCTGTGCATAAGGAAAGGACTCTACAATCTCATCCAGTCTATCAAAGAAAAGATCTGCTTCCTTCCTATGTGATGGCACCAGTTTTTTCATTTCCTCCATCACTTCTTTCGGATCCAGAACACCTCGATCCAGCTCCTGCCATAATGGATTCCAGACCACCTTTTTCTGAAACTCCATGGCAAGCTCTTCAGAGAAACCGAGATCTGCCATGTATGCCAGGTCACGAAAGTCTACAAGAACATTTCCCACATCAAATATAATATTCTTTATCACAACTTTCACCGCCTTGTTTTTCTACACAATTCATCAGTTTATGATACCATAAGTATAGTAAGTTGATAAAGTATTTCTCTATAGGAAAGGGGGCTTCTATGCCTAGTTTTGATACCCATTATGCCTTTGGCATCGACAGTTTAAAACGTCTTCCTAATGGCTATATAAAAAACTGCTGTAGAAAACATCCGTCCGCTTATGCCCTTGGAAACCAGGGTCCTGACAGCTGCTTCTTTTTTACCCAGGCGATTTTTCACAAAAAGATGTTAGGACGGCAAATGCATACTACCCATACTGGCCTGTTTTTACAAAACATGTTCCATTTTGCTAAACACCATAAGAAGGAGAAGGAGCGCTCTATCATGGTGGCATACCTGGCTGGTTTTCTGGGACATTATGCTTTAGATACCATGACACATCCTTTCATCTATGCCAGAACAGATTTTGATAAAGAGGATCCTTCCTACTCTGTCAGACATGCTACTTTGGAAACAGATCTGGATTTTCTCGTTGTACGTAATGTTCTTGGAATCTTACCTTCCGCTCTTCCAAGACATAAATTACACTGGCTCTCTGGAAAAGAAGTCTCTGCCGTCCGAAAGCTATTTATGCAGGCTGCTGAAAAAACTTATCCGGAAGAAACTGCATTTACAAAAACAAAGAAACTGGATTTTCATATCATGCCCTTAACCTGGGCACCTTTTCATAATAAAAGTGGTCGTCAGAAAAAACTGTTTCAGGCAGTAGAAAAGATGTTTCACCTGAAGGGAACACTATCGTCCCAAATTCCAGAAGACCATAGACCGGTCAATAAAGATCCTCTTAATAAAAATCACGATGTATGGGTGAATCCCTGGGATGAAACCCTCTGCTCCACAGAAAGTTTTACAGACCTTTATAAGAAAGCCAGAAAGAACTATCTTAAGTTTCTATACATGTTGGAAAAGGCACTGGCATCCGCTTCCGATGCTTTTCGTATAGAACCTTCTCTTTCCTACCTCAGCGGTTTAGATTGCAGGATTCCGTATTAAAAAATGGCTCCTACCAAGGAGCCATTTTTAGTGAAAACAATATCTGTATTAGTTAATTGCAATTTCACAGGTGATACCTTCGTAAGTAGTAGGCGCTGATGGCTTTCTTCTCTTTCCTTCACTGTCTGTTTCTGTAATCCACATAACAATGGGGTTAATCGCTGTACCACGACGGCAGAAATATACCATACTGTTTGCTGTGGTTCTAGATTTAATTCTGTCCATAATCCCGTTCTGGGTAAAGTCACCGATTTTGCTGGCTTCTTTAATATAATTTACAAGTTCACAGCTTGCATAGGTTGGCTGTGAAAAAATCGTAATAGGAATGGGCGTGGTGGTTGTATCAATATAATTAGCAAGTGCCTGAGAAGCAGGATCGTTCATAATGGCTTGATCCGTCAAGCCGTACTCAATGGATGCGCAAATCGTCGATAATGTTTCTAGATCATTGGAAACCTTTGCCTTCTCTAACTGTCTAAGCACGTTCGGTGCCAAAATACCTACTAAAATCGCCATAATTGCAATAACAATAATCAGCTCAACTAACGAAAAACCATTGTTATTAGCTACTTCCTTTTTCATAATTTTCTCTCCTCCTAATCCATCTCTCGGCCCCTCTACCGATAAATAATATACTTATAAATAGGATTTCCCATAGAAGAAAATCTCTCTTCGTATTCCGTCATGACATTGCCTTCATTCATGACAGCATCATGATGAAGATCCCTAGTCATTGCCTGAATCTTCCACTTTGTTTCCGGAATCTCTTCCAGTGCAAAGACAAACAACCCCTCATTATCTGTCTTAAACTCAATCACTCCATCTTTCTTTAAAAACTGATCATATCTTCCAAGAAATGTGCGGCTGGGAAGTCTTCTCTGGGCGTGTCTGTCCTTAGGCCAGGGATCAGAAAAGTTAAGATAAATCCTATCCACTTCTTCCGGTGCAAAAATATCCGGTGTTTCTTCCGCATTCATACGAAGCAGTCTGACATTCTCTAAAGGTTCTTCTTCCATCTTCTGAATACCACGAATCAGTACCGAGGAATACTTTTCAATACCGATGTAGTTAATCTCTGGATGAAGTCTGGCCATATCCATCAGAAATCGGCCCTTTCCCATACCAATCTCTACATGAATAGGATTTGTATTCCCAAATTCTTCTGCCCATTTACCCTTGCATAACCCGGGTTCCTGTATGACAAAACGGCTCTCTGCTATTTTTTCCCGAGAACCGGATACATTTCTAAGTCGCATAATCGGCTTCCCTATCCTCTCTACAATAAACCAAAATACATTTTATACAAATTTTATATATAGTCAAAAGATTTCGTCATTTTTTATAATACATTAAATAGTCTTTTGGTTAATGTACCCTATTTTTAACTCGTTGCTCACAAAAACTTTCCGTATATTTTTATCAGAATTGGTGTAAAATAAAAATGTGATATTATGTAAACTTCACGAGAGGGGCACTTTGTCATGTGTAAGCTACTGGTAGGCAGATTCTTCCACAGACAAAATAAAAAAAATGTTCTTTCCTGGCTGCTTCTTTGCAGCTTCCTTTTCTCATTTCTTTTTTCCATCCACGCTAATGCCACTTCTACGGATGACCTTATTGCCCAGGCCGAAGACCGCAAAAAGGAGCGGGTAGAAACCAATGAAATTCCCGGCTGGCCCCAGGGTCCTGCCATTGGTGCAGCATCTGCCGTACTCATGGACGCAGATTCTGGTACCATCCTGTATGGAAAAAACGTTGACCAGAAACTATTTCCTGCCAGCACCACCAAGCTGCTTACTTGTATTTTAGTCGCAGAAAACTGTGACATGGATGAAATGGTTACCGTCAGCCAGACAGCTATTGATAACAAGGGCAGAAATGGCTCCAACATGGCATTAGTAGCGGGAGAACAGCTTACAGTGGCTGAGCTTTTACATGGTGTTCTCATTAATTCCGCCAACGAAGCCTGCAATGCATTAGCGGAACATGTCAGCGGAAGCATTGAGGCCTTTGTGGAATTAATGAATCAGCGAGCAGCAGAGCTTGGTTGTACCAACAGTCATTTTGTAACTCCCCATGGCTATCATGATGAGGATCACTATTGTTCCGCCATGGACCTTGCTATTATCGGAAAAGAATTCTTCTCTCACGATGAACTCTGCAGAATTTCCCTTCTGCTTTCCTACCACATTGAGGCCGATGATGGTCACAACCACGAAGAGCATTATCTCGGTTCTCACAACAAGATGTTGCCTGGATGCAGCTATTATTACGAAGGATTATTAGGTTCCAAAACAGGATATACCGATGTTGCCAGACAGACATTAGTTTCCTGTGCAGAGAATAATGGTGTCCGCTTAATCTGTGTCATTATGAAGGAAGAAAGCCCTGACCAGTTTGCTGATACGGACAATCTCTTTGCCTACGGATTTAATAATTTTACCTCCTACAAAGTAACGGAGCAGGAAACCAGATTCCAGGTAGGACACACAGATTTCTTCAATTCTTCCGGAGATCTTTTTGGAAGCACCCAGCCCCTTCTTTCTGTAAAGGACACCTCCTCTGTAGTTTTGCCCAATGGTGTTTCCTTCGATGAAACCACGGCTTCTCTTCAGTACGACCACACAAACGGTTCCACCGTAGCGCATATTCTCTATACCTACAATGGCGCCCCTGTAGGCGACGGCGAGATTGTCTATACGGGAACCCAAAGTGACTCCGTTCATTTCACGGAAGGTGCTCCAGAAAAAACATCAATTACAGGCAAGAGCCCCATCATTATCAATGTTAAGAAAGTTTTCCTGGTTCTTTTAATTACTGTCGCCATTATTCTGGTCGTATTCTTTGTATTAACCAGAGTTCGTGCTTTCCTCATGAGTCCAAACCGCGCTGGAAATATTCGTAAGCGCCGAGGCGACTCTAGAAAACCTGGGGTAAACTACCGAAGAAGTTCTGGAAATACTGCACCTACTAGACAAACTTCTACACAGGGTAGTACCAGACGACAGCCTGGGCGAAGATTCTCTTCCAAGGCTGAAACACCTGAGGAAATGAAAGCACGTAAAGACAGAGAACTCCTTGCTGCCAGAAAAGCAGCCCAGGCAGAAATCAAAAGTCGCGAGAGTAAAGCCATTACGCAAATCACTAGACCCACCCAGGCAGAGCGTCCGACAGATACCATTGATACCTACCGTATGAAAGATGGTGAAATGACCACCGGCTATGCCAAGAAACCATTGCCTAATACCACGCAGAACAAAACTACAAAGGTTTCTTCTGCACCAAAAAACCGGCCCCCGCAGCAAGTACGCAGAACCGGTAGCTTCAGTGATATGTACAGAGTAGGGCTTCCTCCCAAAGACAATCCTTAGATAGTTTATATCTTAAAAATTTCTCTCCCCGTTTTTTCATTGATGACTCTTTGGAAATCGGGGATTTTTATTTCCTCTCCAAATCCATTTTTATAAATGGCCTGTCCATGCTCAATAATACCTTCCGCATATACGAAGAAGATGTAAAGATGTTCCGTCTCAATACATCTGGTGATGCTATCATACTTAAATGCAACCTTCTTCTCATTTACACGAATACCAATACGATCAGAATAAAATGACACCACCATAGCAACTGCCGGACCAAACTCTTCCTTAAGTCTTCCCATATCAAACCACTCATAAAGTAGATATCCGAAGAAGAGCGAGTAAAAGCAAAATGCAGAAATAATGCCGGCAACTATAATGATAGGAATCAAATGCCACAGAAAAGCACTCACTAACGCTACTGCAAGAAAAGCCACAGCCAGTATGCCATAAATCACCTTTCTTCTAGTACGAGTTACCTTATAGGTCGCCTTACAATATTCCTTATGAAGGTCTCTGGTTAATATAAATTTATTTTCAAAAAATAATTTTGCCATTTATGATTTCTTCTTTTTCTCTTTCCATTTAAGCGCTTCTTCTTCCGTAATATAGCGAATAATTTTCTCCGCATAATACAGATGCTTATAGGATTCTCTGGTTCTTATTTTAACGGTAACGTAACCATGAACTCTGCATTTTGCAACGCAGGTATATCCAGTATTCGTGCTGGACCAGTCTACCTTCTTTGGAATCTGTTTTCCTTCACACTTGGGACAATATAAGGAATATAGTCCGGGAGTCCTTGACGCCTTCTCCTTTTCCTGTTGCGCTTTATAAATATAAAGAAACTCCTTATTCCCTTTCTGGACGATTTCTTCTTCCTTCGTTCTGGGGGGCTCATAAACATCATAGGATGGATATTCTGTAAGCATCTCCTTCGGAAGAAGTGCTAAGATCTTTGCAGTGTAATAGGCATCACTATAGGCTCTGTGGAAGGGAATATCCTTCTCAATAGAGAGTTCTGTTATGGCAGCTTCCAGTCCTTTATTTCGCTCCTCCTCTCCCGTAAGAATCCCATAAATACGCTGAAGATTAATGTACTCCATAGGACCACTTGCTAGAGAAAGTTTGTAATAGTTCATATTCTCTCTGAGCTCGAAAACATCCTGATTTCCCCAGGTTACAAACGTATAAGGTTCATCGCCGCACCATTTTAAAAATTCACGAACGGCTTTGGTAAAGTATTGTCCAGCTTTAAACTCCGCGTCACTAATCTGAATCATTTGGGCTGTATACTTGTTGATCTTATGATAGACAGTCGGACGGACCACCTGCTTATAGGAATCCAAAATAGTTCCATGCTCATCACACTTCACTGCTCCAATTTCGAGAATCTCAAAAAGAAGATCTCTTTCTTTTGAGTTCTTCCCATCCATTGGCTGATTCCATTCTAAATCAAACACAATATACTTCATCTTCCTAAAACCTTACATAGGTAGTAAACGGATTTCCATCTTCAGAAAACTTTTGCAAAGCTTCCTTTCGAGAAATCTTATATACACTGCCCTTTACAGGATCCCAAAGTACAACCTCTGTCTGGTTGTATCCAATTAATAATACTGCACCCGCTTTCAAATTCACAAGAACCGGATAATCCTGCTGTACATAATCTAGTGCCATTTCAAGATCTGCACCCTCTAAAGAAAGCGGGATACATCCTGGAATATTCTCTTCTAAAATCGTGGGGATTTCTTTTCCTGTGCCTAATTCGCTGGCTCCGTCAATACGTACACCTTCCTTCAGACACATTGCTGTTACACAGGCCGGCAAAGCATTCTTCAGACTTTGGTCCGAAGGCAATGTATCCTCCTTTAAAAACATAATCTGATTTCTGTCATTGCGCTCCATACCGTGATAGAGATATTTTCCATCCCCACTTTGCGCGGTACCACCGATTTCTCTGGCAAGTTCAGCGGCCTTTACAAAATTACGCGTCGTTAGTATGTGTTCGCCCTGTTTATAAACCAAATAACTATCAGACAAGGTATCTTCCGAAGACGTCAAAACTTCTCTGTCTCCTTCAAATAAAACATAGCGGGGATAGAGCATCTTCATACCCTTTGTCTCGATTTCCTTTCGAAGAGCGATCTGCACCAAAGTCTCATAATTATCCGTTACTGCAGTTTGTATCGTATTCACCTGACTTTCCGGAGCCACATTATTGAGTATCTGGTCAGGTAGCGCTTCCTTAAATCCATTTTCCGATCGCTCCACTCGCTCTAAGGAAAGCATACTTCCAGAAAGCGTCACCTTCGTGACCAAAATACCTCTCTCCTCATAGTCTTTTAACACACTACCAGAGGGAGAAAGAATCCGCAGATGATACATAGGGAAAAATACTTTTCCGGTATCGGTCGTTCCAATATCTGCTTTCTTTGCCATACCATAGATAAAGGCATTACCAAAAAATCCGATGGGAAGAAGTCTGCTTCCCTGCTCTGCAGTAATATATTCTGTGCTGCCGAACTTTAAATTCTTGAGGACAATCGTATCACAATCGTATAAATCATCCCCTTCAATCCAGGCTGCCACACCTTCCTTTGCATTTGCTACAAATCCATCCTCCGGAAGGTCTGATACCAGTGTTTCCACTACCATAGTCTTTAAATTCAAGCAATATACAGCATTATCCATTTTAATATGAAGCATCTGCTGACTATTTACGTAGCATAATTCTTCCACATCCTCGTATAAAAATGACACAGAACCGCTATAAGGAATGTATACCATCTCTTCAATGGTATTGAGCTGCCCATCATAGTGATAAATCGCGGTTCCCACTTTCCCCTCATGTTTTCCGCGATTCTGGTATCCATAGATCATATACCACACATCACCGGTCTCTTCCACCGAGAACAATTTTATACGATAGTCTCTATGACTTTTCCGAGCATCTTCTACCTCTCTATCATAGGGATCATAGATAACGGTCATACGATGATCTGTGACACCATAACTGAAAATCTTTCCACCACTGACAAAGGCAAGATATTTTCCATCTTCACTCTCTTCTAGATCAACATCCTCTCCTGTAATTCCCAAGACAATCTTATTGTTGGCAATCACGCCACTTTCCATATCAAAGCTCTGCTCTAAGGTTCGCTCATAATCCATGAGATAGAATCGTTCCTTTCCTTCTCTCATGGTGATTTTCTCATTCACATACCCATAAAAGTCTTCTTCATCCTGGGCAACGCCAACATAGTAACGAAGGGCAATGGTTCCTTCCTTATCGTTAATATCCCTGATATATGCCATAGGTTCGGTTGCTTTATGAATCTGCAGATTGCCCCATACAAGCTGTTTCATCGAAGAGTGAATATTTGTGTAGGCAAAACTGCTATTATCTCCTTTGGCATTACTTTCCATATAGGTGGATAAGGTTTCATATGCCTTTGGCCTATCATACACAGTATTGGTAAAATCATAGGCAAATCGAAGCTTTTCCGCCGTATTATAGCTAGCATCTTCAATAATCCTGCTATAATATCTGGCAGTTTGCCCATTTCCAAGATCTAATAAGAAGCAGAGGCTATACTCCTGTCCTTTTTCAATAAGATCCTGAAACTGCAAATCTGCAGTAATGACACCATCCTTCTCTAGGTACCCATAAACCACACTATCCTCAATAAGTCTGCTTCCATCCTGACTGCGTAACTGGTATCTGATCTTACTAACGCTCTGATCATAGGTATCTATCTTAATGGATAATTTTCTTCCTGCCTCAAGTGGTGTAATACAATCTCTGAGCATGGTCGGATTCATCTCCGTAAGATAACCATATTGAAGATTATAATCCATTCCTTCTAATACAAAAGAAAGTGTCGGCAAGGTTGGCTCCGAGAGCTCTACCGTCATATCTGTATTACCATGGTTCAAAAGAGCGCTCACGCCAAAAAGGCCTCCTATAAATACAAGGACGCAATAAATAATCAGTATGAAACCTAGTGGTTTACGCTCTCTTTTCAATGGTTTTTCCTTTTCGAAAGAAAAGGGCCGGTATACGCCGGCCCTCTGTCACTTTCTGTATTCTTACATCTTCACGGAAGAAATTCTGGCGATAGCTCTCTGTAGTGCAAGCTCTGCACGAAGAGTATCCATACCATCTGCCTTCTGTCCCAGTCTTTCCTCAGCTCTAGTCTTTGCTTTTTCTGCACGCTCTACGTCGATTTCTGTAGGCCATTCTACCAGCTCTGCCAATATTGTGACACTATCCTTCAAAATCTCTACAAAACCTGCATGCAGTGCAGCATTCTTTACTCCCTCTTCGGTTGTAATGGTGAGAATACCGGGCTTAACAATACATGTTGTCGGCACATGGTTCTTATAGATACCAATCTCGCCTTCCGTGGTATTGAATTCTACCATGACAACGTCCCCTTCAAAGAAAACTCTGTCGGGAGTCACAATTCTTAATTTAATCGTGTTATCAGCCACCAGACTATTCTCCTTTCAGGATTATTTCTTCTGGTTTGCTCTCTCAACGACTTCGTCGATAGAACCAGCATTTAAGAAGAGACCTTCAGGAATGCTGTCATGCTTACCATCCAGAATCTCCTTGAAACCACGAATGGTTTCAGAGATAGGTACATACTTTCCTTCAATACCAGTAAACTGGGTTGCTACGAAGAAAGGCTGAGACAAGTATCTCTGTACCTTACGCGCTCTGTTAACAACCAGTCTGTCGTTCTCAGAAAGTTCATCCATACCAAGGATGGCAATAATATCCTGAAGTTCCTTATATTTCTGTAAAATCTCCTGTACACCACGAGCAACTTCATAGTGCTCCTGTCCAACCACACGAGGATCCAAAATACGGGAAGTAGATTCCAGAGGATCTACAGCAGGGTAAATACCAAGCTCGGAGATACTACGGGAAAGTACGGTCGTTGCATCCAAGTGTGCGAAAGTGGTCGCAGGTGCAGGGTCAGTCAAGTCATCCGCAGGTACGTATACAGCCTGTACGGAAGTGATAGAACCATCTTTTGTAGAGGTAATACGCTCCTGAAGAGCACCCATCTCTGTCTGTAAGGTAGGCTGATAACCTACGGCGGAAGGTACACGTCCTAAAAGTGCGGATACCTCGGAACCTGCCTGGGTAAAACGGAAAATGTTATCAATGAAAAGAAGTACGTCCTTACCACCCTTGTCACGGAAATACTCTGCAAGAGTAAGTCCAGTAAGACCAACTCTCATACGAGCTCCGGGGGGCTCATTCATCTGACCGAATACCATGGCGGTCTTCTCGATAACGCCAGATTCGCTCATTTCATGATAAAGGTCATTACCCTCACGGGTACGCTCACCTACACCAGTAAATACAGAATATCCACCGTGCTCGGTTGCAATGTTACGAATTAACTCCTGGATAAGTACCGTCTTACCTACACCGGCACCACCGAAAAGTCCAATCTTACCACCTTTCTGGTAAGGGCAAAGAAGGTCAACGACCTTGATACCTGTCTCTAACAGCTCTGTCTCTGTGGACTGATCTGCGAAGGAAGGCGCTGCTCTGTGAATAGGCTCATAATCAACACCTTCGGGAGCAGGCTTATTATCAATAGGCTCGCCAAGTACGTTAAAGATACGGCCAAGAGTAGCCTCACCTACGGGAACCTTAATAGGAGCTCCTGTTGCGACAGCCTCCATACCTCTTACAAGACCATCGGTAGAACCCATGGCGATACAACGTACAGTATCGTCTCCTAAATGCTGGGCAACCTCAGCGGTCAGCACACCTGCATCTTTTGTTTCGATGCGGATTGCTTCGTTAATTTCAGGCAGACCATCTGTAAACTTTACGTCTAAGACAGCGCCGATAATCTGGGTCAGCTTACCCTTTTTTAACTCTGCCATGTCTTTCATCCTTTCTGACAAAATACTTGCATTATACCCTAATGGGCCTAGCTGATGGCATCAGCACCAGCAATAATTTCCGTAAGCTCCTGGGTAATAGCACCCTGTCGAGCACGGTTGTAAAGCAATGACAACTTGTCGATGAGTTCCGTTGCGTTGGTTGTCGCATTGTCCATCGCCTGCATACGAGCACCATTTTCAGAAGCAACCGCTTCAATTAATGCACCATGAATTAAGCTTGTCATATACTTCGGAATAATCATATCAAGCGCTTCTACATCTTCCGGCTCAAAGTTCATTGGTGTCATGTCTTCGCTGTCACTGTCACCAATGGTGGTCTCTGTAGTACCTTCTGGAAGATCAGGCACTTCGATTTCCACAGGAAGAAGTTTAATGAGTCTCTGCTCATGCGTTACTGTGTTCTTGAAGAAGGTATAAGCCAAATAAATTTCGCCAATCTCTCCATTCTCAAACGCCGTCAACACTTCTCTGGAAATCTTCATCGCATCAGGATAAGTAGGCTCATCAATGGCATCAGAATAATCACCACCAATGGTATAACCTAATCTCTGTAAGGAATCCTTACCTTTTTTACCTGCTGCATATACTACAGTATTGTCTGTAGTGAATTTCTCATTTTTTGTAATCAGCTTAATAACGTTAGAGTTATATCCACCTGCAAGACCACGGTTACCAGTAAGCATGATCACTGCTTTTTTGTCTGTGGTAGGCGCATTCAGATAACGATGATTAATCGTACCGGATCTACGAAGAATAGAACTTACAGTAGAATAAATCGCATCAAAGAAATATTTTGACTGTTCTGCTCTCTGTTTTGCGCGCTGTAACTTTACCGTTGCAACAAGCTTCATGGCTTTCGTAATCTGTTGTGTACTTTCAACGCTTTGCTTGCGTCGTTTTATGTCTCGCATGGAAGCCATTTATATCACCTTGCCTTTTTCTCAACCTGCAGGCTTTGAACCTAAAGCCCAAAGCCTGCCAAGGAGAAATTTAATTACATTTATTTCCCAAAGGGAAAACTTTTACTTAAACTGTGCTTTGAATTCTTCGATAGCCTTAACCAAAGTTTCCTCTGTTTCAGCAGTCATTTCCTTCTTCGTCTTAATAGATTCAGGAACTTCAGGATACTTGGTCTTGATGAACTCAAACAGTTCTGTTTCAAAACGAAGAATATCTTCAACAGCAACATCCAGTAAGTACTTCTTGGTTGCTGCATAGATAATGATAATCTGATACTCAACCGGCATGGGCTTGTACTGAGGCTGCTTTAACATCTCTCTAATACGCTCACCCTGTGCAAGTCTTTCCTTGGTATCATCATCAAGCTCAGATCCGAACTGTGCAAAGGATGCAAGCTCACGATACTGTGCAAGCTCCAAACGGATAGGACCAGCAATCTTCTTCATTGCCTTAATCTGTGCAGAACCACCAACTCGGGATACAGACAGACCTGCATTGATTGCGGGACGGAAACCTGCATTAAACATTTCTGTTTCCAGATAAATCTGACCATCGGTAATGGAGATAACGTTGGTAGGGATATATGCAGATACATCACCTGCCTGGGTCTCGATGATAGGAAGTGCGGTTAAGGAACCACCGCCATAGTCCTTATTCATACGAGCTGCACGCTCTAATAATCTGGAGTGTAAGTAGAATACGTCACCAGGGTATGCTTCACGTCCGGGTGGTCTGTGAAGAAGCAGGGAAAGTGTACGGTATGCCGTAGCATGCTTACTTAAATCATCATAGATGATGAGAACGTCTTCCCCATTTTCCATCCACTCTTCACCGATTGCACAACCTGCGTAGGGTGCAATGTACTGCAGAGGAGCAAGCTCAGATGCAGTAGAAGCAACGATGGTGGTATATGCCATAGCACCAAACTCTTCTAAGGTCTTAACAATATTTGCTACCGTAGAAGCCTTCTGGCCAATAGCTACATAAATACACTTAACATTCTGACCCTTCTGGTTAATGATGGTATCGATTGCGATTGCAGTCTTACCAGTCTGACGGTCACCGATAATAAGCTCTCGCTGACCACGTCCGATGGGAACCATGGAGTCAATTGCCTTGATACCAGTCTGAAGAGGGGTATCAACGGACTGTCTGGTAATAACACCAGAAGCCACACGCTCTATCTTACGGAATTTGGTAGTAGTGATGGGACCCTTTCCATCAATGGGCTGACCAAGGGCATTCACAACACGACCAACCATTTCATCACCAACAGGTACCTCAACAACTCGTCCGGTAGTCTTTACAGTGTCACCTTCGTTAATATTACGCTGGTTACCAAGAAGTACCGCACCTACGTTGTCCTCTTCCAGGTTCATTACCATGCCGTATACTTCGCCGGGGAACTCTAAAAGCTCACCCTGCATCGCATTCTGCAATCCATGCACACGGGCAATACCGTCTGCTACCTGGATGACCGTACCAACATCAGAGACTTCCAGTTTATCTGCGTATCTCTTGATCTGATCCTTAATCACTGAACTGATTTCTTCCGGTCTTAAATTCATGGATCTAAACGCACCTTTCTTAATATTTGTATCCTGGCTTTTTAGCCAATCTGAAGGCTGTATAATTCCTTCGTAAGTCTTTCTAGCTTTGTCTTAATACTGCTGTCCACAATACGATCGCCAATACGAATCATCATACCGCCAATAAGAGAAGCATCTTCTTCGTAGTGCATTTCCATCTCCTTGTAAGAGGTGGTTGCAAGAAGTTTCTTTTCAATCTCAGCTTTCTGTTTGTCTGTAAGGGCCGTGGCTGTGGATACGTAAGCCGTACCAATCCCCTGATGCTCTTTCATCCTAGCTATGAAGCTCTCGATGATGGCATCTGTCTCACTGTAACGGTCTTTCTGCAAAATGAGTTTAAAGAACCCAGTAAGCTCTGCACTAAACTTTCCTTCAAATACGGAAAGAAGAACCTTTTCTTTTTCCTCTTTGGTAATTTTAGGATGATTCATCAGTGCGGAAAAATCAGGATTCTCAGAAAGTACCTGCTGAAGCACAAGAACTTCCTCTAAAAACTCTTTTTCCTTCTTTTCTTCAACCGCCAGTTCGAACAGGGCATCGCCGTAGGTTCCTGCAACTAGCTTAGCCATGTACTGTCACCTATTTCCTTTAATGTGTCTTCAATTAGACTATCCTGAATGGTTGTATCGATATTTCCTGCTACAACTTTACCTGCCATCAGAGATGCAACAGCAATCATTTCCTGCTTCATCTCGTCAGCAACTTTCTTCTTCTCAAGAAGGGCTTCATCCTGGGCTCTCTTGATGATACCTGCTGCCTCTTCTCTTGCATCTGCTACAATCTTCATCTCCTGATCGAGAGCTTTCTTTCTAGCATCTGCGAGAATACGTTCTACTTCCTTATCTGTATCCTTAATCTTTGCTTCGTACTCAGCACGCATCTTTTCAGCTGCGTCCTTCTCGTTCTGTGCATTCGTCAGATCTTCTTCGATACGTTTCTTTCTGCCATCTAACATCTTGCGAACAGGATTAAACAGGAAGTTAGATGCTACAAGGAAAAGGACAAATACAGCAAGCAGGGTAAGACCAGAATCAAAGAGAAGCTGTAGGTCGAGACCAAACATTCTCTCCATACTTTCTGCGCCATTTTCTAACAACATACCCATGCTTATTCGTAAGCCTCCTTTCTTTTTAAAATAAAAGTCAGTTCGACTTACTTAATATCGAGAGGTTTTACGAATAAGAGTAACATTGCTACAAGCAGACCATAAAGACCAGTGGTCTCTGCGACAGCCTGACCAAGAAGCATGGTACCGGTAACGTCACCCTTTGCACCAGGGTTACGTCCTACTGCAGATGCTGCATGACCAGCTGCGATACCCTGACCTACACCAGGTCCGATACCAGCGATTACTGCAAGACCTGCACCAATTGCAGAACAACCTCTGATAAAAAACTCATTAAACATTTTGATTTCCTCCTTAAAATTATTTGGAAAAGTTTTTTATTTGCTCTTAAATAAAATCTTTGTATTACTCTTCGGTAGTCATGGCGTCAGAAATATACGTCATCGTCAGCATACAGAATACGTATGTCTGAATCGCACCGGAGAACACATCGAAATATGCGTGAAGTACGCTTGGCCAACCATAAGCAATCTTGCCAAGGAGTCCGTACACCAGAGCCATCATTACTGTACCTGACAAAATGTTTGCAAACAAACGCAGGGACAGGGAAATCGGAACAGCTACATCACCAATAACATTGATGGGCGCCCAGAATGGCCAAGGATTGCAAAGACCCTTTAAGAAACCACTAGGCTTCTGGTAACGAAGCTTATTAACAAAAATCAAGGTAAAGGACAAAAGACCTAAGGGAAGGGTTACACCATAATCCGCTGTAGGTGGACGAAGTCCTAAAAGACCAGAGAAGTTACTAATCAGAATAAAGATGAACAGTGTTCCGATGTAGTTACGGAAGTTCTTTCCGTTCTTACCCATGGTGTTGCCAACCATACCATCTAGCATATCCACTATGATTTCAATAACATTCTGAAAACCACCAGGAACATCGGTCGCTTTCTTCATAGTTCTGCCTGCACAGATTGCAAATATGCAAAGTGCAATCAGAACAATCAATAAACATACATGGGTCGTAGTTACCCAGATTCCTGTATCACCAATCTGGAAAATACCTTTGACCATGAAGTCCAAATTTTCAGACAATAACATACCAGTTGGCATGATGAAACTCCTCCAATTGATTGCTTTTACTACTTTTCTTCTTCAGCCTCTGCCATTTCTTCCTCGTCAGGAAGGACAGGACCTGGGGGAAGTTCCCCAAAAATCTTTACCATGGGTTTATGGACAAGAGGCTGCCCATAAGCCGCAAACTTCAAAAATATCATTCCTATAAAGACGGTTACAACATTGAAGTATCCGCTTATACCAGCTACCGCCAGTACCAGGATGGCTACTCCATATCGCAAAAGACTGCTTCTCTGCATCATTTTCACAGAGGCTTTTGCTTCATAGTCTAACGCCTTTTCAATGGACCACTGCATATGCACTGCCATCCAGATCGCTGTCAGCACACCTACCCACAAGGACACCGTGTTGGCTACTCTTGTACCCTTTGCAACAAAGAGGACAACAATCTCCGCAATCAGTCCAAGAATCGTAATTCCTACAATCAGTTCACACAGGGTCAAATTCTGCTTTACAGCTTCCTTCACATCACTTCGCATGATTCTCACCCTTTGACTGTAATTTCTGGTTCTGCTGCCTAGCTATGGCTTCCTCCTCAGAGGTAATCACAGGCATACTGTCTTCATCTCTGTTCCGACTGTACTTGTGTTTATTCATACTGCCTGTTGCAAGCACATAGATATTTCGAAATCCTACGATGGTTCCTAAAACAAATAGGATAATCATCCAGAAATTCGTGCCACACTTTTTGTCGATAAACATGCCTAAAAAGAATCCTGCAAGAATGGGGGTCAGCATACTAAAGCCAAACTGACTTACCATAGCAAACATCCGAATGGTTTGCCTTCTGTCCTGTTTTTTCTTTTCCTCTCGGTTCATCCGCTGCTCTTACAATATATAAATCGGGGATGACCGGGCATCCACTACAAAAATGATAGCATAATACAGAAATATTATACTGTTTTTTAATACAACTTTTCAAGGCTCTTTAATAGTTTTTCCGTTTCCTCAAGCAGCTGCTCTGCATCCTCTGCCACAAGCCCCACAGGCTCATAGGTATAGGTAAACTCCGGCTTTCCTACGGTTTGCAAACGCAAAGAACCCTTGTAATAATTTAACAACGCAGGAATCTCATCTACATTGACGGGTGCCGAAGGGGGCATCAAAATGCGAATGCTTCCATTTTTACCACGAATGGTATCAATATGTAGCTGCTTTGCTTTTAACCGCATAAGGGAAACCCGTAGCAGATTTTTCGCCTGCAAAGGAAGTTCCCCAAAACGATCCTTCAGTTCATCCTCCACATCATCGCAATCTGAAGTTTTTCCAAAGGATGCTAATCGTTTATAAATATCTAATTTTTGTAATTCGTTGGAAATATAGTCATCTGGCAGATATGCATCTACATCCAAATCCACCGTAACTTCATCCTCTGTTAGTTCCGGTAGTCCCTGTTCTTCCCGAATTGCCTGTTCTAAAAGTTTACAGTAAAGATCGTATCCCACTGCCGCCATCTGGCCATGCTGCTCTCGTCCCAAAATGTTACCAGCACCACGAATTTCCAAATCTCGCATGGCAATCTTGTAGCCACTACCAAGATCTGTAAATTCCCGAATAGCAGACAATCTCTTTTCCGCAACTTCAGAGAGAACCTTATCTCTGCGATACATTAGGAAAGCATAAGAAGTTCTTGTACTTCTTCCCACACGCCCTCTTAGCTGGTATAGCTGTGCTAACCCAAATCGATCTGCGTCATGAATAATCATAGTATTCGCATTGGGAATATCAAGGCCCGTTTCGATAATGGTGGTAGACACTAAAACATCAATCTCTCCCTCCACAAAACGAAGCATGATTTCTTCTAACTCTCGTTCCTCCATGCGACCATGCGCAAAGGCCACTCTGGCAGAAGGCACAAGGGAAGCCACGCTTCCTGCAAATTCTTCAATCCCTTCAATACGATTAAATACGTAATATACCTGACCGCCTCTGGCCACTTCACGACTAACCGCTTCCCGCACCATCTCTTCGTTATACTCACAAACATAAGTCTGAATAGGCAGTCTGTCCTGGGGCGGTTCTTCCAGAACACTCATATCCCGGATACCAATTAAGGACATATGAAGGGTTCGCGGAATCGGCGTTGCCGTTAAGGTCATAACGTCAACATTCTCCTTCATGGTCTTAATCTTTTCTTTATGGGTAACACCAAACCGTTGCTCCTCATCAATAATGAGAAGACCTAAATCTTTAAAGACTGCTGTTTTCGAAAGTAATTTGTGCGTACCTATTACAATATCGACGGTACCTTCTCTCATGGCTTCCTGAATCTCACGGGTTTCCTTTGCCGTGCAGAAGCGAGACAACATCTTAATACGTACCGGATAATTCTTCATACGAGAAAGGAAAGTATTATAATGCTGCTGCGCAAGAATAGTCGTAGGCACCAAATAGGCAACCTGCTTAGAATCCTGGACAGCTTTAAAGGCTGCCCGCAGGGCGACCTCTGTCTTACCATACCCTACATCACCACAGATTAAGCGATCCATAATCTTTCCGCTTTCCATGTCTTCCTTGGTAGCATTAATTGCATTTAGCTGATCGCTGGTTTCTTCGTAAGGGAAAAGCTCCTCGAATTCCTGCTGCCACGGCGTATCCTTGGCATAATGATATCCCGTTCTCTGGCTGCGAATGGCATACAGACGAATCAGTTCTTTCGCTGCATTTTTAGCAGACTCCTTCGCCTTTGCCTTGGTAGTAGTCCATGCACTGGAATTTAAACTATGTAGCTTCGGCGGCTTCTCCGCTTCCCTACTGGCATAAAAAGCAATCACATCAAAAGAGGACGCTAATACGAATAAACTGTCTCCCTTCGCATACTCCACCTTCATATAGTCTTTGGCGATATGGTCATTTTCAATTTTCTCGATGCCGCGGTAGATACCAATGCCATAATATTCGTGAATAACATAGTCACCCACCTTCAGATCATCATAGCCCTTTATCTTTACGCCTTCTGTGAAACGTTTTCTGCGGGAGCGTTTTTTCTCTGTACCAAAAATATCGCTCTCTGTTATCACTGTGAATTTTAACTGCGGATAGGAAAATCCTTTTCGAATCTTTCCATAGAGAACCACCACTTCTCCTGGTTTTAGGATGTGATCCATTCTCTCTGTATAATAGGCATAGGCTTCCTCATCAGTAAGATCTCCTGCCAGCCTTTCTGCCCTTTTTCTGGAAGGGGATAAAATAATGACTCTCTCTCCTTTTGCCTTTCGCTTCTTGATATCCTCCGCAAGTGCTGCAAAGGAACCATGAAAAGACAGAACGGACTGTGCCTGCACTTCATAGCTTACATACGGATCGTAATATAGTTCATTTTGTTCCGGCTGAAAAAGCTGCATAGTAGAAATCGCCACACTTCTTCCACCCATAATCCGGTCTAGGATTTCCTGACCATTAGATAAGAAGTCAGCTTGTCTCGGAAGTACATAACCGCTTTCTAATCGATGAGACATGCTTGCTTCAAACTCTTTAATAATATCCTCTGCGTTCTGAAGTACCCTGGCAGGTTCATCAAAAAGAACACAGAAATTTTCTTTCGAGAAATAATCTAGGAAGGAGGCTGTATGATCATAAAAATATTTGATATAGCCCTCAAGATTATAGGCTGCCACTGACAGATTCTTTGCACTCTCTAGATCTTCTGCAATGACCTTCAGATGAAATGCCTCTTCCGTCTTTAGGGCATCCTTTAGCTCCTTCTGTCTTTCCTTTGCCTCTTTAATGATTTTTTCAATTCCAGCAATTCTCTCCCCCTTCGTAAGGACAAGCTCCGTAGAAGGATATAATGTCATCTCTTCCAGCTCCTGGATGGAACGCTGGGTCATTAAATCAAAAAATCTGATGGATTCAATTTCATCTCCCCAAAGTTCAATACGATACGGATTTTCTGAAAGAAGATCATAGATATCAATAATGCCGCCACGAATGGAAAACTGCCCCCTGACCTCTACCTGATAGTTCTTTTCATACCCCATGCGAACTAAAAGTTTCGATACTTCCTCTTCCACTAATATGGACCCTTTACGGAATGTAACAATAAAATCCCGCAAAATTTCTACCGGTACCATAGGTGTGAGTAACGCATCAAAGGTCGTTACAACTGTTAGATTCTCACCCTTTAATAACCTAGAGAGAACCGCCATTCGCTCTGCCGCTAATGCATTTCCATTGACATCCGCCTGATAGAAAATCAAATCCTTGGCGGGATAATAGCAAACATTCTTATCATAAAAAGAATATTCCGAAACGAGTTCTCTACCATGACTTTCTGCGTACGTCAAAATAAGCTTCCCCTGATAGGGTGAAGCTAATGCCTGCATCATATGTACTTTCTGCGAGTCCTGACACCCATATACACTGATGGTGTCCCGCCCCTTCTTTAAGCGGCTTACAATCTCATCATAGTAAGGGAGCTCTGCCAGCGGCGAATTATAAATCTCCATACCTGTTTCCTATTTTTTCTTCTTGGTGTTGTACTGACTCATGGCCTTCTGTGGTCCATCCATAATCATGCACTCTACGGCTTTTGCAATCTGCTTATTTGCTTCCTGCATCTGCTTTGCATCCTCTCCTGCAAAATGTCCTAATACATGATTGACCAAATCACCTTCCTTTGGTTTGTCACCAACACCAATGCGCACACGAATAAAATTCTCTGTGTGCAAATGAAGGATAATATTCTTAAGCCCATTATGACCACCCGCACTGCCTTTTTCACGAATACGAATGGCTCCCGTTTCTAAAGCAATATCATCACAAAGAACAATGACTTCACTTTCTGGATCTATCTTGTAGTATTCCACTACCTCGCGAATACTTTCACCACTAAGGTTCATATAGGTCTGTGGCTTTAAGAGAATAACCTTCTCTCCTCCTATCATTCCTTTTCCTAAAATGCCCTTGTGCTTTAATTCCATCACCTTAATACCAAAGGTGTCTGCGATGGTATCAATAGCAGCAAAGCCTGCATTGTGTCTGGTATTATCATAATCTTTCCCGGGATTGCCCAAGCCTGCAATTAAATACATGAGGTTCTCCTCTTCTTCATAAACATCGTTTTTCTTTTTACATTAGAAAACCCCCTCTGCGCCGAGGGGGCCATACTCATTATACGATAAAATCTTCAAATATTGCAGATTAATTCTGCTTTGCTACCTGCTCTAAAATATAGGCTGCATAATATCTGGGAAGATAAGTGCCATACATTTCAAAGCATCCCGGATGAGTAGCAACAAAGCTGCCTAAGTTAAAGGTAGGACTGCAGGGTCTGCCTTCCCAAATACCACATACCATGAAGTGATAGAACAGTAAATCCGGATTAGAACCATATGCTGCAAATACATCTGGATTCATCTGTGCATAGTACACTGGATCAAAGATGTAGGATTTATAAAGCTTCATTAATGCAATGTTGTAGTCCAGCTGTGCCGTAGCAAACTCACCGCAAACAGCATTCTTTGCATAGCAGGAACGCATTGCAGAAAATCTGGGATGATTTCTCCAACCCTTGGAAATAGAATCAGAGGAAGTATAATCCATTGTTACATTTGGATAGGTTGCAATTAGCTTGTTTCTGTCTGCTTCACTAATCTGGGTATGGGTAAACCATAATCTCTGCAGTTTAGGGAAATACAGAAGAGGTCTGATATTGGAAACTCTGGTAAAGGAAATATTTAAGTCCAAAAGATTCTCGCAGAACATAAGTGGTGTCACATCGCTGACACGGCTGCAGAATAATTCCAGATACATTAAGTTGGTTAAATTAGATAAGGGAGTAATATCGGTATACTTATTATCTGCTAAAACCAAAACTCTAAGATTGGTTAATCCTCCAATTACAGAAAGGTTCGTTAATCTGTGATGTCCTAAATCTAATGCCACTAAATCAGTGCAATACTTTAATACCTGAATGTCTGCATCATAAAGCATTTCCTTAATTTCTTTAGGCTGCTGGGTTGAAAATGCAACAGCATCCGTACGAAGACTCCAATGCTTCATATGAACTACCCAAACAAATTTTACGTTAGGGTACATGGTCTGCAGAATTTCCATATGTGCATCGGTTAAGTTGCTGTTGCAAAGTTCCACACGATTCAGATAAGGGAGCTGTGCAAGTTCCATAGCAAAGGTTTCAAAATTTGCGATGGTCGCATTATTAAAATTCAGACTGGTGGAAGTTACAGGAACACTTCTGCCGCCAACACTAACATTGTTTGCTGCTTCTGCTTCCATTGTGGTAGCTACTGCCACGGTCACAGGAACTACAACCAGCATAGCAAGGCATAATAGTATCCCAAACAATTTCTTTTTCATAACATTATGACTCCTTACATTTTTAGAGCATCGACACTTCGCCGATTTTTTTATTATCTTGCATTCCCTGTCTTTTTGCAAATTCTTATGTTAACTCAACTTCTCTCCGTTTATCATGGAACATTCACAAAAATAGTGTATAATGTTTGTGCTATACGAATAAGAATATGGTTTAAAACTATGAAAAAAGACAAAATTTCATTTTACATAATTTCATCACTACTTGGTATTTCACTTCTCTCAGGTTGTGGAAAGGCTTCTTCTGTTCCTACTGTTTCAGAAGATACTATATCTGAAAATGAGATTGCGGAGCCTGTAGAGGACACCGTGTCCGATAATGACATTCCCGAAGAAGAGGATGACACCCCTGAAAATGATGACCCTTATTTTGTTGGCTACACCAGAAATGGACATACCATCCAAAATATTGAGGGCCTTACTTATATTGACGGAACGCTCATTGTAAATAAGTCTTATCCTCTGCCGGAAGACTACGATCCCGGTGATTTGATTCCTGTTGTAAATGCTGCCTTTACACAGATGCAGCAGGATGCAAAAGCGGAAGGATACACCCTTACCAACATCTCCGGTTTCCGTTCTTATGAGCTACAAAAAGAACTCTACTTTTTCTATGTAAGAAGAAATGGTGGCATCGATGTTGCAGACTGCTTTTCTGCAAGACCCGGATTTTCAGAACACCAGACAGGTATGGCTATGGATTTAAACTCCTGCCTGACATCCTTCGGCGACTCCCCTACTGGCATTTGGCTAAAAGAACACTGCGCTGACTATGGTTTCATTATTCGTTATCCAGAAGGGAAAGAGGAAATCACCGGCTTTATTTATGAGCCTTGGCATATTCGCTATGTAGGAAAAGAGCTTGCCAAGGAACTAATGGCTTCTGGAAAGTGCCTAGAAGAATATTTTGGAATTGATTCCGCTTACACAGAAGAGGACGATGAAAATATTCGAGAAATGCAGGCGTCCCTGCCTTCCGGTGGCGGCGGTAACACTACGCCAAACGTGCCTGTGATTCCCGATCCCGTACCCACAGATCCAACCCCGGAGGTTCTTCCCTCCTTTATCGACCCGGTGACAGGTTTTATTTTCAATCCAAACACTGGACTGTATTATGATCCGGTCACTTACTTGCCTATTGACATGACGACCATGCAGCCTGTTCAGGTCATCCCAGATCCGGCAGTACCAGAAGTACCTGCGCAATAATACAAAGTTTGTTTCTAAAAAAATTCCACTGACAATTATCGTCAGTGGAATTTTTTATTCTCTACTAATATTCTCTGCTATTAAAACTTATACATACATGCGCCATAAGCAGGAAGGTTGAACTTGATGGCATAAGGCTTACCATCACACTCCATCTCGATGGCCTGACACTTTGCAGGAAGCTCTCCGCCATTACCGCCAAATCTCTTCTCATCACTGTTCAGTAAAAGCGTGTAGGTTCCCTTCTTGGTAACGCCTACATAGTAATCATCTCTTGCAATCGGTGTCATGTTCAGAACCACAAGGACATTGTTCTTACCATCCTTGCTCTTACGGATGAAGCTGTAGGTACTTCTGTCTGCATCATTTGCATTAACCCATTCAAATCCATCCCAGCTATCATCTAATTCATACAGAGCAGGATTCTTTCGATAAATGGTAAGCAGTTCCTTCATGTAGTCCTGCATACCCTTATTTAAATCGTTGCCCAGTAAGAACCAGTCAAGCTCTCTCTTTTCACTCCACTCTCTCTCCTGACCAAACTCCTGGCCCATGAAAAGAAGCTTCTTGCCGGCATGACCAAACATGAAGGTATAACCCACACGAAGGTTTGCATACTTATCAACCATGTAACCCGGCATCTTATTAACCATGGAGCACTTTAAATGAACAACCTCATCATGAGATAAAGGCATAATATACTTTTCAGAGCAGTTATAGCTCATAGCAAAGGTCATCTTATTGTGGTTGTTCTTACGGAAGTAAGGATCTAACTTCATGTAGTCACAGAAGTCATGCATCCATCCCATGTTCCACTTAAAGGTGAAACCAAGACCACCATCTTCTGGTGCTGCTGTTACCTTAGGCCATGCGGTGGACTCCTCTGCAATCGTAATGGCACCAATGTTCATGCCCTTAATTACAGAATTCAGATGCTTAAAGAACTCAATAGCATCTAGGTTCTCATTACCACCATACTTATTTGCAACCCACTGACCATCCTGCTTTCCATAATCTAGGTACAACATGGAAGCAACTGCATCCACACGAAGACCATCAATATGGAATTCCTTTAACCAGTAAAGTGCATTGGCAATTAGGAAGTTACGAACTTCATTCTTCTGATAATTGAAAATCTTGGTACCCCAGTCAGGATGCTCGCCAAGACGCTTGTCAGGATGCTCATACAGACAAGTACCATCAAACTCAGCAAGACCGAAAGCGTCTCTGGGGAAATGCGCAGGTACCCAGTCAAGAATGATACCAATGCCATTTTTATGAAGCTTATTTACAAGATATGCAAAATCCTCCGGTGTTCCATAACGGGAAGTAGGAGCAAAATATCCTGTTACCTGATATCCCCAAGATCCATCAAAAGGATGCTCTGCGATACCCATTAATTCGATATGGGTATAAGGCAGCTCCTTCATGTAATCTACAATACGATCTGCAAACTCTCTATAGGTATAGAAACCATCTTCCGTTCCATCAGGATGCTTCATCCAGGAACCTAAATGGCACTCATAGATTGCCAAAGGAGAAGTGAAATAGTTCTTATTTACACGATCTGTCATCCACTTGTCATCGGACCAGGAAATCGTGGATAAATCATACGTAATGGAAGCAGTACCAGGACGAAGTTCTGCATAATTTGCAAAAGGATCGGCCTTATAAATACCCTCTCCGGAAGGAGTGATAATGTAATACTTATAAAGCTCACCTGCACCTACACCAGGAATAAAGATCTTAAAGATACCAATCTCACCAATCTTTTCCATCTTGTGTGTTTCGGTATTCCAGCTATTGAAAGTACCAACTACCGACACGCCCTGTGCACTCGGTGCCCAAACAGCAAAATAAGTACCTTCTACGCCATTCTCAATGCTGGGATGTGCGCCTAACTTCTTGTAAATATCGTAGTGAGAACCCTGTCCGAATACAAACATATCTGCATCGGAAACAAAGACGGTCTCTCTTTCCTTTTTAACAACTTCTTTTTTTGCAGTAGTCTTCTTGGCCGGTGCTTTCTTTGCAGAGGTCTTCTGTGGTTCTGCTGCCTTTCCACTCTTCGTAACCTTTTTTAATTCTTCTGCCATAGTTGTTCTCCCTTATTTTCCTAAAGAGCCGTTCCCCATTTCATACTTTTCCTATGAAAAATCCTTCTCTCTAAGAATAATCATATCTTCATAATCATATCGTTTTCCGCCCAAAATATCAACAAAAGTAGAGATTCTGGGACGCTTAGAATGCGCAATAGCTTCATCCACAATCTCTTCCACTTCCATGGTCGTTACATGATGATCACCAATTTGCAATTCACTAATTCGCTGGGCTAATGCAAGAACACCCTTCTCCTCATCAATCTTATACTCTTTCTTATATGCATACTTCTTTGCATAATCAAGAAGTGCGGTATCACTCATAGGTAAAATATCAATGCGGGCATTAAAGTATCCCTGCATCACAGGATATTTTGCAAGAAGCTTTCCAATGCCTTTCACAGTATCTAACAGTAGAATAATAATTCCGCCATCAAAACTCTCTAAGGTTCTTGTGATGGTACTTAAGGTATCCTTTGTTAAGGTACCTGCCTTTTCTACAATTAACGCACCGGAGGACAACTGTGCAAAGGTTGCTGCAATATCCTTGCGATTTAACTTATCACCACTAATCTTCGCAACCTTTTGGGCTACAAAGTTCGCATCATTTAACTGAATTTCTTTAATCAGCGCTTTCGCAAGATTTATCGATGCCGTGGGCGTATCTCCTGTAATCAGTACATTGCCGGTAAAGGAGGCAAGGCTAATCTGTTCTACAGCATCTAAGATCTGCTTCTTCATCTTATTGGAGTATAAGAATTCTTCAAAGAGTTCAACCTCGTTAGACGACAGCTCTCTCTCGTCCTCCATATCAGGAAGGTCATTCATTTCCCTAAAGGTTTCTGCAGACACTTCATCTGCTTGTTGCTCTAATGCAGAAGAAATATCATTCATGGTAGAAGTATTTAAGGAGGAGGTCTGCATAGGCGCTTCTTCTGCCTCTTCTACAGCAGATTCTTCCATCTCTGCTGCTCCTTCAAAATCACCCTCTAACATTTCGTCTTCATCTAATCCAAGGGATTCCTCAAAGGCTGCAATCTCTGCTTCTAAATCCTCTTCCTCTCCATCGTAGGATTCGAATTCACCATCAAATTCTTCAAATTCCTCAGGAATGCTCTCCACCATTTCAGGTGCTGCATTCACTGCAGACCTTGTTACAGCTTCCACTGTTTCTACAGGGTTAGCTTCCATAGCAGCGACATCTTCTGCTTCTACTAATGTGTCATCCACAGAGTTCTCTGTTTCTGTAGCACTTTCTGCAAAGCCCTCTACTACGTCAGCTGCACCTTCTATAACCGTTTCTGCTGCCGTCGTTGCTACTTCTGCGCCTGCTTCCATCGCGCCACCGGTCACTGCTGCACTCTTTTCTAATACAGATTCTGCGCCTTCCACCACACCTGCTGCCAGCATTCCGCCACCAACAGCAATACCTGCAGCGATGGCTGCATCTTCTGCCAAGGACTTATTCACTTCATCCCAAATACTAGGAAGTGTCTTCTGGGTAAGTACTGCCAGAGGATCCTTCTTTTCTTCTTTTTGCTCTTCTTCCGGTTCCACAGGATTCTCTTCCTGAACTTCTTCTGTAGCAGGAACTTCTTCCTCTTCGGAAGCATTTTCTTCAGCTACTGCATCACTTTCTTCTGCAACAGGAATCATCTCTTCCGAAGTTTCTTCCGTCGCTTCTACAGAAACCTCCGCTTCTTCTGTTAATGTCTCTTCATCAACCAGAGCAAGTTCTTCCTTTGCCAAAGAATCCAAATCCTGGAATTCTTCTTCCTCTATCTCATCAACCTTACGAAGTTCTAGTCCGCCAGTCAGTACCTTCCGCTCTGCACGACTCTCTTCTTCTAACTGATATAAGAGACTGTTCTTTGTAGCTTCTTCATAATCATCAAAAAGCTTACCCGTTTTTCGCAAAATGCTTTCACGGATGCTTTCTCTATGCTCTTCCTCCTTACGAAGCAGAAGATTATCCCATTCATTCATAATCTCTACAATATCAAGCTGCCCCGTAATCTGTCTTTCAATCACATGCTCTTCCTTCGGAAGCACTAAGGAGATTTGCCCATTGTCTTCCATGGACATAAGGGATTCCAGGTTCGGTTTAATCACCGTTTCTCCTGCTTTAGGAATCTCAACATCACGAATCACCAGACTAGCATGATGTGACTCTGGAAGTTCTTCCTCTTCTACAGGCTTTGTATAACTCTTTTTCTTCTCTGCAATAATTTCCTGCAAAGAACGAGTATCTTCTGGCTCTGGTTCTTCTTCCACCACAGGAACAACTTCTTCCTCTACCATATCCTTAAGTTCTTCTAATTCATCAATGGTTCCCATCACTTTTGTGGAAGCCGTTAATACAGAAGGCTCATCAATGGGTGTAGGCACATCAAAATCATCCACAGGAAGTGCCTCTTCCTCTGCCAATTCTTCTACCATTTCTTCATCCATCACCATATCTACATTATCCATGGCAATAGCATCTGCAGAAACATTTTCTTCTGTGTAGACTACAGTAGAAGGCTCTACTGCTTCCTCTTCTGCAATATCTTCGCTTACCAAATTGTCATACTCTCCCGTATGATAGGTATCGGCTTTTGTCTCTTTTTCCTCTTCTACTAACGGCTGCATAATTTCATCAGTGGTAGAAGGATCCGGAGAACCATTATCCATGTAGTCGTCTCCCAGAATTTCACGCATACTCTCTGCCAGTTCTTTCTGAAGATTACTGGTATTAAACTTACCCATATCAATGGTCTTAACATGGAAGTCTTCACTACTCATCTCCGGGAAATAAACCGACTCCGGATCGTAGGGTTCATACTCCTCACTCTCATAAGACTCCATCTCTTCTACAATCTCATCATCCTTATGATCATAGAGATCCTGCTGGGTCTGGGAAAGCTTGGTGTGAAGCATTTTTAGTTCCATTGCCTTAATAACAAAAGGACCTTCCTTGAACCATAAAATTAACTGATCACAAGTCTCCACGCACTTTGTGGCAAATCCAATACGATGGTAAAGATAAGCAAGCTGGTAAATCCACTCTTCCTTCTTTTCCTTTTTACAGTACTCTTCCAGTAATTCAATTCTCTCCTCTAACTTTACTTCATTCTTATCCATAATCTTATACTGAAGAATGTAAGCATCCGTATCCTGGGGAGAAATCTTTCTAAACAGTGCAAGATACTTTAATGCACTGGCAATATCATCTAACTCAATATAAAGCTCGCAGAGAGAGTACACAATCTGCTTGCTGCCAGGATTGTAATTGTAGGCAAGAAGCATTAAATCCTTCGCCTCTTCAATACGACAGTTTACTTTATATAAATCACTAATCTTCTGCAGCATGGAGAAACTGCGGACCTTTCTCCAATCAATCGTATCCGCAATATCCGCCGCTTCAGCGAACTCTTTATTTTCTATTAATTCAACAATGGATTCTTTTAAAATGTTATATTCCTGTCTGTCCATTTTTCATCCTCTAAAACAGCACTATAAAATGTGGTAACCATTTGTTACACAAATGCCCATAGTTATGTTAAGTTTACCATAATCCTGAAAACGTGTAAAATCTACGAAAAGTAAGACACAGAAAAATCAGAAAAAGAAAAACGCCTACCCTATGGCTACATACCATAAAACAGACGCTTCGTGCACCGCCAGGGGCTCGAACCCTGGACACCCTGATTAAGAGTCAGGTGCTCTACCAACTGAGCTAGCGGTGCGTGCCTTGATTTTCAACGCAAGTGATATTATAGTATAACCAAATACTAAATGCAAGCATTTTTTTAGAAAATTTTATTTTCCTAAATTTTCCTTTAAAATAAGGCTTTTAACAGTATTTTAAACCATAACCCGTGAGGTATTTTCATGATTATTGATAGTCATGCCCATTATACAGATGAACAGTTCACAGAAGATTTGGAACAAGTCTTTGCCAGATGTCAGACTGCTGGTATTGAAAAGATTTGCAATGTTTCCTACAATCTTTCCAGCATTGATGAGACCATTCGTCTCATGGAAAAATATGATTTCATCTATGGCATGCTAGGCATTCACCCTTCCGATAGCGCCCCTTTAACAGAGGAACTTCTTGCTTCTATTGCTAGGAAGCTCTCCCTTCCAAAGGTGGTAGCCGTAGGAGAAATTGGTCTGGATTATCACTGGGATACACCTGATAGGGATACGCAAAAGAAATGGTTTCGTGCGCAGATGGAGATGGCTCGAACTGCTAATCTACCGGTAGATATCCATTCCAGAGATGCCTGTGCGGATACCCTGGAAATCCTTCGGGAGTTTCCTGATGTTACCGGCATTATTCATTGCTACTCCTACAGTAAGGAGTCTGCCAGAGATTTTCTAAATCTCGGCTATGCCTTTGGTATTGGTGGTGTTGTTACCTATAAGAATGCGGCAAAATTAAAAGAAGCTGTGGAATACATTCCTATGGATTGTATTCTTCTGGAAACAGACTGCCCTTATTTGGCGCCTGTTCCAAACAGAGGAAAACGAAATGAATCTAGTAATATTCCCTATATAATAGAGGAGATTGCAAGGATCAAGGGGATGGATGTGGCGACTGTTGAGCAGACGTGTTATGAGAATACAAAGAGGATTCTTCATATTCCATAAATGATTTGATGGAGATGATTTCCTCAGACTGTAAAAAAGGGACAATGCCCCTTCCCATTTCCTCGAACTAATAAAAAGGAACGATGCCCCTTCCCATTTCCTTGGACTAATAAAAAGGGACGATGCCCCTTCCCATTTCCTCTTCGGTCAGAAAAGAATATTCCCTCAGAGAAAAAGGGAAGGGGGCATCTGGCTATGAAAGAGGGCAAGCCAGATATTCACTATAGACCGGATAGATGTAATTGACGAACGTATAAGATAAGGAGCTTACCATGGCTGATCTTGGAAGACCTACAAAAACCGTAGAAATTATTCAGAAGTATAATTTTAACTTCCGCAAAAAATTTGGACAGAATTTCCTGATTGATGAAGGAATCTTGGAAAAGATAGTTTCAGCTGCAGAAGTAACAAAGGATGATGTTGTTTTAGAAATTGGACCTGGTATTGGTTCCATGACCCAGTACTTGGCAGAGGCAGCCGGCAAGGTGATTGCTGTGGAAATAGATGATCAGCTCATTCCTATTTTAAAGGAAACCTTAAGCCCTTATGACAATGTCACCGTCATCCATGGAGATGTCATGAAGACGGATCTCAAAAAACTCTCTGAGGAGTATGGGGATGGTAAGCCTTTTAAGGTAGTGGCTAACTTACCTTACTATATTACGACTCCCATTATTATGCGGCTTCTAGAAGATGATGTTCCCACAAAACGCATCACCGTCATGGTACAGAAGGAAGTGGCAGAGCGCATTAAGGAAAAACCCGGAAGCAAAGAGTATGGTGCTATTTCTTTATCCGTACAGTATTATGCAAAACCGGAAATTGCCTGCATTGTACCGCCTAACTGTTTCATGCCTAGACCCAATGTCGACAGTGCCGTATTAAATTTGGATCCCTATGAGACAGCTCCTGTTTCTGTAAAGAATCCTAAATTCATGTTCCAAATCATTCGTGCTTCCTTTAACCAGAGACGAAAAACGCTGGCCAATGGTATTGCTGGTGGCGGTCTCGGGATTGATCGTCTGACTGTAGAGGAAGTTTTGGAATCCCTTGGCATGCCAAAAACCGTTCGTGGCGAAACATTAGGTCTTACTGAGTTTGCCAAAATAGCTGATGCATTAAAAGAACACTAGATTTATTAGGATTTCCATCCTTCTTAAACCCATGAAGAAAATACTGATTATTGGCGGAGGAATTGCCGGACTAAGCGCAGGTATCTATGCTGCAAAAGCTGGATTTCAACCCGTCATCTATGAAAAAGAATCTATCCCTGGTGGCTGTTGCCAAGCTTGGCGAAGAGGATCCTATACCATTGATAACTGTATGCATTGGTTGACAGGCACTCGCCCAGATACCGGTTCCTACAAAGAATGGGAAGAGCTTGGTGTGATTCGTAAAGATGATGTCTTTATTAAACGAGATGCCTTCTACAGCTCGGAACTAAATGGCGAAACCATTACGTTGTGGCGAGACATTGACCGGACAGAACGGGAGATGTTAGCCATTTCTCCGGAAGACAAAAAAGAAATCCATAAATTTATTGAATGCACTAAAATTGCTGCCGGACTTTCTCTTCCTGGAGAAGGTGTTCTTCATCGTAAAGATTCTCAGGAAGAATTTCATGGGAGCAATTCTACCTTAGACACCATTCTATCTATTTTTAGGTTTTTGAGACCTAATCTAGAGTCTATCATCAAGCATTTTAAACACCCATTACTACAAAAAGTCTTTACCGATTTTATGGCCAAAGACTATGAAGCCTATTGGTGCGTTTTGTCCTATTCCTTTTTCATTGCAGGGAATGCAGATCTTTTGGAAGGCGGTTCCAAAGCCATTGTGGATCGTCTTTTAGAGACCTACCAGTCCCTAGGGGGTAAAATCCACCTTCATACACCGGTATCCTCTATCATCGTTAATCCTAAAAAAGAAAACATTCTGCGGTGGCTTCCTTCTCCCAAAGATTTATCTTTAAAAAAGATTAAAAAAATCTGGGCCCAGTATGCAGAGGGGATTGTGCTTTCTGACGGAAAAACGGTGAAGGGTGATTACGTTATCTGTGCCTGTGATGTTCACCATACGTTTAAACATCTTCTGGATAAAAAGTATGCCTCCCATTTCCTAAAGAGTACTTTCACCAAAAAGAAATACACCATTTACAGTAGTTTTCATGTGGCATTTTCTGTGCAGGGTATTTTTGAAGAAGTTCCCGATACACTGACCTTTGACTGCACACCGATTGACGTAGGAATGGAAAGCATCGACCGCCTCTGCCTAAAGAATTACAGACTCTATGGCGACTTTATAGCACCGGAGGGAGAGACGGTTCTGCAGTGCAGCATTGTCCAATATACAAAGGATGTTTCTTTCTGGAAAAAGTTAGCAAAAACACCAGAGGCCTATCGGCAACATAAGAAAAATATTGCTGATGCTATTTTGTATCGTATCGAAGAACGTTTTCCTTCTTATACCGGAAAAATAAAAGTTTTGGATACTTGGACCCCTTACTCCTATATCAAACGACTTAACTGCTACCATGGTGCCTATATGCGCTGTATTACTACAGCTGCCAGCACTTCTGCTTTTCTATCTACGGAGATCAAACATCTGCCCAATGTTTATTTGGCAAATCATTGGCTGCGTTATCCCGGTGGCATGCCTACAGCTGCCTCCTTAGGAAAACTGGTTATCGAAAAGATAAAGGCTAATCAATCTTAACCGATCCCATATTGCAGTCCACTTCTAATACATACTTACCACCCGTTGTCTTATAACTATTTCCACTTCTCTGTCCATCTATGGAAACACTGCCCATATCAGCCTCGGCCGTAATGGAGTAGTCCTCCAAATATCCTGCAACGGTTATATTTGCTGCACCCATATCACAGGATACGGACATATCTTCAAAAGCGATATTATCAAGCTCTGCTTTACCCATATCTAAGTCACAGGATGCATGCGTAAAGGTTACGTCATTCACCTCTAAGTCACCCATATCTAAATCAATATCCACGTCCTTTGCGGTGATTCCTTCAATGTTTGCCTTTCCCATATCCAGTTCTACAGACAAATCTTCCAAATCGTCTGCAAGGGTAATGACAACCTTAATATTTAAGGAAGGGGCTCCAAACAAGGATACGCCTCTCGCTCCATTCTGCACGACATGTAAGGAACCATCAGACGATAATGTGTAGGTCGGCTGGTATCTGTCATCTGAGCAGGAAATAGAAATGGATGATTCCGTTCCCTTCTTTATCTCGAGATCTCCCATACCCATAGCAACATCAACATATTTTACCTGCCCTAAAGGTTCATCCTTTCGGATAGCCACACCTTCTCCTTGAAAGAAAGTTGTGAAATGACGAAAAACGCCAAATGCTATACAGCCTAGTGTAATAACCCCCACAATAATCATTATGGTTGCTTTTGTTCTTCTAATCTTTCTCTGCTCGTCCATTTTATTCTTCCTCCCCACATGTGGTTTCTAAAATCTTGTGCACTACTGCTGCCACAGGCCATACCACCCAGGTGATATTCCATGCAAAGGTTATAAAGCTAATGCTGATATATAAGCAGGTCATAATCCCCCAATAAATGCCCATGAAGATTTCCATTCCTGTGGAGTGATAAACGATTCGCCCGCTGTCCTTGCTGTAAGTGCTTCCTACTGTACCAGCCGGATTTGCAGAAAGTAGTCTTTTATATAAGCTTTCTGGTACATTCACACTAATCATTAGCATGGTTGCCACACCAATCATTACAAACATAAAAGCTGGCATTATCTTGTGGGTACTAATGATACAAGGAACAAAGCAGGTACAGTATAGAAAAACAGCAATAGCTCTAATCCACAAAGCGGAAGAGGACTTTTTCTGTTGCTTCACGTACTCTACTGTTCCAAGTTCTAGGAAATAAGGACTCTGCAATCTTTCTTTCCACTCCTTCAAAATGCTTCCCTGGACTATCATAAATACTACACCGATAGCGATAAAAACAAATAATCCTGCCGCACCAAATAAATCTTCCATTCTGGTATGATCAGAAATAATCGCAGGTACAACACAGCAGATAAAGAAGCAAACACCAATTCCACAAAGAAGACCTGCCTTCTTGTAATCCTTCTCAATCGTTCTAACCTCTTCTAGGGTCATCTCTCCTGCTTCCACGCGATAAGCTCCGTCATGGATAACTTCCTCTGGTAATCCTATGATGTCCTTTAGCTCATCCAGATTACCAAACTCCGTAATAACCTTTGCAACCGCCTCATTATCACTGACACCCTCTTTTTTCAGATTGGTGTACTTATCCTCTGCCATCTCCAATAAATGTGCTTTTGCCTTCATAACTTCAGCAGAATTGGGAAACTGTATAAATAAACTTTCTAAGTACTGTTTTATGGTTTCCATAGTTATTCCTCTCTTTCAATAAAATGTTCTATAACATCCTTGGTTAAATCCCACTCTTCACACTTTGCTTTATAATGCATCGCTCCACTTTCTGTAATCTGGTAATAGGTTCTTTTCTTACCGCTACTATCGTCAATAAAGCTTTGCACAAATCCCGCTTTTTCCAATCTGGTAAATGCAGAGTATAATGTTGTTTCTTTAATAATATATTTCTCTTCCGAAATCTCACGAATCTGTTTCTGAATCTCATATCCGTAAGAAGGTGCATCTTTAAGCAGGTAGAGGATGATGGTATCGTTATATCCTCTAATAACATCACTGCTGATCTCTGCCATAGCATTCTCCTTTCCATTTACTACGTCTATCATACTTTGTCTGTCGTACTCTATCTGTCGTAGTATGTCTGACATAGTAAGTGTATTATGATGGCTTATCTTTGTCAACACATTTTTTTGAAATCCTGTAAAATATATTTATGAAATCCATCACACCACAAACGGTACAAGAGCATAAGGTTTTGCAAGGGCTCTGCCACTTCATCCCCCGGCATGTAAATAATCGTTTCCTTTTGTATGCCATGGAATGCCTGCGACTTCCCAGCCGAAAGAAACTGCGGAATCGCCATTTGGCAGATAATAAAAGTAACCTACGAAAAGAACAGGGATTTCTAAATAACCAGAAAAGCTACAGAAAAATCTTTTACGGAAAAGAAAGATTTTCTTACAGTGGCTGCGAAGTAATTGCCCTCTACAATGCTCTTCTTGGGCTTGGGCATCCCCGTCCACTACATGAATTAATCTATTACTTTGAGAAAAAAGGTCTGCTTCTACAGGGCAGCTTTGGAACCAGTCTTCTGTCTGTTTATCGCTACCTGAAAAGACGTGAGGAAAGCCTCTCTGCAAATGTACGACTATTAACAAAGCAGGGCGCTATCCTAAAAGCACTGGATTCCTGCGATGGTATGATCTTTATGTTTTATAACAACCAATCTGATTTATCAGAAATGATTCACACCATCTATATTCACGTACAAAAGAAGGAAACTATAAAGACCTACGAGGCCTGCAATGTGGAACTAAATGGTTCACCCTGCGGACCTTTCCAAACAAAAAAAGAGCTTCTGAAAGCCCTTTCAATAGACACCATTGGTCCTATTGCCGGTATCACCCTATATAAGCGGTAGTTTATTTTCGATATAATAACAACACAAGAGTCGAAATACCTTTCGACTTCATCATCTATACCTAAAGGAGTTCTGCATGAAGGGAAATGAAAATTTTCGCACCATAATGCATATGATTATTTCTATCATTGCCGGCTGGGTTGTTTTTAGTCTCATCGATCTTCCCTATGAGATTGGTCCTAGTGATGACTATACTTCTTTTCTTTGGCTCATCATCCCTGCCATTTATGGTTTTCTTTATTTTCGAAACAGAAAAAAGTTACTGCAGTTCACTTCTCATCCTGTCAAAAGCTTCTTTGCTCTCCTAGGCTTATGGGCTCTGTTTTGTAGTGTCTTCGGCATTCCCATCGGTATCCTGGCTGCTAACAACACCTGGATTATCCCACAGAATTCACACTCCATCTTTTTTGATTTAAATGGTATTGAATATATTATTCTCTGGTTCTTTGATATTGCACTTACACTAGCGATTGCTCTTCTTGGAGAACTTATTCTCTTTATTATTAGAACAATAAAGAAACATTAACAAACATAAAAGCAGATATTTTTGAAATTTTAAAACACAAGAAGGAAATAAAAAATGTATTGCGAACACTGTGGAAAACAAATTGATAACGATTCAAAGTTCTGTGCCTTTTGTGGAGGCGTAAGTACGCCACTAACAACCTCTGATTCCACGCAAAATACACCATCCGCTACACAGCCAAAGAAAAACCATTCTCAAAAGAAGTTTTTTATCATTATTCCTGTTGTTGTTTTGTGTATTGCCGGTGCAGTTCTTATCGCCCTACTCAATACGCCTGCGGCAAAAGCAAGAAAACAGTTAAAAATGGCTGCAGCTTATCTAGACGAAATGGATTATGAAAGGGCCTACGCTTCCTATGAGCTTGCTATTTCCATTGATCCTAAAAATCCAGAGGGATACCTTGGAATGGCAGATTGTTTAGCAAAACAAGGAAAGGATGAAGAATCTCTTTCCATTTTAATTACAGGTTATCAAATGACAGGAGATGCTACCATTTCTGCACAGGTGGAAAGCCTGGTTCTTCTGCAAATGAATGCATATGAACAATCAGAAAATTATGAAGATGGTCTTACTTATATGGATTCCATCTTTGAAAAAATGGGGGAAGATATTTTACCTAAGACGAAGGATGCCTTCGAAGAAAAGCAGGAAGAAATGGAAGCTAAGCAGATGCAAAAGGAGCAGGCCGAGGCAGCATTTCTAAGTAAGGTATCCTATGCTTTAGAGGGCGATTTGGGAGAATATATTCGAAATGCCTTCAATATTGCAGAAGAACCCGCAGAAACCGTTGCCTGGTTTAATGATATACAGGGATATAAATTAAGTGGTGAGGAAGGATTTTGGGAATACCAGTCTCCAGGCTCATTACTTCCCTACACGCCCTCTGCATGGCAATACTGGGATGAGTATTATATGGGCTATCTCAGTGTAGATCGTATGATTGACTGGATCTATTTTGTCTCCGGCTATGAATACACCAGAGAGACCCTTCCCGTACCCACAGGTGAATACTCAACAAAAACGATTCATGGCGAAACCTATATCGTCGTTTGGGGTGGTGTCGGATGGGTTGGCGGTAATACCATCCTCTCTAACCCTGCCATCACAATCCTTGATGAAACGACCTGCCTGGTAACATACGAAGCCCATGCTACACGCATGGCTGCTGCCTATGCTTCTGAACTGGAATATGAACCCTCCTTTGACGGCACGATTACTTTCACCATCACTTACGATGAAAAAAGTGAATTTAACAACCTTCGTATTACAGGCGCATCCATTAGTAACTAATTTCACCTGTTAACCATGATATTATGATGCTAGGGGCAAAAGATAGATACAAGAAATTTCTTTGTGCTTCGCACGCTCGAAATTTCTCATGTTTTTGCGGGTCATAAAGCCATTTTCAGACTCTTATGAGCAAGCTCATCGAGTCTTCAAGGCTTTTGACCCTTGTATCATATTATTACAGTGCAAACACAGAGAATGCATCCTCCGCGCCAAAGGTACGCTCATAATACTTCATCAGGTGTGCCTTCATCTCTGTATGTCTGTCTCCCAGGTCAAGCAGCATACCTTCATAATTTTCCTTTGTGACACCACCTAGGGAAAACAGAAAATCAAAATATCTTTTATCGTCGCTATGCTCTTGTAAAATCACATCCCAGGTTTCCTCACTGGGGCAGCCTTTGCAGTGCGCCAACAAATACGTTCTTGCCATATCTCTCTTTTCCTCTGCCAGTGCATAATCATGCATCAGACGAAGTATCAGAATCTTTACCTTGGCAAGACGCTTTAAATGTTTATAGTAATCAAAGTCTGTTTCTTTACTGCCGTAGTCTTCTTCTCCACAAAGCAGCATATTCTGAAACCCCTCTGCGTCATCCATCTGGATTTTGCTCTCCATGCGTCTGTCCCATAGTTCCCACCAGTCGTCATCAAAGGAGGACGATAAGTCAAATAAGTAAGGCGCCTCTAGAATACCCGTCGTCGCAACCAGAAGATAGGCGAGGTCCTCTTCTTTCTTTCCTCTTTTCTCTGTCTCCACGCAGTTATGGATGGCTTCTAAATGATCGCAGTTTTGAAAAACACCTCTTCCCAAAGAAACCCGGCCATAGGGAAGATACACTGCTTTTAACCTTTCACATCCGGCAAAGGCATAGTCTTCTAAGACTTTTACATCGGAAGGCAACGTTAATGTCACTAATTCAGCGGCTCCTAAGAACGCCTTCTTCCCAATGATGGTGACTGGCATCCCTGCAATACTATCCGGAACCTGAATCTCTGTATCTTTGCCGCGATAACTATCAATTAGGATGGTACCGTCTTCTTGTTTTTTATAAGACAAACTTCCATGTTTTAATGGATAATCAAAAATCATTGCCATAGCTATAATGTATATTCCTTAATTTTCTCTAGGATTGCTTCATGCCTGTCGGTCATCATCATTTCTTTACTATGCTTCATGTAATCTTCCGATCCATACATAGTAATAAATCTGGATGCTTCATCACTTCCCGTAAGTCTGGTAAGTAGCATCATCATCTCATTTCCTTCTCCAAAGGCCTTTTCCATAAATACAAACAAATGATGCAGATGGTCTCCTACCTTTCCTACCTGCTGCTTTAATAGTGCTACTCTCTCATCAAACAGCATTTTAATTTTTCCAAAGACCTCTTCTCCCGTACCGGAAGCATCCTTGGATTGATAATAAAGATGCTGTAAAAGCATAACCACTTCCTTTTCCCGCTTTAAGACATCTTTAGAAATACTGCCTGCTTTTTTCTGATTTTCTAAGGCAGTCTTTCTTCCTTCCGCCTGCATGGACAGCATATTTCGCAGTTCTTCTCCATTCATTCCCCCCTGCACTTTTTCCTTACATGCAAGGAGCGGTGCCATACTTTGCTTTAACACATCAGACAGCTCCATGACGGATTTAATTTCCTGCATCATAGATGCTAGCAAAAGTCCTACCAAAGAGATCCTTTCATCAAAAGGTGCTTTTCCCGCTTTCTCTATCGTTTCTTCAGGAGCATCCCCTGCCAGAATTTCCGCAACTTTATAATCACTTTTATATTTCTGATATAAATCATAATAGGCCGTAAATTCCTTTTGGGCCCGCTCATTATGAATATACTGTCCCACCAAAGATTCCTTCACCGGAAGATTCTCCCCTTCATATAGGAAAATCATCTTGGATAAATCTTCCCATCCTCTGGCTGTAATATAGTTCTTTCCCTTTGCTGTCGTTTCAATACCATAGAAATCATCTCTGTTGATTTCCAGATAGTTCATCACCGCCGTATGCATACCTCTTTGCTCTGCATACTTTTTCCACACATCATATTTAGGTTCAACCTCTAATACCTTTAATCGGTCCAGCGTAACAACATCAAACTCTCGTACAGAACGGTTATATTCCGGAGGGTTGCCAGCGGTGACAATGACCCATCCTTCCGGCACCTGATGTTTTCCAAATACCTTATACTGCAAAAACTGCAGCATGGAAGGCGCCAATGTTTCTGACACACAATTGATTTCATCCAAGAACAGAATGCCTTCTTTGATGCCTGTTTCCTTCATCAAATCATAAATCGCTGCAATGATTTCACTCATGGTATATTCCGAAACATCATAGGTCATACCTTCATATTCCTTGTGAGCAATATAGGGAAGACCTAATGCGGATTGTCTGGTATGGTGCGTCATGGAATAACTTAAGATAGCAATACCAAGTTCCTGCGCTACCTGTTCCATGATGGCTGTCTTACCAATACCCGGCGCTCCTAACAGAAATACGGGACGCTGGTTCTGCACAGGAATCAAATATTCTCCATCTTCTTCCTTTTTCAAATATAGTCTCACGGTATCCTTTATATATTGTTTCGCTTCGCTGATATTCATGCTTTCTCCTCCATCTCTTCCATCTGTTCTTCCGGCATCACTACCTTAATGGCCCAGGGTGGTACCTTAGGCGCATATTCATCTTCTCCCATAAATACAAAGGCCACTTCGTAATCCGGCATGGCAGACGGAAACATCCCATATCCATCTGTAAAATAAATGAGTCCTTTTAAATCTTCAAATTCCTTTTTCTCTCTTAATTCTTCCACATAATCAAAAACTGGCCGAAAATCTGTAGATCCAAATCCAATCAGTTTTGCATTCTGCAAAAATGTATCCAGTTCTGCAAGATCAGTAATCTTCGTATCTCTTCGAATCTCGTGATCACATTGCAGGATATGAATATTCACTTTGGAAAAGAAATTATCTTTCTTTCCCATAATGGAAATCGTTTTCCGAAGAAAGGCTTCCACCAATTTTCCTCTGCAGGAAGCAGATGTATCAATGGCAATAACAAAATCCTTAATCCTATGTTCTTCAGAATACTCTAATGGTTCGATTAATGGCATATTCTCATATAGCTTCAAACCATAGGTATAATAAATATAATCAAAGTGATCTAAATCCACCTTAGGTACTTCACCCCGCACCATAAAGCTTTCTAAAAATGCATCGTAATTGACTTTCTCCCGGGTAGATGCCTTAACATTCTCCATCATGGCATCCGCTCCTGTAGCATTTTTACTAAAGCTGTTTAGGTCCGCTTTTACCCGTCTCGCAATCTTCTTCCATTCCTCGGCACTAAGTTCTAGTTCTTCTTTTATGTTTCCAAAAATATGCTCATCATAATGGGTTAGTTCCCGCCACTCCTGAAAGGCATCCTTAGATGGTTCATAAACTCTGAAATACTGATACAGCTTTTGTGCTGTGAAGACAGGCACCTGCTTTTTCAGTACCCTAAGCTTACTACGTAAAGCCGTTTCCTTCTCCACTTTAGCGCCTGAAATCCCTAACTCCAGAATGCTGTTTTCCACAGCAATGTCCATAGCTAGATTCCACAATTTCTCGTCCCTATTCTCTTCGATAAGCCCATGTAAAAATACGTGATGCAGCAAACTGTGAAGATATAGATGGGTTCCATAATTTTTATCCCGCTTATATTTTTCTACTAAATAATAGGGATCGATGGTTAGCACTCCTAGGGAAAGTGGATGGGCCCCCATATTATCCTTCATTTCCACTTTTAGTGAAAACAATGCTACGTCAAGAAAACGAAGATCCATCAGGATTTCGTCATGGGATAAGGAAAGTATTTCTTTTGCTAGGTTATGAATAATCTCTTCTGACATAGAGGTAACCATGTATCAAATAAAAATAGTTCAAATCATTTTTGAAAACGGATTTGAACTATTTTCTTGCTATCCATATTTTACAGATTACGATACCACTCCATCATGGTTTCTTCTGCCTTCTTTAAGTGAATATTAAATCCAACATCCTTCGATGCAGTTTCTTTATCGTTATAAATATACGTGCTCCAGTCCCACCAGAACATACCGGCAAACCAGTCTTCCTTTCCAAAGGTTGCTAAACAGGAGTCATAGAAATTCGCCTGTTCATTTTCATCCATGGGAAGTTCTTTATGATTGAAATCCCAAGGCATGGAAGCACAGCCTCTAGCACTTCGACAGCCAATTTCTACAAAGATGACAGGCTTTCCAAACTTATCGGAAACGGCCTTGATTTCCTTTTTCACGGCTTCCCATTTTATCTTCATCTCTTCAGCACTGGCTCCCTCCATGGTTCCCACAGGGAAGTATGCACTGGTTCCAATATAGTCTAAATCATCAAACCATACCACATCATCTTCATGTCCATGATTGGTGTTATATACCAATTTCCCATGATATATGGCGCGAATCTCTTTAATTAACTTTCTCCAGTATTCTTCCTTGCGCTCTGTACCGCACATTTCACATCCAATGCAAAGCATCTCCGTATTTGTTTCTTCTGCTAACTTTGCATAGTAGCGCATATACTTTCCGTAGCTGTCAAACCAAGCATCCCAATATACATTGTCGCCAAACATCCCTGTATCCGGGAAGGAAATATACGCTCTCCAAATACTGTCTCCGGAATTTACCATAGGCTTTAAGCAGACCTTCACACCATGACTATGGGCTCTCTCAATAGCCGCCATCAAATCACGATCCGATGGATGACGCTCATAGTCATAAGAAATCTCTGTAGAAAAACAGTTCTTCTGTTCTGCTACATTGCAAATGCATACCCAATTAATACCTGTCTGATATAAAAGTTCCTGAGAAGCAATTCCCTCTGCTGTTCGAAAATCTCCTTCTTTCGCATCGTAGCCATAGGTAAAACCTTTGATTTCCATCCTTATTCTCCCTTAAAGTTATTATTCTTCATAAATTCTGCCCACTGCGCAGCACGGATTGGTTTAGAATAATAGAATCCCTGCAAATAGTCTGCGTCCATTCTGCTTAACGTATTTACCTGGTCTTCATTTTCAACACCCTCTGCAATAATTCGACGATCTAGCTGACGGAGGAGTCGCATAATATGAACTAACGCATCCGTAGTTTCTTTTTCTGCAAGCATCTCCCAAATTAGGTTTCTTGATATTTTAACATAATCAAATTTGTACTTTCGAAGCATATGTACATTGGCATAACCACTGTCAGTTGCATCTAAGCAGAGGAAGAGACCTAATTTTGTAAGTGCCTTCATGTTTCTTTCAAAAATGGTACCTGCTGAATTTGCAATATCTTCTGATACCTCAAAGCCAATCTTAATATTACGCAAAGGATACTCTTTTAGGATTGGCTCAAGCTCGTATGCAAGGTCTTCCTGCATACAGCTTAGGGAGGACAGGTTGATATAAATCGTTTCTAGTCCTAGTTCTTCTAAGTGCTGCTCACAGGCAAGTCGACAGGTCTCTGAGAAAATAAACTTCTCAATATCTGCCATTAGACCAGACTTCTCAGCAATGGGAATAAACTCTAGTGGAGAGATTTCACCCATGGAGTCATTGGTCATACGAAGCAGAGCCTTTGCGCTGTCATACTTCTTTTTCTCCATATTATAGACGGGTTGGTAGTACACCTCCATACTGCCATCACGAATCGCACTCTGCAGCGCAAGAATAATGGCTCTTTCTCTTTCTCCCTTTTTAATACTCTCTTCGGAAGGGTATACCACATCTCGCTTATTCTTCTTCAGGGATTCAGAAAGCGTAAGAACGATCATATCCTTTAATTCCTGAGGATTCTTCGCATACTCCGGACAGGAAATCATACATTTTCCAGCATTGACCTCAAGTAACATACCATCTACCTGAAAACGCTGGGAAAAGAACTGTTCAATCTCCGAGATATATCGATTCCATATAGACCAGTCAGTATTGGCGATAATCGCAAATCGTTCATGTCCGATGTAGTATACTGGATGAACATTTTCCGTCATTTCCCGCAGACGCTTTGCAACCATTTTGCGAACAGCATCTACTCGTCTGTTTCCCAAATAATCCGCAATAAAGGACAATCCTGTCATCTGCAAGGAGAGCACCTGAAAAGACGAGTGCATTGAAAATTCTGTGACTAATGTTTCTTCAAAAGCCTCTCTATTAAGTACATGTAAATCTGCGTCCATATACCTGTCCTGATTCCCTGCTACAAAATACATCATGGCATAGCCAATCACCGTAGAAAACAGAACAAGCAGAAGGTCTGGGAAGATATATTCCAAAATCACCGCTGCCAAAATAACAACTATAAACGAAATATTCACAACCTTAATGCTAGAGGAAATATTCTTTCGGTTCCTCACAAGTTCATATACAATCATGAAGAAAATATAAGCTATGAATATATATACTACAAAATAGGCATTCCCTCTTTGATATACACCATCACTGTCATAATAGAACAGAAAATGCGTAAAAGGGCTGGTAGCCGAAAGCAAGATGGAAAGAGCAAAAGGAATCGCTGTCTTCAGTTTCTGCACACTACTGGCATATACATAATCTTCTGACTGCACGAATAGATTTCTAAGAAATAGAAGAAGTGCCGCAAAATAGAATATCCACTTTATGATAGCAAATGCCGCTCGAATAGGGGCATGAATAAATTGATATGTATTGGCTGCCTGCAGAAAAATTTCCAAGCCAAGAGCAGCCAACATCACGACGAACGTTTGGTTAATAATGGATCGTTTCTTCGTCTCAAAATTCTTACGGCGAAGACTATAAAGCATAATCGAACATACCTGCACGATTGCCGCTATATCAAAATAAATATTCGTACCCATACACCATCCCCGACTACAAATCGTATCGCTTTGCTAAATAAGCTGCCATATCTTTCACTGCTGTCATAAGTGCCCCATGCTTTTCTCTAACTACAGCGATGTTGCCAGCCTCACTTTGCTTTTCTAAGAAAAAGGCATCATCGCCAATCCCAAGGATTCCAAGGGTCCTGGAAGTACTCTTTAGGGCATGTACTCGAATATTGTAATTCGTCATGTCCTCTCCCTCCAGGTATCCGGTTAATTCTTCCTCTACTAGAGGTGCATCTTCTACATAAAGAGCTATCATTTCCTTATAGAGATCCATGTCATCGCCGCAATATGCCAGACCTTCCTCTTCTTTAAACTCGGATGGTTCTTGGGGAACCTCTTTTGCTTGTGTAGATTCTTCCACCTTGATTTCCTTTACGGGCTTTTCTTCACTGTGAGAATCTCCTGTAGATAAAACCTTCTCTTCCTTTAGGTAATCTTTAGCATATACTAGCAGTTCTCTGGGAAGATACTCCTCCAAAAGACCATATAATATTTCCTCTTTTACCGGTTTGGAAAGATAGTCATCAAATCCTTCTCCCTGATATTCTTCTCTTGCACCACTCATTGCATTAGCCGTTAGTACAATAAAAGGGGTTTCTTTATTGAAGGCTGATTTTCTCTTCCGGAATGCATGTAAAGTTTCTACACCATTCATAACAGGCATTCTGTAGTCCATAAATACCAGATGATACGTATTCTTCTCTAAAAGCTCCAGAGCCTCTGCACCGCTCTTAGCTGTTTCCACCTGTATCTGTAAGTCTTTCACAAGGCCCTTAAATACACGTAGATTCATCTCTGTATCATCAACAACTAGTACCTTTGCATCTGGTGCATGGAAAGGTTCTATATAAACCTGCTCTTCTTCTACAATCTGCGCCTCTGCATCCCATTCTCCAATAGGAGTTTTATCAATGGTCTTCTGAGGAATTTCAATGGTAAATGTTGAGCCTTTTCCATACTCACTCTCTACCGTAATATTTCCTTCCATCATTTCCACAAAACTCTTGGTAATAGAAAGACCCAGACCGGTTCCTTCGATGGTACGGTTTCTCGTCTCATCCACTCGTTGGAAGGATCTAAAGAGTTTACGAAGATTTTCCTTCGTAATACCAATACCTGTATCTCTCACTTCCACAATCATTTTGATGGTATCGGAAGCTACGGTTCTGTATCCAAATTTCAAATGTACCGAACCTGTCTCCGTATACTTTGCTGCATTGGTTAACAGATTAATAATCATCTGTCTGATACGGATTTCATCACCATAAAGCGTTGTAGGCATTTTCGGATCTACATCCACGATAAAGGAAAGTTCCTTCTCCATCATTCTGGGATAAACAATGTTATAACAGTCATGCAGTAACGATTCCAAATCGTAGCTTACAAGCACTAACTCCATCTTACCGGACTCAATCTTAGAGAAGTCCAAAATATCATTAATAATAGCCAACAAGCTTCGACCAGCACTCTGAATATCCTTTGCATGTGCCTTAATGTTATCCAGATTCTTCTCCCGCAGAATCATGGCATTCATTCCTAATACTGCATTAATAGGGGTACGAATCTCATGGGACATATTTGCAAGGAAGCTACTCTTTGCCTCATTAGCCTTACTAGCATCAGCAATCGCCTGAGATACCATCTGCTCACTCTTTATTTTTTCCTGCTGCACTTCTGTAAAATCTGAACGCAGGAACAGTGCCTTGGTGGGCGCTTTGTATTTGGTCTCGATACAAATGATATAAATACATTCCCAGCTCTTTTCACCATTACGATTGACTTCATATACGCTGGTGAAATTTTTATCCATATGCTCCATCATCAGCTTAGACAGCTTATCCGGCGCAATCATTTCAGCCATATAGTCTCTATCTTTTTTCTCAATGATTGTGGAGAGAATCAAATGATAGAAATCCAAATAATTTCCCTTTTTGGAAAGAGATGCCGAAAGAGGGAGACACTGATTTAAATACTCATACTCCCCTTTCTCTAGATCCACCAAAACGGCTTTATCAACAAAATCCTCCGTTCCCTTGATCAAATATTTCATTTGGGTATTTTCTTGCAGAATTTTTTTACGAAGAACTCTGCTACTTAGGCTTGCAAAAACAAAATAACCTAAAACAATTACAAATAAGATGATTAACAGAACGAAATTATAATGATTACTTTCCGATGCTATATTCTGCGTAACAGATTTGGGAAATACTTTAATCAAAGAAAGAGTGCCATCTAGAATTGGTTGCACACAGATATTATCCGTATTGAATCTGGTAGCCATATGAAAACTACCTGCACTACCTTTTTCAATATGATGCATGAAGGTTTCCCTTGTTGCTGCATCTATGTAATTCTCCTTTTCCAAATATTCACCCAGATTACCTTCCGGGAAATATGGATCGGTAGTTGCAATAATGGAACCATCTCTTGTACAGATATAACCACTCACGGACTCTCCAAAGAACGTGGAAGAAAGAAGTTTTATAAGATAAGAGTCTGCAGAAAATACCCCTCGAAGAACGCCATAAGGTTTTCTTTCATAAATAACCGGGGCGAAAAAGCACAGCATGGTCTCTCCACTGATTCGGGAATCCATGACAACAGAAATGCCGCTTTCTCCTCGCATACCCTTAATATAGTAGTCTCTATCTCTGGCATCACTCATTTCCCCTAAGGATGTAAGATTATAGCCATCCTCCGTAGTAAATCGAACATAGTCAAACTCCGACTCTTCCTCTAAGTGTGCCAAAAAGTCAGCATTCACTTCTCTCTTCGAGCCATCCTCTGTCATCATGTATGCATAGGCCTCAATCTGATCCTTCGCAGACTGGAATTCTCTGGAAATCTGCGATGCTGAGGACTTTGTCTCCTCAATGGCAAAGGTTTCATTTCTTTGTGATGTACGTTCTACGGTATTGAACTGAAACTGAAGAAAAATGACAACTAGAAGAAAAAGAAAGGCGATACCGCCCACAATCATAATAATCCGATTTTTTCGTAAATGAATACTACCCACTTTCCCCCCAAAAACGCTGTAAATAGTTACTTTATTTTATCATTTTCACCCCTTTTTCTCAATGAATCCCCTCTTTCCGAATATGTTCCTCTACCAGTCGCTACCCCAGTCGGTACCGCCACTGTCCCAGCTAGAACCACTATCCCAGTCATAGTCACTGTCGGAATCAGAGCTTACATCTATATATTCATCATAGTAACCACTGTCTTCAAAAGCCGTAATGGTATCACTGGTACCCCAAATACTATTGCCTTCCTCCCAGTAATAGAGATCCGGACTTGATACCAGCATCGCAGGAATAAACGCATCCTCTACGTAACTATAGTCCCCATAATAGGAGTCATATAGGTAATAATTTCCATGATAGGTACAGTAAATATCATCCTCATACTGGTAATACCGCACCCTGTTGATGTTCACCGCAATAGCAAAGACGCCGGCAAAAATGGCAATGGATACGAAAAGCATTAAAAATCCTAGTTTCTTACTAGGCTCTTTATCTTTTTTCTTTTCATGGGTAGAAGCCATAATGGCCCATACAATCACCGAAAGCACAAGGGTAATAATCAGCGAAATAATAATCTTTCCGATGATCGGATAAATCGCCATCGCTCCCAGTCCCAGCATAGACCCAAAAACCACACCGATTGTAGTCAGTCTTCTCTTTAATCGCTTTCCAAAACTCTCTTTTTTTCTGGGCACTCTTCCACTACTGATATTGGCAGCCTTCTGGTTTAGGATTTCACTCTTTAATTTTAAATAGAGTTCATTGACTGCATAAGCTTCATCAGTACCACGATACCGAATGGCACGGGTTCCATCGTCTTTATTCTTATAGACGATAAATTCTCCCTGCTCCTCATAGATACCAAAGGCGCGACGACCGGTGTAGTTCACGCCAATAAAAAAGCGTGTCACTTCTGAAGACGGAAGCTTTCTAGCTTTATACCATGCATCCAACTCCGCAATCGTTTTGGGAGTCCCACTCACTGCTCTTTGCATGTGATCATTTACCGCCCCGCAGTTGGGACAATTCTCACAAGTATCATTAATATAACTATCACAATAGGAACACTTTATTTTCATTTTCACCCTCTATAAAGCTTACACAGTTAGACATCACTAATGATTAGGAAGCTTGCTGGCTTTGGGCTGTATAAAGACTATAGTAAGCCCCTTTCTTTGCCATAAGCTCCTCATGACTACCGGACTCTAAGATACCTCCGTCTGCCACATACATAATCTTATCGCAGTTCTTTATCGTAGACAACCGGTGCGCAATAATGAAGGATGTTCTGCCATGAAGCATCGCGTCTAATCCCTTCTGCAAAGCCTTTTCCGTCTGCACATCAATAGAAGAAGTTGCCTCATCTAATATCAAAATACGAGGATCCGACAATAATGTTCTTGCAAAGCTAATGAGCTGCTTCTGTCCCTGACTTAAAGTACCGCCACGCTCTTTTACTTCCGTAGCATATCCTGCCTGTAGGTCTTCTATGAAATCATCTGCACAAACAACACTAGCTGCCTTTTTGATTTCTTCATAAGTGGCATCTAACTTACCATAACGAATATTGTCCTCAATCGTGCCGCTGAAGATAAAGCTATCCTGTAACATGATACCCATCTGGCTTCGCAAAGAATGCAGAGTTACCTTTGACACATCCTCTCCATCAATAGATACACTACCACCCTGTACATCGTAAAAACGGCTGATTAAGTTCACTATGGTACTCTTTCCTGCACCTGTAGGACCAACTAACGCTACACTCTCCCCGGGTTTAATGGTGAAAGAAACATCCTTAAGTACAGGTTTTCCTTCCTCGTAAGAGAAATCAACATGACTAAAGGTAACCTCACCTTTGATAGGAGGAAGAATGGTAGCATCTTCGGCATTATCCACATCCACCTTTTCATCCATGGTTTCAAAAATTCTTTCCAGATAAGCAATGTTATTAATGAAAGTATTGAAAATATTTCCCAGGTTCATAATGGGCTGCCAGAATCTGGAAGCATAAGAAGAAATCGCAACAATGACACCAATGGAAGCATTTCCCTGTCCAAACAGGAAGAGTCCACAGAAGAAAAGTAATGCTCTGGATACCACCGAAATATCATCAATACCTGGCCAAACTAAGTTGGAATATTTAACCGCTTCCATCCAGCTCTTATGACAGGAATCACTGAGTTCGCTAAAGATTTTCGCATTCTCCTCTTCTCTGGCAAACATCTGGGTTACTTTCGCACCAACAATATTTTCCTGTAGATATGCATTTAAGTTGGAGTTTTTATTAGATACCTGCTGCCAAGCTTTTCGCTGCTTATTCTTAATCCAGAACATAAATACTGCTAGTACTGGCACCATAGCAAGTACCACTAAGGACAGTTTCACATCTACCAAAAGCATGAAGACTACAATAAAAATCAGATTAAGTCCTTCTAACACAATATTAATTAGTCCATTAGACAGCATATCTGCCACAGAGTTAACATTATTTACCACACGGACCAGAATCTTTCCTTGGGGCCTGTCATCATAATACTGGAAAGAAAGTCTCTGCAAATGTGCAAATAAATCCTTTCGAATATCGTAGATAATACGCTGACTGACTCTTACCATAATTCGTTCACGGAAGGTCGTAAATAAAATGGAAACCAATACCGTACCCAACAGACAAAGAATCATGATCACCAGTTTAGAAGTATCTCCTGCTGGAATAACCTCATCTAATGTCTTCTGAATAATCATAGGCCCAAGAAGACCAACAGCACCACCGATAGCCGACAGGATTAATGCCGAAATCATTCGCTTTCCATACTTCTTAATATAGGAGGAAGCACGCAGTAAATGCTTTATGTCAAAAGGTTCTTCTAATACTTCATCTTCTTTAAAAGTATTTCGCTTTGCCATATTACTTACCCTCCTTTCCTGCAAGCATGGAAGCTAACACTTCCTCACCTAACTGTAAACGTACAAGATCAGCATAGTATCCATTTTGTCTAATCAATTCCTCATGATTACCCATCTCCAAAATCTTTCCATCTTTCAGAATCATGATGTGATCCGCATTCTTTGTCGTGGAAATTCTCTGGGCAATCATAATCTTAGTGCAGGGGAAATCAAGATTTGCTAACCCTTCCTGAATCTGCTTTTCTGTCTCTAAATCTACCGCACTGGTAGTATCATCCAGAATCAAAATTGAAGGACGAATCGCTAATGCTCTTGCCAAACTGATTCTCTGCTTTTGTCCACCAGATAATCCCACACCACGTTCTCCGATAATAGTGTCATAACCTTCTGGCATCGCTTTGATAAATCCGTTGGCTGCCGAATACTTCGCATATTTAAGCACATCCTTCTCCGGCATATCCACATCGCCATAGGCAATATTTCCATCAATGGTATCGGAATACAAAAGAACGTCCTGGGTTGCAAGGCCTATCTGATGACGAAGATCCGTTAATTTAAAGCTTTTAATATCTTCCCCATCAATCAGAATTCTGCCTTCATAGGGATCATAAAATCTGGGAATAAGCTGAATCAAGCTGGTCTTTCCACAGCCTGTCTCTCCCATAATCGCCAGCGTTTCTCCCGGCTTTATAGTAAAGGAAATATCTCTTAATACAGGGGCGACTGCCTCTTCATCAGGATATGCAAAGGAAACATGGTCAAAAACAATTTCCCCTTGAAAACGTTCTGTAAGATCCTTTGCATCGGGACGATCCGTAATGGTTGCTTCCGAATAATAGATTTCCAGCACCTTATCCGAAGCAGCCTGGAAACGCTGGAACTCATTCATTACATTTCCCACCTGTCGCATAGGATTACTAATAGCCCAGGTAAGACCGGAAAATGCCACATACTCACCCATGGTCATGGTTCCTGCAATCATGAAAATACCACCGGTTAGCAAAAGGATGGAGGGAAGCATATTTGCTAAGGTCTCCACATAAGGGAAGTAGGATAACCAGGTCAGCGCCGTTTTCTCATTCTGCTCTGCATAGGCGCGACTAGACTTATCAAACTTTTCTTTTTCATACTCTTCTCTGGCAAAAGCCTTTACCACACGGTTTCCCGCAATATTTTCCTGAGCATCTGTGTTTAACTCTGCCAGTCGTTCACGAAGCATCTTATGTCTGGGTGCCACATGCTTCTTAAACTGAGCAATGATAATGGCAATCACTGGTGAAATCGAGAGAATGGCAAGCGCAACTCTCCAATCCATAATAAAGAAATAGACGGCGGTTGCCATGACTAAAGAAAAGGATTCTATTACCGCTCTGATAACCCAAGCAATCATGTGACGAACAGCATCTAAGTCACCAGTTACACGGGTCATTAAATCACCAGTTCTATATTTGGAATAGAATCGCATATCCTGTCTAAGTATCTTTTCAAACAAAAAGGAGCGAACCTTATAAAGAACCTTCTGGGAACCTTTCTCATAGGCCATACAGGACACATAAACAATAATCGTTCTAAGAAATGTAGCACCTACCATTACCCCTAACAAGATAAAGAAGAAATTCCTGTGATGCTCCATGTTATATACCGCATCTTCTCCTGTCAGATACATATCAATCATCTTTCCGGAAAAGAACGGAACAACTAGTTGCAAGACATTATAAATCACGGTTCCAATCATACCCAAAATATAGATGGCGTGAAACCCCTCCATATTCGTCCAAATCCATTTGATTTTATCTCTGGTTTTGTACATAAAAACTGCCCCTTTTTACCTACATATACAATACATACTATCTCCACCAAAAAACTCCTTGTGGCAATAACGTAAAACTACACCACAAGGAGTTATTTGTAAACCTTATAAATTATACTTTTTTCCTTTAATTATGAACATTCTGTGATTACAGGACCCTAACTGCACCCTTGGCTCTCACCTTCAGGATGTGGCAGGAGCCCTCTCCGAAGGTTTTCTCAATATATGCTTTATAATCCTGCACGTAAGCATCCTTCACAAAGGCCTGGATGGTACCCGCAAATCCACCGCCATGAACACGACAGACACCCTTATCCTGTCCTAAAAAGACCTCGCTGAGTCCCAGTGCCACTGAAACATTCTGCACAAGAGGATTTTTCGGACTATAAATATTTTGCAAATACTGGAAGGATGATACCCCGCTTCTTCGAATCACACTTAGAAATGCTTCATAATTCTTCTGATCCAGTGCCTGGATGACTTCTTCCACTCTTTTTTCTTCACTATAAAAATGAATAGCTCGAAGTACCGCTCTGTCTGATACTTTTTCCCGCAGGTCTGCAATGCTGGCAAAGAATTCTTCCTCCGGAACTTCCCGCAGCACTTCTTTACCAAAGCAGGCTGCTACGCCTTTCATTTCCTTCGGTATCGCAGCATAGTCATCGGTCAAGTCTGCATGGGAACCCTTCGTGTCTACAATGCAGAGACTGATTTTTTGTTCCTCAAAGCAGGTAGGAATCTGACGACACACCGGATCCTTAGGATCTTCAAAATCAATGGTAATCATATCTCCTGTATCGCAAGCCATCTGGTCCATGAGTCCACAAGGTTTTCCAAAATATACGTTTTCCGCAAATTGTGAAATAATCGCTATCTCTGTAGACGATACTTTATTTTCATTATATAGACCAGATAAAATCACTCCAATGAGACCTTCAAAAGCTGCCGATGAGGAAAGTCCCGCACCAACAAGCACATTGCTAGTTGCATAAGCTGAGAATCCGCCCACCTGATAACCCCTATCTAGAAAACCTTGGATTACACCTTTTATTAATGCCGTGGTGGTTCCTTCTTCTGCGTCTATTTTTTCCACCTGTGTTACATCGATGGTTTCCAAAGGAAAGGCATCGGATTGCAGGACAATTTTTCCATCTTCTCGCCCAGCCACAATGGCAATAGCATCCAAATTCACAGATGTGGCAACTACCTTACCATGCTGGTGATCCGTATGATTTCCACATACTTCACTTCGTCCTGCTGCAGAATAAATCTCCACTTCCTGTTCTTCAGGAAATAATGCTGCAAACTTCGTTAGGGCATCTATATACCGGTCTCTCTCCATTGGAAGCCAGCTAACATCTACATAAAGTTTCTGCAGGACGTCATCCATCTTTCCACTACTAATATCATTCTTTAATGTAAGAATATTTGTCATAAAACCGCTCCCTGATTACATTTTTAATTAGACCATATTTAGTAATAAATATGTCCGCCAATACGAATACCCTCTAATCCTTCAATAGGCGTTCTGAAATAATAGCAGTTTCCTACATTGGTCTCTCCTGCCATGGCTGCTCTGGCCGCTTTATAACAACTGCCGTCATTGGCCTGGGCCTTATCGTTGGCAAGCGCAGAAGCAAGATGTCCATCTAGTACAGGAGAGAACTGGTATCTCGCATAAATAACACCTGTAATGGTGTCTGGATAACGGCTGCTAAGAAGTCTGTTCATTACCACCGCACCTACTGCCAACTGTCCTTCATAATCATAACAGCCAACCTCACAGAAAATCAGATTGGCAAGAAGATATTCATCTCCTTCTTCAAACACAACGGAGGACACGTCTCTTTTTGCTGCCAGCTGGGCAGCTCTGGATTCTGCCAGTTCCTTTTCATACTGCGCTTTTAAAGCCTGATACTCCGCATCGGCAGCAGCTACTTCTTCGGCTTTCCGATCACATTCTTCCATATATGCTTTTTCTGCTGCCTCTGTGGCAGCCACTGTATCCGCAATGACTGCAATCTGCTGGGCCGTAGCAGATATATACCCATTTACTTCCTGCTGTTTTGCTACAATCTCCTCCCGCATAGCAGACAGTTCTTCTAACTGCACCGTAAGTTCTGCCTCCTGCATAGCAATGGCATCCCCTGTGGCAATATATTCCTCCAGCTTTTCCCTGTCATATTGCTGAATCTGTTCAAAATATGCTGCATAATTTAGTAATTCGCTAAACTTTCTTCCCGACACTAAAAGCTCAACAAAAGAAGATTCTCCTTCCTCGTAAAACCAAACGATGCGCTGCTTCATTGCTTCATACTGATCTGCAGCATCCTCTCTAGCTTCGGTAAGCTGCTGCCTTGTATCATCAATTTCTAGCTGCTTTAACGCCATCTTGGCTTCTATGACCGCAAGTTCATCTGCTACTAACTGCATTCTTTCATTCAGAAGATACATTTGTCCCTGATACGTATCTTTCTCTGCCTCTAGCACACTGAGCGTTCCCTGGGTATTTGCCAGATTCTGCTGGGCCGCATTCAGCTCCTCCTCTTTTTCTTCCTTTTCCTGCTTCGCCTTATCCATCTCTTCTTTGGTATCCGCATGAACAGGAGCAGAAAAAAAGACGGTCATAAAAAAGGCCGTCAGAGACAGTACCACGATACTCATGGCAACTTTTAAGTACTTGATTCTTTTATGAAGCTCTTCTTTCTCCATAAACTCCTTCTACACATCTAGTGTAATGGTTCGACCACTAGGCTTATATTCCTGATAGGTTACACCCGCTGCATCAAACAGCCTTTTAGCTGCCATATTCATTGGGGTTCCATTATACTTGTCACAACTATATACAACACTGGTAATTCCCGCTTGAATAATCGCCTTGGCGCATTCATTACAAGGGAATAAAGATACATACAGTCTGGTCCCCTCTAGAGAGCCGCCACGATAATTTAATATCGCATTCAATTCACTGTGGGTTACATAGGGGTATTTGGTATCATATGCTTCACCCTCTCTGTCCCAAGGAAATTCATCATCACTGCATCCCTTAGGAAAACCATTATATCCCATGGATAAAATCTTATAATCTTTGCTTACAATACAAGCACCTACCTGGGTATTAGGATCCTTACTGCGCATACCAGAAAGAATAGATACTCCCATAAAATACTCATCCCAGGAAATATAGTCCTGTCTTTTGGTTATCTTTACCGCCATCTCCAGGTCCCCTTAATTCTCAATCATCTGCACACGGCGTGCATGTCTTTCTTCTCCAGAAAACTCCGTAGTTAAGAAAAGATCTGTCATCTTCATGGCCATGGCCTCATCCACCTCTGCTGCTCCAAAAGCAAGCATATTGGAATTATTATGCAGTCTAGTCATCGTAGCGGTATGCTCATTATGACAAAGCGCACAACGAATTCCGGGAATCTTATTAGCAGTAATGGAAACACCAATTCCTGTCGTACAGATTACAATTCCTCTTTCACACTGTCCGTTGGCAACCTTTAGTGCTGCCTCTCTCGCAAAAATAGGATAGTCTACAGAATCTGTACTATAGCAACCACAGTCTTCTACCTCATAACCTACTGATAAAAGATGCTCCTTTACCTTTTCTTTTAAAGCATATCCACCATGATCACATCCCATTGAAACTTTCATAACTGCCTCTTTTCTTATAAGTAATTTATAGCGATTCTACGCTGTATCCTGCTGCCTTTAATAAACGGTTCATAACAGCAGCACCAAATCCTTCTCTGGAGAAACTTTCTCCAAAAATCTCTGTAACGTTCTCTGTATCAAACTGTCTGAGTGCTCCATACAAATGTCTTGCTATGGAAGCCTCATCCTGTCTACTGCCCACATCGATAACGACATCAGCTTTTACAAAGGGGGCAATCTCTGTGCTGCAAAGAACACCTGTCTTCTTCCCGCTTGCACTGGCAGCTGCTAGCTTCTCCTGCATTGCCTGCAATACTTTTTCCGGACTGCCTTCTAAGAGAACTAACGAACCTTTCGGTGCATAATGCCTGTACTTCATCCCTGGGGCCTTAGGTCTTCCTGCCACACTTCCAAGCATAATGGTCTGATCTGTTTCAACATCCCCAAGAACTCTTAAAAGCATCTCTTCCGTAACAAACCCTGGTCTTAAAATCATGGGCTTATCCCCTGTTAAATCCACAATCGTAGACTCAACACCAATCCCCACTTCTCCACCATCGAGAATCATCTCAATGCGTCCTTCCAAGTCTTCGTTTACATGAAGAGCAGTCGTAGGACTGGGCCGTCCGGACGCATTGGCACTAGGTGCTGCCACAAATCCTCCAGCTGCCTCAATGAACGGAAGAGCCACCGGATGGTCTGGTAATCTTACCGCTACCGTGTCTAATCCGCCGGTTGTTTCTTTCGGTACATCCTCTCTTTTCGGAAGAACCATCGTTAACGGTCCCGGCCAGAAAGCACCTGCTAAAATATATGCTTCTTCTGGAATATTTTTTGCAACCTTCTCCAGATCTTCTACCTTTGCAATATGAACAATGAGTGGATTATCAGAGGGTCGTCCTTTGGCCGCATAAATCTTTTTGGAAGACTCTTTATTAAAGGCGTCTCCGCCCAGACCATATACCGTCTCCGTAGGAAATGCAACCAGTCCGCCATCCTTTATGATTTGGCCAGCCTGAGCAATGACTTCTGCTTCTGGCGCTTTTTGTTCTATGGTACAAAACTTTGTCTCCATCAAGGAGAATCCTTCTTTCTTACTGCATATAGGAAGCAATTACATTCCATACTGCCGCATTATCAAGACCCAGTCTCCAGCCGGCGACACCGCCAACACCATACTGCTGCATAATGGATAATTTCACTTCCATACTCTTTACTTCTTCCTGCCAAATCTGACAGAAGTTATTACCAATGGTGGTTTCTCCATAGTACTGCTGACATTCTTCATCCCAGGTTACATTAATACCATGGTTTGCAATCCACTCTGCTGCCGTATTCATGGAGACTGCTTCACTGGTAACCGTTGCACCATCTGTCTTCCAAACACGAGTATAGAAAGGAACTGCATTGATTAACTTCCCTGCAGGAACACCTGCATTAATGGCATCCGAAATTCCCTTTTCTACAAAGGGAGCACTGGCTACGGAACCTGCTGCACTTCCTGCCCAGTGTTCATCATAACCCATGTTAATCACATAATCGCAAACCAATCCCTGTTCCCCAAGATTGTAGTAAAGGTTACCCTGGTTCATAGGATAGTTGTCTACAGAAAGAATGAGTCCATTTTCATGCATCTTGATGGACAGCTCACGAAGGAACTGAACATAATGAGGACCCGTCTCTTTTCCAATACGCTCGAAATCGACATTTAGTCCATCAACCTTATACTGGATACAATCAGAAACCAACTTATCAATGAAGGATGCACGTAATGTCTCATCAGAGAAAAGCGTGTACTCATCATTTTCGAAGGTCATATCTTCAATCAGCGGCCATACCTGATAACCATGATCATGTGCGTAAGTTACATAGTAATAATTCGCATAGGATTTATAAGAACCATCTCCACCGGTTAAATACCACCAGGTAGGACTAACTACATTCATGCCCGTTACGTTCTGGGTTACTTCCTTAAGATTCGTTCCATCATCTGCACTATAAATCTGGTGCCATCCAAGAACAACCTTCTTATCTAAAGGACCAGTTAATGCATAATCCATTCTGGGATTATAAGCATCTGTCACTGCAGGATCTGTTGTTTCTACAGCTTCTAATAAGGTTTCGTTCTCAACATAACCAATGAAGCCATCCACTGTCTTAACCTTACTCCAATTCTCCATGCGCTCTAAGAGTCTTACGGTATCACCCTTCTTTACATTCGTTAATACCTCACTCTTAATACCACCCTGGTAACGAACAGCGGTATCCATCTTTAACTCCACCGCATTGTATGGCAACCATTCCGTATAGACCTGCACACGATGAGGATCTTCATAGTATGCATAGGAGAAGTTTGCATATTTCTTTACATAATCGGCAGCCACATAAATCATGCCATCAGAAGCATCCTTGTAGGCAACCATATAATCATAAGCCACAGGTGCTCCATTTTCTGTAACGGTATTCGACTCTTCTCCAATAAGAACCTTGCGAACCTCTTTACTGGTGGAGTAGAGCAGAGACTTCTCATCTGCACTTACATAGAAGCGGTTCGTAAATAAATCTTTAATAGTGTCTAAAGAAAAATAAACTCTTCCATTCTTAAACTTGCCCCTATCCTCCTTCAGGATGGTATCCTGCAGGATAATGGCCACATCGTCAGTCTTTAAGATCTGGAAATATTCATTTAGATTTGCCGTGTCTGTAGAATAGGAGTACTTCTCTGGATAGAACATTGCCATGAATTTATTCCATCCCATCTGCTCGCCATTCTTATAATCATGGTAAAGTTTTCCACCATAGGAAATACCACCAATCAATAGAATCAGAAAAATTGCCACAACAACGGCAATGACCTTATTTCTGGTTCTTCTCTTTTTTTCTCTTTTACTTTTTGATTCAACAGGTCTTTCTTCTATGTATCTGTTCTTGGATCCAGAGCTCTTCTTTGCACTGGTTTTTTTCTTGGAACCTGTACTTCTTTTCTTTCCGGATGATGTACTCATTTTGTCTCCTGACTATCTGTAAAATCTATGTGCACAGATAGTTTTATTATAGCAGAGCAGCACTTTTTTCGCATTACTTTTATCCCTTTGGACTCTTGTCAGAGAAGTCTTTTGATAACCTTTTTTGTCATGAATCGCTGGCATAATTCCTGTGAAAATTCCGTCAGCGGTGCGCAAAAAGTGCCCCTGCTATCCATGTCTCGCTGCCGGTGTAAATTTTGACGTATTTCGCAGACAAATAGCCCGTAGACGCTCAATCAATTGTCTCTTCATTCTCTCATGATTTAAACACCACAGAAAAAGGCATAAAAACCCATCTGCCATGTTCTACCTAAAATCTCTGGAAAAATGAACGAATCGTTCTAAGAATCTAATCCGCCTCCAATCTGGCAAAGATTGCGAGACACCTACAAGTGCTATTATAGGGCAATTTCTTCTTATTCACAAATACTTTTTTCTCGAGGCAGCATGTATCACCTTAGTTTACATAAAAATGTTATGTATAGTATAATAAAGTGTTAAACTAGGCCAATTTTGGCCGAAGGATTTTTTGTTATGCCTATCGTAAGCGAACGCGACTGGTCTCACAGCAAAGCTGTCAAACGAGAGAAAAGACGCAAACGAAATCGCATATTAGCCGTTATCTTTGGTCTCTTTGATGTAACGGTACTTCTGTTTGTTGCGGGTATTATTGCCGGCATGGTTCGTCATGGCGGTCCGGCAGAAACAGAGGAGGATTTTGTTAAATATTATTTTTGGTTTTGGAATCCTCCCGCAGAGGAAGAAGAACCGGAAGATAATGGTCCTGTAGAGTGGGGAAATGGTCTCTCCGAAATCATTGATACCGGTGGTGATGATATTCCGGAGAACCAACAGGTTGCAAGTACCACGCCACAGCCACAGCAGCCATCACCTGCTGCGAATGTTGTTCCTACAGTAGATGTTGAAACGCCACTTACTGGTATTGTTGTAGAGGCTCCTTCTACGAACTACAATGCTTACATTACAACAGCAGGAGGCACCCTCTATACCAACCAGCAATATGGTTCCATTGCGTATGACTTGTACCTTCCGACGGGAGGAGGTACCTATCCTGTGCTTTATGCTTTCCATGGTATTGGTGCATCTTCCGGCGAACTTGGGGATAACAGCTTTGGTCTTTGGAGTTTTGTAAAGAATGGTGCTGCAAGACCGAATTGTATTATTGTCTTCCCACACAAGGGTAAAGGTAACTGGAAACAAATCAGCCAATCTTCCCTGACAAACTTTATAGCCGGTATACACGAGAGCGTCCTGCCCGGCCTTGGTTATGCGCCAGATTATAATCGAATCTGGTACTATGGCTTCTCTCAGGGCTGCTATGACGCAGTCTACAATATACAGGCCTTCCATGGTCTTGTAAAACGTGCCGTACTCAATGATGGTCGTCCAGGAAATATTAGTAGTCTCGGTCTTGACGCCGTCTACTTTATTGAAGCATATGAAACCGTTGTAAATGTTCCCTCTCTGCAAACCGTGTATTTCTCTGGAGCAGAGACAGCTTATGCGCCCTTCTTAAATGGCTTTAGAGGCTATGTTACCGTAGCAGACTTAAACAGCCGTGGCTGGGGTGGAGGTAAAACCAGAAGCCACGCCTATGCTAATGGATGGATCTGCGCCGTATCCGGTGGTATGATTCCTGGTATCAACAACTGGCATATCAGCCCCGGAGATATGTTCTATGACTTATTTACTTGGCTGAATCAGAGCTTCTAGCCATATGTTTTCTTTATTATCTGCCTGTTTTGTGGTATGATTTTATCTACTAAACGGATTTGGAGTAACCATTTGAAGATTGAAAAAGTAAATGACAACCAAATACGATGCACTTTAACCAAGGAAGATCTTGCTGACAGAGAACTTAAAATCAGTGAGATTGCCTATGGTTCTGAGAAAGCCAGAAACCTGTTTCGTGATGTTATGCAGCAGGCTAGCTATGAGTATGGCTTTGAGGCAGAAAATATTCCTCTGATGATTGAAGCTGTTCCCATGAGCAGCGGCTGTGTGGTGTTCATCATCACAAAGGTAGAGGATCCGGAAGAACTGGATACCAGATTCAGCAAATTTGCTCCTTCCATTCATAGCAATGAGGAGGATATTCTGGATGAAGAAGAGGAAGAAGAAGGCGATTTAGCACCGAATGTTCCTGGGGCCATTAGTGAAGTCTTTGATTTATTCAAACGAATTACTTCTCAGGTTTCCGAGGCTGCACAGAGAAAACTGGATTCCCAGAAGAATAATAGCGAGGAGGCAGCTGCACCTTCCAAGCCAGAAAGTGACACGAAACTGTTCTCTTTCAAGGACATGGACACCTTGGCAAAAGCCTGCAAGGTAATCGACAGCATTTATACCGGTGCCAGCGGATTATATAAGAATCCAGCAAACGGTTATTATTACCTACTTCTATTTAGAGATGGTTTCCCCTCAAAGGATTTTGTAAGAGTCGGTAATCTTCTTCTAGAATATGCGACTCCGGAAAAGTGCGGACCTTCCATCCTAGCATACATTGATGAGCATTATGATACGCTAGTGATTAAAGATGCCGTCCATGCCATGGCACAGATTTAAAACAATTTACATAAAGATAAAAAAGAGGACTCTCACATGGAGAGTCCTTTTTATTACCAGATATAAATTTTCTTATCGGATTTCTTCCCCTGGCTTTTTCTTGGCCTTTTTATCTTCATACATTAATGCATCTGCTTCCTTAAACATGGCATCATAGTCATAGCCCTGGCTTCCCCATACAAGACCACAAGCGATAACACAATCAATACCATCGTCTAAGGTATTTAACTTTGCAAGTTCTTCTTCCCAACGATTCTTAATGGTGGTTGCTTCTTCTTCAGATACATTGCAGGCAATCATTAAATACTCATCACCACCCATTCGATAACCATGAATCATATTGGTAGTTACCTTACGGATACTATTGGCAGCCTTAATAAGAAGCTTATCTCCCATTTCATGACCATAGGTATCATTCATCTTCTTCAGATTATTAACATCCAGGTTATAAATTGCAATAGAATCTAAGTTTCTATAAGTATCTTCCTGCATTGCCAGATACTTACCCTTGTTGTAAAGACCGGTTAAGGAATCATGCTCACTATTGTATACTAATTTCTCATGAAGAATACCATTCTCTACATACATACGAACGACTTCCACAAGAGCACTTTCCTTAAAGGAATCTCTATCCAGCTTCTTTCCTGCCTCTAGAATAACTGCAAAACGCTGTCCAGAAACATCACCACTGGTAAGAATCACAAAACTATCTGCCTCGGTAGATCCATTTTCTACAAAGACTTTCTTCATCTCTTCTGTCATAGAACCAACGGCAATTTCCTCTGCCTTCTTGGTTTCAAAGATAGAGATATTACCTTTTCCTAAATCAATACGGTCATTGTTATACTGCTTGGAAGCATACGTAGTAATATCTAAATTCTGCTCTCTTTGTAACAGGTATACTGCTCTCTCTGCTTTAAAGTAATCACAAAGCATGGGAAGAAGTTCATATACCGTTTCAGAAAGTTTAGATAATACTACACTCTGGAATGCAGACAGCTTCTTGAAGAATGCCATGTACTTGGTAATATCACGATTCAGACTCATGTACTCTGAAATATCATCCAAAATATGTATTTCTAATGTTACGCCCTCTACGGTGGTTAAGCCGGAATTGACTTTATAATACTTCTTCGTCATCATATCCAGGCATTCCCATTCCACAGCCTTTCCTTCTTCAGATAGTGCAGGGCATTCCTCTAACCAGGAAAGCTCTTCCTTCGCCTGCTTTCCCATGAGGTCTCCATAAATGCTAGTAAAGAAAGCATCAGTATATACAATCTCACCGGTTGCTTTATTCACTGCCAGATTGCCACCAATTCTCTCTAAAATAAACGAACTAATCTCTTTCGTTACTTCCATACTTCCCCCTTATTCAATGGTAAGAATATCTGCAAATCCTGTCATTTCAAATACTTCCATGACACTTTCACATACATTCTTTACAACCATAGTACCGCCAAGTGCATTCATTTTCTTCTGTGCTCCTAATACTGCACGAAGACCGGAAGATGCAACATAATCACAGTCAGCCATATCCAGAACAAAACTCTCTACACCTTCTACTAAAATTTCGTCTAGCTCCTTGATTACTTCTGGCGCAGCAGTAGTATCCAATCTTCCTTTTAGGGAAAGAGTAAGGCTTCCACCTTCCTGGGTCTTTGTTGTTTCCATCATAGTATTTACTCTCCTTTTCTCCTCTATACTTTTTAACCAATCCTCTTCATCATGGTTAATATATTCTGTTCATCTTTTCTTTCATAATGGATATCATCCATGGTTTTCTTTGCCATATAAATCCCAAGACCACCAATTTGTCTTTCATCTGCAGACAGGGTAATGTCAGGATCTTCTTTTGCTAATGGATCATAGGGGATTCCCTGATCTTTTAAAATCATAGTGGCCTGACCATCTTCTATACAGACAGAGAAAGTACAATCTCCTCTTGTTCCAGGATAAGCATAATCTGCAATATTAATATATGCTTCCTCCACTGCTATAGCAATGGCAATCATCATCTTTGGAGAGCATCCTTCTTCTTCCAAAAGTCGTTCCAAAAGACCAATCACCGTATCTAACTCCTGTCTTACAGCAGGCACTTTTATCTCTTCTTTTACCATTCTAAAGCTCCTTTAAATACTGTAATGAACATTTTGCTTTTTCATATCCACTAACTTCCAAAAGAACGGAAGCGGTAGGGAAATAGGTCTCATAATATTTCTTAAATTTACTATAATCTATCTTACCACTGCCTAATGCATCATGGGAATCATTATAAAGATCATTATCGTTGATATGCAGATGTTTTACATAGGGTGCCAAAGCCTGCACCCACTCCTCAATGGGAACATTCTTGCCAAAGACATGGGCATGGGCATAATCAAAACATACACCAAAGTTCTCTACATCCTTTAACTTTGCTGCAAGTCCTGCAAGAGGCGCCGGTGTATCATCAAACATATTTTCCATAAGAATTTCCATGTCTGGAAATTCCGCACACAGCTCCCTGAAATATGCCTCATTCTTTTTCTCAAATCCTTCCAGATAACTGGGGAGAATAAATCCTGGAATCAGTCCTGTATGAAAAACAACCCGCTTAACGCTGGCTCTTTGTGCAATAGCAATACTTTGACGTATACGTATATCAGAAATCTTTCTAATCAACGGATCGTCAGAATGAATCGTCACATCTAGAAATGCACCATGCATAGAATTGCCGCCCGGCAAGGACGCACAAGATTCATAGAGAGAAATAATCTCTCCAATGGTCTTTTCATCATCCATGATGACCGGCAGAAAAAAATCATTATATTCAAAATGAACTCCGTATTCCTGTACTAAGAACAGGCTACGTTCCAGATCTTTTCTGTCTGGAATGATATAAATGTTTTGTATCTCCATGGTTCCCCCAATTTACAAAGAACGGTCCACATCTACAACAGAATATACAAACAGTTCCTTGCTCTTTCCCTTTAAAGGAATATTTCCAACAGGTTCTACCTTCACCAGATCGCCCAGTCTTTCATAAAGAACATCACTAATCAGAACCTGTCCCTTCTTCGCATTGGCTTCTAATCGTGCAGAAGTGTTGACGGTATCTCCAATGGAAGTATAATCCATTCTAAAATCACAGCCAATATTTCCTACAACGGCTTCGCCGCAGTGAACACCTACACCAAAACCAATGGTACGTCCATATTTTTTCATGAGCTCTTCTTCTAATGCCTCGCCACCCTTAACAATATCCATGGCTGCACGCACAGCTAGTAGTTCATAGTTTTCCTGATCAAAGGGAGCATTCCACATCGCCATGGTACAGTCTCCCACATATTTATCTAACGTTCCTTTATTCTTAAATACCGCTTCCGTAGTAAGCTGCAGATACTGGTTAAGAATTTCTACCACCTGCTCTGGCTTTAAGGCTTCCGACATCGTTGTAAATCCACGAATATCTACAAATAGTACAGCAATGTCTCTGTTTTCTCCACCTAACTTTATGGAAAAATCTCCCTTCTTTGAGATTTCTTCCACGATTTCCGGAGCTACATATTTCTTGAAAGCATTTAGCACCTTACGCTTCTTTAAGCTTTCTGCAATATATCCTAGCGCAAGACAGTAAATATAAGCAATCACTAACGTTACGATGCCTGGTAATAAAGGAATCGATTTCCCATGATTATTTAACTGCACACCCGCAAAAATCTCTGCAGCAATAGCAGCAACTAGTGAAAGAGTTGCCACCCACACCTTTGCCTTTTTGAAAATAATAAAGATAAGACCACAGCAAAGACCGATAATGAGCCCACTAAGAAGCGGGTTTGCATTAATGGCAAATCTTCCTTCCATGAAGGACTGGATAATATTGGCATGTATCTCCACTCCATACATTTGGTGACTGCCACCATTCGGTACATTGAAATTATCCTGCATACCACTGGCGTAAGCACCCACAAGAACGATGGAACCAGTAAATGCCTTAGGATCAATCTTTCCACTAAGTACATCTGCCATAGAGATATGTTCATAATCACCAGGCTTTCCCGAATAATTGATTAGGGATCTTCCATATTTATCGGAAGGAATTTCATTGACAGCTAGTCCATTCTTTTGGCAGTAGGTTTCATAAATGACTTTGGAAAACATATCTACCTGTTGTCCTTCAAATTGCTCAACAGGTAAAATTCGACGAATGGTGCTGTCAGAATCCTGGGCAACAGATGCGAAACCCGTCTCTGTCACAGCTCTCAAGTCTTCATAAGGATAGACAATGGAAGATACCGGGAAATAGGTTCCCCTTTTTTCATCGGCTACCGGCTTCACATCATAGACAAGCTCTGTAGCAACTACTACATTACCACTTTCCTTAGCCTCTTTCACAAAAGCAGCATCCCCTGCAGCATCTGCTTCTCCGGAGAAAATTAAGTCGAAGGCTATCACAGAAGGTCTAAAAACCTCGTCCTGATTTAATGTATGAATCAAATCTGCATACATCTGTCTGGACCAGTCTCCCATACGACCGTACTGTTCTAAAGTCGGCTCATCAATGGCAATAATCTTAATATTGCTATTGATACCTCTGGGAATCTGATATAAAAGATCCTTTAGTACATAATCTGCTGGTGACAGGAAGTTACTTACTGTAAGAAGAAATACTAACCCCAGGGTAAGAATTGCACCTATGATTACCCGTAATTTTTCTTTCATGTCTCTCTATCCCTTACATTCTGCTTAAATAAAGCATGGTAATATCATCTGCCTGCTGCTCTCCATCGGCAAATCCATCTACTTCCTCAAACATCTTTTCTACAAATGTCTTGGTATCTCCTGCTTCATCACTATGTGCATTCAGCATTTCTCCTAAGCGGTCGTCTCCTAAAAATTCCTGCTTGGGATTTAATGCTTCCGTAACACCATCGGTATACATGTAGATAGTGTCACCCTTGCTTAAGGTCAAATGCTCTTCTTTGTACTTCATTTCTTCCATCATACCAAGAACAAGATTTGCCTTGATATTCATCATACCAAAGAAGTCGCCACAGCGCTTTACAAAAGGAGGATTGTGTCCTGCGTTTACATAGGTAACATCCCCTGTATCTAAATCCATAACACAGACAAAGGCCGTTACGAACATACCCTGCTCATTCTTATAGCAAAGTGCGTTGTTAGCTCTAAACATAACTTCTGATAAAGGCATTCCAACGGAAGCAAAGTTTTTAATATGGGTCTTTGCCATCGTCATAAATAAAGCTGCCGGCACACCTTTTCCAGATACATCTGCAATAAGGAAACAAAGATGATTTCTATCAATCATAAATACATCATAGAAGTCACCACCCACTTCCTTAGCAGGACGCATCGCTGCATGCAACTCAATATTGGAAAGCTTATTAAATTCAGAGAAATCATGTTCTAGACAACCATCCTGAATCGTTGTAGCAATAGCAAGCTCAGATTTAATCCTCTGCTGTTCTGTCACGAGCTTTGTTGTTTTCGTGTAAAGCATGTTCATGAAGGAACCATAAATCTTACGATTCTTGGATGCAATTTCTTCAAAAAGATCACGTGAGATATTTGCACATACCACCTCTGTAGTAGCGCGTACGGTAGCCCCTCTTACATCATCATTAATAAGACCTAACTCTCCAATAAAGTCACCTGCACCTAATACATTGATGCGCTCTCCCTTATTGCTGAGAACATCTGTATTACCAGATAAAATAATATACATACCGTCACTGCTGTCAGCACCTACGGTTACAATGTTCTGACCTGCCTGAAAAGTCTTTTCTTCCATCGCCTCTAAAAGCTGACGGGTTCCTTCTGCTAAAGGCTTATCATTCTTAATCTTAAAAAACTCTGCGATGGTTGGAATGTGTCTTAAAATCTCTGCATTCATTGTATAATCCCCTTTCGTTTTTTGCGTATTACCATTCTCCTTTTTGCTTTCTAGGATAATCGTAACCTACTGCCATTCTATTATGGTATCTTCCACAATCATAGTACTAAAATCAAAATCCCATCCACCAGAAGGCGCTGGTGCAAGGGTCGGTGGTGACACCGTTTCTCCTCCCTTTACTGACACAGTATAGAAGGTGCTTCCCTGATAAGTGAAGGTTACAGTGAAGGGTCCTTCCGGAATCTCTTCTACAGCATTTTCACTAACGCTGTTTTCGCTGATACTGTTCTCGCTAATGCTGTTTTCACTGACAGAAATTTCTATCTCTTCAACGACTTCACTCAGACCGATTTCTTCTGATTGGGTTTCTCCAATGATTTCGTACACCGTAAGTAAGGTTTCCGCAGGAAGCTCCTCATAATTGATTTCTTCTACTTCACCAATTTCCAGATCTTCCCCTTCACCAGCAATGATAATTTCTTCACCCATGATAACACTGACGGGTTCTCCTTTGGTTCCATCGGGAGCTATAGGATATATATCTACCTTACCCTGAAAACCAGAAAGTTTCGTAACCGGTTTTCCATCAGCATCCCATGTTACCTCTACACGAAAGACGGTACCTCTGACGGCCATAGTAGAGTTCGGCGTATTCACCTCATAGGAAGAGTCCTTTGACAACGGATTTTGAATTTCGTTGGTAATCGCACCTGTCTTTAATTCGATGGAGGTCTTACTATTTTGAGAACTACCAGAGGCCACCAGTGCAAAGTTGGTATCTTTTTCTGCATAGACAAACTTATCATCATCTAGCTGTAGTGTCAGCTTTCCATCACGAACCGCTACATCATCCCCAGACTCTAACAGCATGTTGCTATATGCCGTAATATCACCAATGGCAGTTCTGGTTACAATACTTTCGCCCTGACTTTCATATACCTTGATGACACGATAGGATTCACTTTTTCCTTTATTTAGAAGCAAAATGACTACTACCGCCGCAATGATGACCACTGCTGCAATAGCACCAATCAGTATGCCTTTCTTTCCTTTCATCTTCTATCCCTCCCCAGCAGAAATTAGTTTTGAGACAAATCATAATATCCGGTAGAAGGGACATAAACAGCCATACCACCTGCATAGGTACCCTCATCTCCGGAAAGACTCCAGTCTCCCTCAGGAAGTGTATACTTCTTTCCGCTGCGGCACTTTAAATTGCCTGGCTTTATCGTACCGGTCTTCTCAAAAGCAGGATAGAGGGTAATTACTCTCTTTGTTTCATTACCAGCAAGATCCGTAGCTATAATGGTATAGGTGACTTCTTCTGTCTCAGCGGTTAAAGTGGCATACATTAAGGCACTATCCCCCTTTAAAGGAATACCATTAACCGTAACACTGGAAAGATTGGGATCCCCTACAGAAATCATCAGCTTATCACTATAGTAGTCTCCATCCTCTGTATCAAAGGTGGGTAAATCCTTATCAATCATTACAGCAGCTCTTGGGATAGAGGCAGTAATGGCTCCGGTACTTATCTGGCGCAGATATATCTGTCCTGCCGTAGTACTTTCTGTAAAAGAAAGAGAAGCGACATAGGGACCTGCTATAGCTTCTGCAATTTCATATCCTGCTGGAGCATTCAGTACAATATCTGAGGTAAAGAAACCGTTAGTTCCTGCCAGTCCGCCTATCACAAAGGGAGTCTCCGGTGTAGGTAAATATGTCACAGAAAAATCAGTAGTTGTGGAAAATGCTTCAAATCCTCCCTTGGCAGGGAAGGATGCCTTTACGGTATATTCTCCAACCTTTGTAGGCTTTGTAGCTGTATAGGTATCATCACCTGCACCTTTTTCCTTATAGAGGAAGGTGACGCCTTCATTTCCGTTGGTTTCCGAAGATGCAACAGGAGAAGTCGGCGCTGCTCCATAATAGTAATTCGCCATAGTTACACTGCCTGTAGGTGCTGGCATGGGAAGAACGGTAAAGTCCGCTGTGACATAAAAAAGCGTTACTGATGAAGCATTTGAAAACTTTGCCCGTACAATATAATCACCCGGCACCCTGGGAGGTTCTTCGGTAAAGGTGGCCTCTGTTGCTTCCTTGGAAATATACATATATTCATTCATATCATGTATAAAATCACTAGCATAAAGATTAATATCAATTACTGGAGCAGGAACTACCGATGCATCCATTCGGTAATCTTCCATAGAAATGCTCACTAGTTTCTGTTCAGGCATACACTGTACCACGCTTTTTATTTCCCCGGCTGGAACCGACATAGTAATGGGCTCCCCCTGATAAATCACTTTTAGACTAATCGCTGACGCCGAATCATTACAAACCATTGTATCTAGTGACTTTGCTTCAATGCTATCAATACCAGCTGTTGAAACATCACCCGTACTCTTTAGTGTGAATGTATTCTCCACGGCAAGCACGCCTGCAGGGATAGTGCCATTCCAATATTCAACATTTCTGGCAGTAACTTTTGGACCAACCAGTCCTGCTCCACTACCGGTCTTCATAAATAACAATTTTGCAACGGTGGAGGAACTCTGTATGGATATGTTGTTTCCACCAACCTGTATGGTTCCATCAATGGTACCCTGATTAATGAAATTAATATCATCTCCTCGAAGAACCAAATTATGACCAAAGGAAGCCCCTGTAGGCAAGGTAACATTTACGTTATTACAGGTAAAGCCTCCACTTCCCACATATATATCATCTGACAATTGAACTTCCGTAAGTGTCTGATCAACAAAGGCTGTATCACCCATATACAAATACGATGCTTCTGCCCTTACCTGCATCCAGGGGAGCAAAATACATATCATGGAAAGACATATTGCTAATAATCCTTTTCCTCTTTTTTTCATATCATCACCGTGCCTTTTTACTACTTATCAACACCCTAATTTTGAAAATTGTGAATAAATATCCACATATAATGATACATGAAAAATGCCCTTTTATTGTACTTGTTAGCATGAAAATCAAAATAAAAGCATGAACGACAGCCAAAAATTAAAAAATCCTCCAGTTTCTATATAAAACAGGAGGATACGCTATAGATTTTGTTATCTCTTACGTTTCTTCTTCCTAACTTCTACCGTTTGAGACAGAAAGAGTATCATGGCGAGAAGGGTGGCTGCAAGTGCCCGATAGGTGAAAAAGTAATGCATATACGCATGATTTCGCAGAAGCAAAAACCTTATAAAAGGAATTCCTCCTATTAACAAAAGCCATACCTTCTGACCGTCTGTGGCTCCTTCCTTTCTAAATAGATACCAAAAACTGAATAGCAAAAACAAAAGAATCCCCCAGAGAACCATGACCGTGGATGCCTTCACTTCTGTAGGAAGAGCAAACATACAGTACAGATTTCTCCAGATACAGCCAAAAAGCTGGGCACCTAAAGAAACGATGCTTCCTTCAGCCGTATTATCAGCCGTTACCGCTCCGCTGATTCTATAAACCGCCTGCTGCCAGGCTTCCATAAAGGCATCCTTTCCAAGAAAGGCGTAAGCAAGACCCCATTTTGCCAGGAACATGCCGCCATAACCTATACCCCAGGCAAGAATCGCTTTTCCAACCGTTTTGAATCCATTTTTGAAATTTCTCTCAGGAAGCGAATCGGTAGAAAGAATGTATAAAAGCGGAATGGTTATCGTTAACGTTTCTGTCGTTAAAAAATCCATAAAGCTGGTAAGCATGCCGCTTACCAAAAAGAAGGGAACCATTCTGTTTTTTCGCTTTTCTTTCCCCTGCGAAGTAAGCCATAAGAGCTGTATCGATAAAAGAAGAAAACAAGTAAGATATTCCAAAGAAAAAACCGCCATCCAGTACTGCACCAATAAAAGGGCTACCCATATACTGACGGCAAAAACTTTCTGCCCCTTTCTAAAACATAAAATAGAACTTAATATAAACAGAATTGTTGTCACAATAAATAAAGATAGTCTGACACCCCTTATAGAGAAGATACAAAAAAGAGGTCTTAGGATAATCTGTGAACCATGCCAATATCTGAAATAATTGATATTAGGCTCTGTTCCTTCAGCCAAAGTTCTAACAAAGGCCTTATCAACATTTTCATTCTCCCCCTGATAATAGGAAGCTAAAATCATGCTTCTTACAGGATGCTTTTCGTCGCTCTGGTAAATAATCTGTGTGAGTATGCAGTCTGCATAATTGTCTGCCTTGGAGAAGGGCCGATTCTCTATTTCCCATGGAAACAAAGGATGCTCATCAAAATATGTCGCACTCTCCTGCATATTAGAAATGATGGCCGAACGGGGAATCAGATTAACCAAAAGAAATAGTCCTATGCAAAGGAGCAAGGTAATCAGCGCTATTACTATATATTTCGTTCCTGCTTTTATAATCTTCATGGTTTTATTTTAACATATATCTTCTTTCCTAAATCCTGACATCCTCTGACAAGATGAAGGTTCATATGCATAATCCCAAAAGGAAAAATACCCCATCTGCTTCTACGAAACAGACAGGGCACTCTTCTCAATAGAGGGGGAGATGTATTATTACTTCGATTCAATAAATTCGAAGGTAATACTGATGTTCTTTACATCCACGATTTCATTGGGTGTAAGAAGGGTAGGAGTTGCTCCCGTAAGCTGACCAGAGAAAGTTCTGGCATCATCAGGAAGCGTATTAATCCATCCATTATATAAGTTTACTCTGGTGCAGTGACCATCATCAGAACTGGTATAAGGCTGACCATTTAACTTCACTTCTTCACCATCGTAGGTAATAGACTTAATACGAATAATCGCACCGGGATATAAATCTTCACAATCTGCAATGCCAAGGGCTGCAAAGGTAAGACCTGTATTACCGCCTGCAAAATCGAGGCTGACGGTATATTCGCCTTCTCCTTCAATGACTACATTGGTTGCCTTAATACCAGCAGTGTTATCTGCAGCATTGAAGGTATCGCCAACGCTATAAGTACCTGCCCCACCATTCCACATAATCCATGCAACAGGGGTACCAGGTTCATATACTTCCTGACCTTCCCAGTGATCAGGTGCTTCTGCCGTCAAGGTATCTACGCGGTTCTGTACTTCCTGTAAGTAACCATCGCCCTTTGCCATCTCCTCTGCGTAGCAGCGGGAGGTATATAACTCTAACATTTCTGGTGTAATGGTATTCTGGGTACGCTTATTATATACGTTGTTGCAATCCCAAAGTACAGGGCAGTATCCATATAAATCACAAAGGTCTAATACATTCTGGTTATACTCTACCGCATTCGGAATCTGGTAAGACTTATTGTTGATATAGGCACAAAGCGCACCATACTCACCAATAATGACACCATATCCATCTTCAATAAACTGCTGCATCTTCGCAAGCTGCTCAGTCGCATAAGTGTATTCCTTCTGAAGACCCCATCTATAACCTACAAGATCTTCTTCCTTATTTACACTCTTATCACCACAATAATTCCATGGATCATAGTAGTGAACAGAAACAATGAGTTTTCCGCTTACTGTATCCTTAGGCATTACGAAACGCTTATCACAGGTTCTGTCCACATTGGTATTATTACCTGCAATCAGAAGGAATCTGTCGTCATTATTTCCACCAATACCACGAATGATATCCACGAACTTCTGGTTAACTTCATTCATTAAGGTATAGGTCTCTGCTTCTGTAAGACCCTTGTTCATCCAACCACTACCTAACTCTTCATTGGCAGATTCAAGAATGAGGGTATCAGGATAATCCTTGAAACGTTCTCCCACCTGGGTCCACATGGATTCATAAATCTTCCATGCCTGCTCTTTTTCTTCTGCAGTACCAGCAAACTTCTCCCACCAGTTTCCATCCCAGTGGTCATTGACGATGACGAACATCTCTGCCTCAGTCGCCCAATCAACAATCTGCTGTACTCTGTCTAAAAGAGCAGTGTTGATGGTATAGTCATCATTTTCATAATCCATCATATTGCACCATGCAACAGGAATACGAAGGGTATCAAAACCGCAGTTCTTCATACCAACAATCATCTCTTTCGTGGTAATGGGCTGTCCCCATGCCTGCTCATACATGGAGGTATCTAAATCCTTAGCATAGGTGGAAACCACCGCTTCCATGGTATTTCCAAGATTGATACCATTACCCATATACTTCATAAGATCAACAGAATTAATATCAGTAAAATCTATATCACTATACTTGGTCGTATTTACGTAGGTATTTACATCTCCACTCACATTGCCTTCAGCAACAGCGGTTTCTTCACCCCAATTCATGTTAGAAAGTGTAAATGTCACACTAATGGTTTTGGGACTCTCTACGCTATTAAAGTTGGCAACGTGATCCTTAGAATCTATATCTACCTCTGCGACATAAGAAGCATCCCAGGCATTAACCGGATCGTTGGTATCAAACACACCAGAAGATTTGAAAGCACTCTTGGGATTATCTAAGGTAACTGTTAACTCCGTACCATCTACCACTACACTATCATACATAATGTCGCAGGACTTTAAAGGAGACTGCTTTCCCTGTCCAACACCCATATCCAAGATATAAACAGCGGTCAGATTGGTTAAAGAATCTACGCCAGCAGAAACGGCTGCTTCCGATAAATCAGTTGCACAATCGAAGGTCACCGTATACTGGCCTTCCTCTGTTACGATAATAGACTGACCTGCTTCATTATCATAATATGAATGGTCTGCATCGTTATAATATACATTTAACGCTAGCTCAATATACTGGTCTGTTTCTGGCTCCGTCGTATCTGCTACATCGGTAACATCAACGACCTGTTCATCCTGAGGCTCCTCTACCACAGGATCCGTATTCTTTCCACAAGCTGATAGCACCATTACAGCCGCAAAGCTTAGTGCTGCAAAACGTTTACAATTCTTCATTGTTCCATCCCTTCCAAAACTAATAGAAAAATCTACTATCTTTACATAGCATTTTATCTTATCCGTTCGGATTCAGTTACCGCAAATATAGGGGATGATTTACCTTGTTTTTTCGACTTATAAGACTTCTTACGAAATGAGAATTTATTTACCGAATCATAATAAATGCGCCCAGATTACCTCTTTTTCCTAAGGACGCACGATGAGAAAATAATTGCTCTGGATTACAGCAGGTGCACATTCCTGGCATAGAGAGATGCTCCGGCAGAATGCCTGCATCTAATAGAACTTTTTCATTGGCAGCATGCAGATCTAACTGATACTTCTCTGCATTTTTCTGATAAAGAATATGTTTACAGGAGTCTGCTTTCCCTTCATAAGAAGGAATCTCCTTGACATGGAAAGCTTTTATAAACTGCTCCGCCACGTCCTCACTTACTTCATAACAGTCGACGCAAATAGAAGGACCTACACAGCAAATCACATCTTTCGGATTTGTTCCAAATGCTCTTTCCATAGCTTCTAGGGTCTTTGCACCCATGCGTCCTACCGTTCCCTTCCATCCGGAATGAGAAACACCAACTGCTTTTGTGACAGGATCCGCAAAAAACAGAGGCACACAATCCGCATAAAAAGTTCCTAAGGCAAGCCCCTTTGTATTCGTAATAATGCCATCAATATCCTGATAGTCCTGCGGTTTTACAATTCCCTTTCCCCTGTCTTCTTCTGTAACAACACGGATATTGGTCGTATGCGTTTGATCTGAAAAGACAAAATCCTTGTTTTCACAACCAAGAACTTTGGCAACCCGCCTATAGTTTTCTAATACCTTTTCTTTGTCATCGCCGCGATTAGAACTTAAGTTCAGACTGGCAAACATTCCTTCACTAACACCACCCTGTCTTGTAGTAAAAAGATGAGAAACAAATCCTAAAGCATCCAAAGAAGGATAATGGATGTAGGGAATCGTTTCTCCGCCCTCTTCATATACGGCTGTTTCATAAGGAAATGTTCTATATTTCATCATTAACTAAATACTAAGTTTATTCTTAAGCAGCTCCAGTTCCTGTAATACCCGGCCTGGGTCCATAAACACAAAATCCTCTACGGTCTTAGCAAATTCAGAAATCGCCTGCTTCACGTCATCATTTGCTGCCGTGCTATTTTTGGTTTCCTTCTTTGGTTCTTTTACGGCCGTTTTCTTCTGCGCCTCTTTTGCTTCTTTTGCAAAAGCTTTCTTCGCTTCCTTAACCGCTTCTTTTACAGCATTCTCAACCTGATATAATATGTCTTCTTTACGCACTAACATATACTGCTGTTCGTCTAAAGCAAGAAGTTCTTTTTTCAATCCCAGAATCTGATCATACTGCGTTTCCAAGCTCTTATATAGAAATGCGCGCTGCCTTCCTTCTTCTTTTAATTTATGTAATGCCTGCTCTTCTGCTTCTCTATTTTTTTCAATGGTTTCCTGTTTGACTCTGGAGGCAAAATGATCTTCCGGCTCATCTGCACCAATGGTCTCCATAAAACGCTCCTGCTGCTTTACAGACAAAGCGTTATCTTCAATTGCTTTCTTGCAATTCTTCAATCGTTCTTCAAAATCATGAAGCTGCGCATCTAAATATTTATGAACCTTATCTAATTCCTTCATAAGAACTCCCATATCATGTTTTTGACTCTAGTATCATTGATACACGAGATTTTGACCCTTTGTATCATTATATGATGTTATGTAAATCTATGCTATAATTTTTAGTATTACATTTGCTTTTATTCATAGGTATTTCAAACGCTTGGTGACAAATATGAAACTTTTTAAAAAGCCAGATTTTTATAGATTTATTTTACTTATTTTTGTTTTTACAGCATTCTTCTGCTGCAGTGTACACTATCTGAATGCTGCCGTAAATTATGACCAGCAGATTCCCCTAAAGCTTATGTGTATATTATTTGCTGTAAGCGTTTTAATTATGATGGACGTAAAAATGTGGTTCCATGTTTTTACACTAATCTTTCTGCCCATCTGCTTTTTTGCAACAAAAATCCTATATGAAAAACATATCCTTGCCGATTTTTGTAATTATACGGAGGTGGATGTACTCCGTCTGAATAAAATCAATATTCTGCTTTGGGGTATTGTGATTATTGCTGTTCTGAGAGACTTCATTAAGAATAAAGGTTATCGGAAGTTTACTGGGAAGAATAAGTTTCTTATGATTCTTTGGGCCGTTTATGCCATCTGGATTACTGCCAGCCAGCAGACAAGGTATGCCTATGTGCTTCTATTTAGCGTTGGCTTTACCGGATTCTATTATGTCTCTGTACATCCCGAAAGAAAACGACTCTTTTTCAAAGCATTTATCTATGGCATCATTTTGTCTTCCTTCTATGTAATGTATAAATCCTTATGCTTCAGACCCTATGATACAGAGCGCTATAATGGGTATTTTTCCAATTCCAACCGCGCTGGCTTTTATTACAGTACCGTTTTTCTGGCACTGTTTTCCAGAATACATGCATGGTGGAATGCTAAGGCAAAAAAATCCGTCAAAATCCCTATCCTAATTCTTCTTTTCCTATACACGGGATTCCTTGGCTGTATTAACATCTTTAACTATACAAGAACCACGCTTTTTGGCTTATTGTTCTCTTTTGCCATTCTCTTTGTATTAGAATTGATTCGGGGCAAGGGAAAACGCGGTTCCATTTTATTAAAATATGCACTTACACTGGCATCCATGGTGCTTCTTTTTAATGCCACCTATGCAGCCATTCGTTATATTCCTGCAAAAGTGGATAATCCACACTTCTTTATGTGGGAGTGTAATGAAGAATATAGTGTATTAAAAGGAGATCCTATTGATTCTCCAAAATACACCAGTAAGACCCAATTCCTTCGAGTGGTCCTTGGAAAATGGGGAATCTATATCAAAGTTGACGATGTAGAGGCCAATGAATTTGAGCTAGAGCACGGCAACGATGGCGTTACCTATGATAAAGACAGAGATGTAACCAATGGTCGTACAGAAATTTGGAAAGAATATCTTCCAAGAATGCGATTCCTTGGTCATGATCCAGCACACCTCACTTTAGAGGATGGAGAAATCATGTATCATGCCCACAATACCTATTTCCAAACAGCCTACCAGTTTGGTATTCCTGCAGGTATCATGCTCCTTGTATTAGTCGTAAGCTGCTTCTTCCTTGCCGGAAAACAAATCATAAAAAAAGAAGATTCCTATGAAAGAATCTTCTCCTTCTTAATCATTGGTACCTGCCTCATTGGCTTTTTAACGGAATGGTTTGGTCACTTCGGTTACCCGCTTTGCATGGCACTTCATGTTGCCTTCGGATATATCTTCCACGATTCACAGAAAGAGCAGAAGGAAGGGGAGGCCTAAGCTTCTTCCTCTGCGTAACGGGGCAGTTCTACTACTGTATACGCATGCTCTAGTTCGGGAATTACTTTTTCAAGTAAATCCTTCATTGTAAGTTTTAAAGAGGATGTGTTGATACAAGGATGACATCCTATATAGTCACCTTCTAAAACTTCTTTATCAATTACTAGACGCACCTTCTTTTCTTTATCATTCATTAATCCCATCACACTGACGGAACCCGGCGTAATATCTAGATACTGTTCCATATATTCCGCCTTTGCAAAGGAAAGACGAGATACTTCCAAAGCCTTTGACAAATCCTTTGTGTAAAATTTCTTATCCCCTGGCATCATTAGTAGATAAAAATCTGTCTCCTGTCGATTACACAAAAACAGATTTTTACAAATGGTAGCCTCCAATGCATCATCGATTTCTTTACATACTTCCATGGTATCTGCCGTAGCATGATCCACCCGATCATAAGAAACGCCAATGGAATCTAAAAAATCATAGGTTCTGATTTCCTTAGGAAGCCGTCCGCTTTCATCTTCCGGACGACCTTTTTGTAATACTAGCATACTTTATTTCACTCCTATTGCCCAACGCATTTTTGTTGATTTTGCCCTGGGATTTCTAAAACACTCTTCTCCTGAGGGACGAATTACATCGGGCGAAATCTCACTGTAATATCCCATCTTTTTTCCTTCTTTAAAGGCTTTTTTCACAAGTCTGTCCTCTCCAGAATGGAACGTAAGAATCGCTACTCTTCCTCCTGGCTTTAAGATGGAAGGTAAATTATCTAAGAACCGGTAAAGCACTTCGAACTCATTATTGACATCAATTCTAAGAGCTTGAAAACAACGCTGGCAGGATTTCTTTATAGCCTCGTCCCGCTCTTTTTGAGGGACATAGCGTAAAGCTCTTTTGATTACATCACGGAATGCAAAGGTTGTTTCTATAGATTCTTTTCTCTCATAGGTACGAAGCACTTCCTCTGCAATCTCCTCTGCATATGGTTCATCTGCATTTTCCACAAGCATGCCAACAATCTCTTCCCTGGAAAGTTCCTTTAATCTCTCTGCCGCTGAAACACCCTCCGTTGGATTTAGTCTTAAATCTAATGGTCCCTCCACTTTATAAGAAAATCCTCTAGAAGGATCATCAATCTGCATGGAAGAAACACCTAGATCTGCAAATACAAAATCAAACTTACCTACTTCCTTTGCAACCTCATCAGCCTGAGCAAAATTAATAAGCCTTGGAGAAAATACATCTTCTCCAAATCCTGCCTCACGAAGACGCTTCACTGTCTTTTCCTGTTCAATAGGATCTACATCTAATCCATAGACATGGCCTGTTCCATCTAACTTCTCAAGCATTGCTCTGGTATGGCCACCATAACCAAGGGTTGCATCTAACCCCTGCTGTCCCGGCTGTATGGAAAGAACGTCCAGCATCTCCTGTACCATAATGGAAATATGCATACCTGCTGGTGTTGATCCCTTACTGATTACTTTATCAATGGTATCCTTATATTTTTCCGGATTATGTTCTTTGTATTTCTCTTTAAAATTTTTCGGATGTGTCCCAGAATAATGGGGACGACGTACATGCTTCTCTTCCATGTTCTCCTCTTTATGAACGACCGACTACGATGCGTATACTTCACATCTTTCAAATGTTATCTAGTTCTGCACCCTATTCATATATCCTTCCCAGGCAGCAATCGACTTGTCAAAAACAGCCGTGAACCAATAGGTATTTCCTGCTTCCATCGCCTGACGTTCTTCCACACCAAATTCATACACAAATTTGCCTGCAGCATCGTCCTCTAAACGATTTACACCATAAAAATAGGGCTGTTCCAAAGATTTAAATAATTTAATGAAGGACTCTACTTCCATCTCTTCATTGGGTACTTCCCGCAGAAGAACATCATTCGCATCATAATATTTAAAGCCTTCCTTATAAGCTTTGATAATCCTCATACCCATAAGCTGTAATGTAAAATGCTTTGCATAACTGTCCATATACTGGGAATTATTCTTATTTTCACCACGAACAATTACGCCCTCTAAGGCAATATCCATTTGGTTTTCTGTCAGTTCAAAATGCTCCACATAAGCATCCTGAAATCCAAAAGTATGTAATTCATTTTCCGTAATATAAGACATTTTATTTCTCCGTTTATTTTAAAATACGCATCTATTGTATCATAAGAAGAATTCATAAATGCGTCTATCCTCTCAGGTTGACATTCTTTCTCTTCTCATTATAATAGGGAATACTTTGCAAAATATAAAGTAGCACGCCATTTCATACATCATTGATGGCATGTTTTATGATATAGAGAGATTATATTATGACAGCAGAAACAAACAATTCTATTTATAAAAGAGCATTACATCTAGCTGTGCCTATGATGATTCAAAACGGAATCACCAATGCCGTAGGACTGGTGGATAATTTAATGGTTGGTTCCCAAGGAACAGAGAGTATGACTGCCGTATCCATTGCGGGACAGCTTATTTTCGTGTTTAGTTTGGCAGTCTTTGGCGGATTATCTGGCCCTGGAATCTACGGCGCCCAGTACTATGGACAGGGAAATGAGGAAGGCGTAAAGAATGTATTTCGGCTGAAATGGATTCTTACTAGCGCCATCACCGTGATAGGAATTCTCATTTTTATTTTCTTTGGCGAGGCTCTCTTACTGCGTTATCTGCAAGGAGAAGGGGCTGATATTGATGCAGCATTAACATTAAAATTAGCGAAAGAGTATCTGGGCATTATGCTGATTGGATTAGTTCCTTTTGGTGTAACGCAGATTTATGCAGGTAGCCTTAGAGAGACAGATGAAAGCGTAAAACCCATGGTGGCTGGTATTTGCTCCGTTGTCATGGATATTTTATTTAACTATATGCTAATTGGCGGCCATCTTGGTATGCCTGCCCTAGGTGTAAAGGGTGCCGCCATTGCTACGGTTATTGCAAGATTTGTAGAATGCGCTGTAATCGTTATCTGGGCACATAAAGCAAGAGAAAAACACACCTTCTTAATTGGTATTTATAGGAAACGAACCATATCCGGTGAATTTGCAAAGCCTATTATAAAGAAGGGACTTCCCATATTTTTAAATGAATTTCTTTGGGCCGGTGGCATTGCCGCCATTACCCAATGCTTCTCCATCAGAAGTCTCTCCGTCGTAGCCGGATTAAATATCAGTAATGCTATCTGTAATCTTTTAAATGTGGTATTTATTGCTATGGGAAATGCAGTAGGCATTATCACAGGACAGATGCTGGGTGCCTCCCAGTATGAACGTGCAGAAAAAGATTCTCTAAAACTGATGCGTTTCACAGGACTAATGTGCGTTGCCCTAACAGGTATTTTAATTGCGCTTTCAGGGGTATTTCCGAGATTTTATGACACAACAGAAGAAGTAAGGAACTATGGAAAGAATTTTATATTTATTACAGCTTGCTTCTTCCCTGTACAGGGATACTTGAATGCTTTGTATTTCACATTACGATCTGGAGGAAAAACCTTAATCACTTTCCTATTTGACAGTGTTTATACCTGGGTTGTTTGCGTTTCCCTCATGTTTATACTTTGCAAATTTACAACCCTCCCCATTTTAGGGGTTTATATCATTTCCCAGTCGATGGATGTGCTAAAGGTAATCATTGGCTACATTCTAATAAAGAAAAAAGTGTGGATTACCAATCTGGTGGCGTAAACCATTTACTATGCGAAAAACTTTTGAATCTTCTTTCCTACAAGCGTGATGGCAGGTCCCAACAAAAGAGCCATAACCAGTGTTCCAATATAAAATTTGCCACCAAGTATTAAGGCAAAGACAATGAAGAGTACATCATACACGATGCGAATCGGTGCAAAGGGAACCTTCGGCAATAGTTTCTTGGAAATAATGAAAACAAGGGCATCGTAGGGACCAGAACCAAGATCGGCATCCATATATAATGCGGCTGCGATTACAAAAACAAGAATCGCTGGAACAAAAACAGCAATGCGAATTCCTAAAACGGCAAACGCCGTCTCTGGAATAATCATATCAATGAGCCAACCAAAAAAGTCTGCACAATAGCCCACCAGTAACATATTACAGAGTGTTCCAAGTCCAATATTTTCCCGACCAAAGATAAGTACAAGAATAAACATGACGGTATTTAATAGTGCCTGCCAATTTCCAAAAGACCAGCCAAGAAGCTCGGATGCTTTTAGGTTCATTCCTGTATAAGGATCCGTACCGAACTGGCAGCGAATTAAGAAAGCCAAAGAAAAGCCCATGAAGACAACACCTAGAACAGTAATTAGTCGTCTTCTGCCAATATGAGATTTATCTGGATTAATTGCATTTTTCAAGAATTCTTTAAAGTTCATAGCGCTCCTACCGTGAGGGATTTTCAAAACAAGCCTTATTATTTATGAGAAGACTAGAAATGTCAATAATTATCTCTAAAAAAGGGAGATTATAACAATCTCCCCTTTGAACCAACTCCCCGCTTTTGGTTAGTTTTTACTATTCTTTGTAGTACAACTCAAAATCAAATATAATCTCATCCCTATAGTCTATGTTTGTTCCCTCTTGGGTTGTAACGTTTCCCGTGTAAGTAACTACTGTTTTTCCATCCTCTTTTTTAACAGAAGCTTCCACATGCGTAGGGGCTACATATTCCTGTCCAATTTTTAGAGCCTTCTCTCCTGTCTGATCAATAAATATTCTGCTTTCGGTATCAAATTTAGAAGCGTAGGGTAACCAACCACTTTTATTGAGACTATATGTGAAATGCGTGATATACATATCACTTTCCGAATCCACAGGTTGTAATACTCTTAGTTCTGCATCCGGATGAAAACGAAGATACATTTGCCATCCAAATAGACCGGCAAGAAGAAGAAAAAATGCAAGCATGATAATCTGTGGTTTTTTCATTGCTACATCCTCCTACAAAAATAAAGATTTATGATAGGAAGAGTATATACCAGACCATTAACGATTGTCAAATTTTGATAATCGTTAATGCATCTTTGCTTCTTTTACTTCAATCCATTCTGATTTAAGCCATGCACCTTGTGTCTCATTCCATTTTTTATACTGTAACACCCCGTCTTTGACTCTGTATTTATTTACAATAATATCCGCTTGTGATGACGCTGTTTCTTCCATTTCCAAAGAGGAATTACTCGAACTCCCTTGTATATCCGATCCTACTGTAAAACTGATTTCTATCAGTATAATTCCTACCATGATTGTTAAAAATCTTTTCATCTCATTCCACCATATAAAAACCTTCTCTTATTAAACAGTTTGCTTCTTCTATATCCAGCAAGACTTCAAAATTCATATTATGTAGTAAATAAGTATTATTGGATTGTTTTATAATATAGGAATTCTCTGTTGTGACCGCATACGTATCTGCACTTGTTTCTATATCGAAGATGGGTGCTTCATATTGTGGCTGTATTACAAATAAGTAGGAGACCAATAGCATAAGCCCTGTGATAATTATGGTTATTGGTGACTTTTTTAATTTCTGATATTTCTGCTGCGCTATTACTTGAAATCTTTCTAATAGAGCTTGGGAATGGTTTTCATAGAAGTAAGATACAATCTCTCTGGTTTTCTTTTCTTGAGAAAAAGTTTCGCTCTTGAATTCTTTTAATAATGTTTCTAAATACACACATCTTTGCTCAACACTTAGGTGATTCACTACATAATTATCACACCGAATCTCTAGTGTTTGATTTAAATCTTTTTTAAGCAAATACACAATGGGATTCCACCAATAAATAGCGCAAGCAACATTTATGAGAAGCTTTATTAATAAATCTCTGTTCTTTAGGTGTGCATTTTCGTGCATTAATATATAAAAAAGTTCCTCTTCCGAGTAGTTTTTATTTGGCAATATGATTTTCTGATCAATAATTCCCATACAAAAAGGCGTTGTTATTGCAGAGCTTTTCACAATCTTTACATGCTTATTGGAATCTTCTATTTTCTCAAAAACCTGTATTGCCTCTTTAGCCTCTTCACTATCTAACGCTCGAAAATATTTGTTAATACAAATATAGTTTCTGATATATATCATAAGCTTTATAATGATCCCAATAATCCATATAACCGAAAGAATAAATGAAATAGAAAAAACAGACTTTTGTATCAACTGGTAACGCATTAGTCTAAACAGAAAATTATAAATGTTCTTTCCTGGAATCACTTTTGTCCAGCCGAATTCTAAGGGAAAACATAATCGGATTATACAAAAGATATATAAACCGACGATTCCTGATACACTACATACATTAACTAACCTAGCACTCTTCCTTAAACAATATAAAATCCAAATAAGAATGCTACTCCATATTAAAGTCATCCATATTGTATACGCTGTAATTTGTATATGCATTATTCCTGAATTTCCTTGCGAAGGCTTTCTATAATCTCTTCCAACTTTGCAATTACTTCTCTTTTTTGTTCTGTATTTTCTTTTTTATTGGCCCCAATAAGCGCTGCCGTAATGTCTGGTAAGGAGTCACTAGTCATCCCCTTTTTAATAAGAAGCTCCGAATAAAATTCCTCCTTCGTTAATGAGGGAATAAATTTTCTTGCATAGGTCTTAACGGATTTTTCTAATCCAACAACCTTTAAATATCCTGCCTTTGCAAGTGACTGAACCGTTTTGAATAATGTAACATTATTCCATCCTTGGGATACTAATCGATCAACCATCTCATTTTGCGTTAATGGTTCATTATAAGCCCATAAGATATTTAATAATTCTTCTTCTCTTGTAGATAAGTTTCCTATCTTCTTCATATAACAAACGAATCCTTTTCAAAAATAACATAAATATATACCGTGAATTTTATACCCCCCTGTGTCTTTTATCAATATTATATAACCGTTGTAGAATTATATTGTTCTTGCTAAACGCTATGAAAAAATGACTACTTCTCATGTTTTTGTGGGTCCTAAATCCGTTTTCAGACTCTTATGAGCAAGCTCATCGCGTCTTCAAGGCTTTTGAATCTAGTATCATGTGATGTATGGCTTGACAAATTAATAAAAACTACCTATATTCTAACAAGTAGGTGTATCTCAGCCTTGCAACTGAGACAGTTATTAGTGAGCTTCTCTTGGCTCTAATCAAGACATTTAACAGTGAGTGTTTCGCTACTCTTCCCAAAAGGACATTGAAAAATGTAAATGCGATTTTAACCGTCAAGGACAGGCTTCGGCTTGTCCTTTTTTGTTTTTGAAAGGATATAAGATATGGAAAGTATTAAATTATATGAAGTGGATGAAAAGTATATTGAATATCTTGCTCCATACGCGCCACATCTGTTTTTAAATAGGCAATTAGGACAACAGAACAGTAGAAAGTATATTGGTATTGTATTGTCAATCAATGACATAGATTATTTTGCACCACTAACATCATTTAAGGATAAACATAAAAGACTTCCAGAATCTATTGAATTAATAAAGGTTAAAAAATATGCTGTTATTAATCTTAACAACATGTTTCCCGTTCCTCTTGATGTATATACTTATGTTGATATTTCAAAAGAACATAATCCACAGTATAAGTCGTTACTTCTTGCAGAATATCGATTTATAAAATCCATTCAAAACAAAATCAGAAAAAATGCGGTAACTATATATAATCATAAAATGGAAAAAGGAAATAACACAGCTCTGGCGAAACGATGTAATGATTTTAAAAAACTGGAAGAATTATGCAAAGAATATAGATAGGAAAGAGTAATGGGTGAATTTTACAGCTATTAACAGGTCTTCCTATAATAATCAATTAGCATTATAATGTAAATAAGCGATGGTACGGAGCTTGTTTAACGAGCAAAAAATGAAGTGTTTGCGAGTCTTCTTTTGCGACGGAACGGAGCTTATATAGAAGGAAAACCTCTCCTCGCCGTGTGGAGCCCATGGTTTTCTTCGAAAACACAGGAGGTAACAATGAAAAAAAGATTATTGGCGCTGCTCATTTCAGCAATGACTTTATTTTCTGGATTCGCCGTACAGGCAGCAGATACAAACCCTGCAGATACAGAAGAAGTTATTATTGAAACAGAAAGTCAGACGTATGATGCTAATGTAGCATTACCCAGCAGGAATTATACGGGTATCGTTCCGGGTTACGATGGAAACTTCTATCTCTACAATAATGGAAGATTTGCTAGCACCTATAATGGCCTATATGGTGATGCCGTATATGGATGGTGGTTAATTACCAATGGTGTTGTTAATTTAGGCTACACCGACTTATATGGTGATGCTGCCCTTGGCTGGTGGAAGATTGCAAATGGTACCGTAGACTTTGGTTACACAGGACTATACACTTCCCCCACTTTAGGAACTTGGTATATCGTTGGTGGTTGCGTAGACCTTGCTAGAGGACCCCAGAATGCTACCGCTGCTTATAATGATGGATATAGTGATAACACTTACGGTTTTTACAAAGGAACTGTCAGCAACGATACAGAAGCTATGAACTTAATCATTAATGCACTGCTTGCACATTCTGTAAGAATTGAAGCAACAACCGTTGGCGGCTACACAGGCAGACAGTTTATGAATTGCTTTAGTGCTTTGCATAACAGCTGGGAGTATGAAGCGCCTGCTTATGATATTGCCTGCTACTCAACTTACTTTGGTTCCTATGGTGGCAACTATTGCAATATTACTATCGAATACTGGGAAGGTATTGCAGAGGAGCAGTATATGGATCAGTTAGCTGCTTCCATGAAAGCTTCCACAGCAGGAATGTCTGAATATGACAAGATCGTTTATATTCATGATTATCTTTGCCGAGTATGTAACTATGATTACACTTACAGCAATTATTCTCCGTACAGTTGTGTAGCGCTTGGAAAGACTGTATGTCAGGGTTACGCTATGGCTTTCATGAAGTTAGCAGAAGCCTGCGGTCTCAAGGTTATGTACCTTGCCTCCAATGACCATGCATACAATGCTGTATATCTCAATGGCAACTGGTATATGGTAGATGTAACTTGGGACGATGGTGTCGGCTCTAAGAGATACTTCCTTAAAGGATTAAATGGTCTCTACAATGTTGGATATAATTATGCAAACTGGTTTAACTGTGGCATCTACAGTATCAACATTGCTCCAAATGATTATAGATAATATTGAATAGTATTTTTGCCCCGAAGGTTTCTTCGGGGCTTTTTTATTGCTTTTTTAAAAAATATTTCAAAATCTTCCATAAATCCTTTTTTCATCTCCGTATCTAATATAGAGCAGGATGAAAAACTGCTGATGGGAGAAAAAATTTGGCAGAATGAATTACCTGCAAGGAGGAAAAATATGAAAAAGAAATCGTTATTAATTGTTACTGGATTACTTACCTTCTCAATGTTAACCGGCTGTGGTTCTAACAAGAACTCTTCCACTGGTTCTTATTATGTTGACAAATCTTACAGTTCCGATTCTGTAGCCTGTGAAGAAGCTTATGTTGAGTATGATGATTATGATGGCGGCTGGGCATCGGAAACAACAAATGATTTCATGATGGACGTGGAAGCCACAGAGATTGGTGAAAATGCCGCACAGCAATCAAACCGTAAGCTGATTTCTACCGTTCGATTAAATGTGGAAACCAAAGAATTTGATTCTCTTGTTGCTTCTATCGAAAAGAAGGTTATGGCTCTGGGTGGCTATATTGAGAGTAGCTACACCTACAATGGAAGTTCCGCTTATAACAATACCCGCAATGCAGAAATGACCATTCGCATTCCTTCTGCTTCCTTAGATGTTTTCGTGAATGAAGTATCAGCAGCTTCCAATGTTGTCAGCAAGAATACTTCCGTAGAAGATGTTACGCTCTCCTATGTGGATATGGAAAGCCGCAAAAATTCCCTCATCATCGAAAGGGATAATCTATTAGAAATGTTAGATCAGGCGGAGACCATCGAAGACATGATTATCATCGAAGACAGACTCAGTGATGTCCGTTATGAATTAGAGAGCATGGAGTCCCAGCTTCGCACCTATGATGATAAGATTGATTATGCTACCATTTATCTGGATGTAGATGAAGTAAGAGAATTAACCCCTGTTCGTGAGATGACTGCAGGAGAAGAAATCAGCGAAGGCTTTATGGGAAGCTTAGAAGACATCAAGGACGGCTTCACCCGCTTCGGAATCTGGTTTGTTGTAAATCTTCCCAAGATTCTTCTGATACTTCTCTTCCCTGCCATTGCAGTAATCGTCATCGTATGCAATGTTAAGAAAGCAAAGAAAAAGAAGAAAGCAAGATTACAGGCTATGCAAGCTCAGACCACACAGCAAAACATTCTTCCAAATGGCGGTGTTGAAACTGAAAATCAAGTGGCAGAAACTCCAGATATGACAAATCCTACAAATACTGCAGAATAAGATTACATCGTTTTCTTCCATAAAAAAACCTATCATTCTTTCGGGGATGATAGGTTTTTTCATTACATATTTTCAAAAGGAAATGCTAACACTTGTTCTACATAGGCTAACTTTCTTTGGCAATTCTTAATCTGATAATATACTTCCTGTTTTTGTTGTTTGGTAGGAATAATATTATTTTCTTCCGCAAAATACTTTACTTTGTGATATTTATGTTCTACACAGTATCTAAGATGTGCATCCTTATATCTGGTAAAAAAGAAATACGTACTGGCAATCAAGTTTACAATGCCTAAACCAGCACAGATATAAGTAATTACCGCATTATCGCCACCCATGATATATTGGAACAAAATAATTATGCAAAAGCCAAACAGGAAATAGATGAATATGCCTTCCATCTTCTTATAATGCATATCGATTCTTTCCCGCTCATGATCAATAGACATAATGGTTTTATTAAGTTCCTTAATCCGGGATTCTAAATCTTCCTTTTCCTTATCATAGGCTCCATGTTTATATTTAATGGTAACCGTTGCTCGATCCTCCGCCCAAGTTCCTAATGCATAATAGAAAAACTCTTCTTCTGTCATTTCCGAAGGATCTTTTTCCTGGGAGTTATTTTTATATTCTCTTTCCTTCTGGACTTCCTGGTAACTTCTGGCTTCCTTTAATTTAATGATTTCTTTTTTCAAACGAAGGATTTCATCCTGCAAGACAATAATTCGATCTTTTGTGTGTCGTTCTTCGTCCTTATAGTTTCGATATCCGCCGGTGGCATGCTTGGAAGAAGTACCATATAAAAGACCTACATCTTTTCGTATTTGTGTGATTAACCAAATTGTAAAACCGGCAAAGATAGCAGTCGCAAAAATCGTAAATACAAATTGAAGTCTCGTTTCCGGTGTTTTATTCCAAGAGGGAAATTGCTGCACAAAACGAATGACAAAAAACACAAGGGCTGCAAAAATAGGGACAAAGAAAAAAATTTTCAGACGGAGTTTGGATTCTGTGAAGCTTTTTCGTCTCGGTATAGAATCGTAGCGGAACTGTTCTTCCACTAAAGCATATTCCGCTTTGAATAATTCATTTTTTATATCCATTATAGGTGATGCCATGGAGGTGCCTTTCTACAAAAGTCTATGGGTGCCTATTGTTAAGGGCTGTTAATATCTCTTAGATATATAACGACCGATATGACGTCTCTTTGGTTATACTTTCCTATAACGGCCGATATGATGTCTCTTTGATTATACTTCCCTATAACGGCCGATATAATACCTCTCTTCAGTCAGAAAAGAATATTCCCTCAGAGAGGTATTATATCTGGCCTCCTGATAAATAGAATATTACAGAAAGATATCACATCTGACCTTGAAAAGATTGTTATACTGTGAGAATATTCATTTCTCGATTAGGTTTTATGTTCTAGCTACACATTTGATGATTAGGACTTCTACTGCCATGCGAGGATCCATACGGCCTGTTTTGATATCACTTTCCGTATCTACACAGGCAGTGAGCATATTTTCCAGTTCTTTCAGTGTAAAGTAACGACAGAGTTTTGCATTGTTATCTGCAGCATAAGGGTTCATGGAAAGTTTAGAGGCAGCTTCTGCAGAAGAAAGTCCGCGATCTAATAAATCCTTTAACTGAAGCAGTGTCTCCATCTGCCAACGCACAGAGCCTAGAACCACCATCGGTTCCGTGCGAAGTGCCAGAAGTTCATAGTAGCAGTCTAAGGCCTCTTTTCGATCCTTTCTTGCAATCGCTGCTGTCATGACAAAGCTCTGTTCTTCTATACGTTTCGTAACAATCTGTTCTACCGCTTCTGTGGTTATGGTTTTCGTATCATAACAATAAGAAATCAGTTTTTCTAATTCACTGGCAATAAACATCATATCATTGCCCGTTTTCTGCTTCTTATTTTTATCAACACCTGTTCGGTCATCGCCAACTTTTTGCCAAAATAGCTGAAAAGCTGGTCCATCAATGGTAAGGCCTTCTTTATGAATCGTATTACGAATCCAGGATTTTAAGGCAGGCGCTTCCTGTCTTAAAAATTCCACATCATCCCCATATTTCTTAATCGCCTTATATGTTTTGGTGACACGATTCACCTTCTGTTCAACAAAAATAAGATAGGTTGTATCTGGAACATTCTCTAGTAAAGAGACAAGACTACCGGCTCTATCCCCAGAAGATGCTGCTGTATCATCCTCATCTCCTTCTTCGTCATCTCCCTTTTTATTACTATTAAATAGTCCCGAATTTTCTACAAGAATCGTTCTATGTTCTGCAAAAAAGGGCATGGTCTGAGCAAGCGAAGAAAGCTCCGAAAGATCAATACCGCTTCCTTCATAAGAAGCATAGTTCATAGTATCCTCCGGATCTGCCAAATAACTAAGGAGTTCTTTCTTCTTCTGGTTCTTTAAGTAATCCTCTTCCCCATACAAAAGATAAACATTTTTAAACTCTCTTCGTTTTATATCATTGGATAAGGTTGTAAAATCGCCCATATTGCTCTTTCTAGATTGGGATGCGTATTGCTTGTTTGTTGATTCGCAAACGCGACCCTTGTTGCTCGTTAGGATATACTCGCAAACGCTTCGCTCTTTGCTCGTTTTTTAGATTCGCAAACGCTTCGCTTGTTGCTCATTAGGATATACTCGCAAACGCTTCGCTCTTTGCTCGTTAAAAGAATATCACGAAGTGATATTCTTTTACATTATACACCAGACTTTAGGGGGATATGTACCATGGGAAAGTCGTTATTTTTCACGGAGTGCTCGGAAATATTTATTTCTATACTTTAAAGGACTCATTTTATACTTTTCACGAAACTGCTCCGTAAAATAGCTTTGATCTGCAAAGGCAAAAATAGCTGAAATTTCTCCTGGTGTATATTCTGAATAAAGAAGCATATTTCTAGCTGTTTCCAGTTTGCGATCACGTATATAGGCTAAGATGGTAATCCCCATCTCTTTTTTGAACTCTCGGGAAAGATGGGAGACACTAATCTTCTCTAGATTTGCTAGGTCTTCAACCTTTATTTTCTGATGAAGGTGCTCATCAATATAATCTACGATTTTTGCTACATGAATAGATGCTATCGTCTTCTTTCGTAACTCTTTCATTTTCTTTGTATACGCAATAGACATTTCCACATGGAGCTTACTGATTTCTTTGGCAGACGTGACCTCATCACACTTTCCAATATAATAGTCACTTAGATTATAGGAAGTCCCTACCTCCATACCACCTTCAATACAAAATCTCGCAAGCATGGCAGCAGTAATTACAAAATGATACTTTAAATTCTGTAGCCTGTTTTTGGAAAGCGTGCCCCATCCCGTTGCCTTATCAGAAAAATCACCGACAATAGCTTCTCGAACCTTCTTTTCATTACCGGATTGAATGAGCGAATAGAATTCCAGCTCTGGTTGATATTCACTCCTTGTAAATTCTTCTTCTCTTTGCAGATACTCTTTGTAAATAATTTCTTTTTGCATGGAGTAGTCTCTCCTGATTATTTCTAAATACAAACCATAAATGCATAGCTTTGGTTCTTATTTTCAAGATTAAAGCGGTCACTTTATTACAATCTATTTTATATCAAATTTACCATAAAAACAGCATTTTTACCATATAGTCTGTCTCCGCTTTCATGGTACATTTTAGATACAAGAAATTTACTTTTGAAACCAGCAAGGGGGTACATCATGAAAAGATTTGATGGTTATATGAAGGGCATTAATTTAGGCGGCTGGCTTTCCCAGCACGAGCTCACCGAAGAGCATATGAATACCTTCATTACCAAGAAAGATATTGAGATTATCAAGGGAAGGGGCGCTGACCATATTCGTCTTCCCATTGATTATTCTGTTTTTGAAAACGAAGATGGTAGTGATAAACCCGATGGATTTAAACATATCGATGACTGTGTAGAATGGTGCGGCGAATATGGCCTTAACCTTGTATTAGATCTTCACAAAACTTATGGTTACATCTTTGATGTAGCAGAAGAATGCAGAAATTTCTTTTATGACGAAGCAAAGCAGGAACGTTTCTTAAACATCTGGGACAAATTGGCTTCTCGTTATGCTAAGTATTCTGATCGCATGGCATTTGAGCCGCTAAATGAAGTCGTAGATGTAGAAGTAAAAGATATCTGGAATGAGCTGGCTGAAAAAGCCATTAAAGTCATTCGTAAATATGCACCTACTTCTTACATTCTGATTGGTGGAACTAGAAACAATGCCATCGTTTCTGTAAAGGAATTAAAGGCTCCCTATGATGATCACGTTGTTTATAACTTCCACTGCTATGAACCCTTAATTTTCACACACCAGGCAGCTTACTGGGTTCCTGGTATGCCAGCAGATTTTAGAATTAGCTATCCTAAGACTATGGGTGAATATGCAGATGTTACCCAGCAGGTAATTGGTGGCGAAAGAAACCTCATTGATGGTTATGAAAATATGATGTGCAGCAAGGAATTCTTTATGGATTATTTTAAAGAAGCAGTTTCCATTGCTGAAAAACAGGGTACCACACTTTACTGTGGCGAGTACGGAGTTATTGATAAGGCATCCGACGAAGATGCTAATCGCTGGTTTGATGATATCCATGCCGCTTTTGAAGAGCTTGGTATCGGTCGCGCTCTCTGGTCCTACAAAGAAATGGACTTTGGAAGAGCTTAAAAAAGATATATCTCTCCCCTATAGAAGGGACTGCCCACAACCTCCTTTCCCCTTAACCCTGGCAGTCCCTTTTTTATTGGTCGAACTTTTTATCATATGAAAAAATCTATGCACTAAAAAAGGAGCAAGGTTTTCCTTGCCCCATCTCCAGGAGAATCTGTTTCCTTTATGCTCTCTTTCGTGTTCTCACATACACGACCAACTACGCTTTTTTAGAACTTGTTTTAATGTAATTAAAATGCCAAGGCGAATGGAGCAGGTAATGTAAACATGAATATAATTGCTGGAATAAATAAAACCATAGCTACACAAAATACAATTAAACAGTTGCGAAAACCTTTAAATGCTTTATTTATACCTAATAAGAACATTAATGCAGAAAATAACAGTGATACAAAATGATACGAACTTGCATGCTTTCCATACTCTTCTGCTGCAGCCAAAGCTGCTTCGGACTCTTTTGTCAGTTTTTCAGACTTTTCAAAATATAGGTTTTGGAATTTCTCATTTGCAAATGGCGACATCTGATATTGGCTTTCTGATGTAAAATAGTCCGCAAAATTATCCACAAATATCTGACTAAAACTGTTATTTGCCATATTCATGGTTAACATTTCTACAGCTAGTACACCCGTTATATCATCGATCTTTTGTGTATCAATAGTATCCGATTCTGCAAGATATTGGTCAACCATTTTATCAATCGAAATACTAATAACCATATTCATTGTACTATTGTATGTATTCATATCTGCCGAATACAAAGAATTTGCATTGGCATATTCTGCATTGCTTTCATTTTTCAACTGCATACTCTCTGACACTAACCTATCTTCCTCCTTTGTGTAGATAGAATTCGCCCAGTTTGTATATGCATTTAACAGTGCCGACAATGCAAACAAAATAATAACAATGGTCTCAAGAACAATTTCTTTCTTATCTTTCGCATAGTAATAGAGTTCTTTTTCTGCTCTCTTTTGCTTCTTTTCCTTTTTATCAGAAGCATCCTTATCTGCTTCATTATTTACTTTGGAATCAGTAGTTTGAGGAGTCGTTTCTTCTCTCTCCGTGGAAAACTCAGATTCGGCATTATTTACCGGTGCATTAAGATATAACTCTTCTAAAATATTGGTTTCATTACCAACCATCTTTTTTTCCTCCACATTATCGGATAATATTTTAATTCTTTTTCCTCTTCTTTATCCCCATGGTAATAACGATATGCACCAGACTTCCTATGATAATAAACAAGAGTGCCACAAGAATGAGGGTAAGCCAATTGCTGGGCATATAGATTTTGGTGATGCCATAAAAAATGCCACTCATGAGAATGCAAGACAAAAGATGCTTGAGCAGGGCTGGATAAAAGGTTGTCTTTTTTACACCTAAACAATGGCTAGTATATAAGGGAGTAAATACAAAATTAATACCCCAGGAAAGAACAGCCGTTGTTAACACTACTCCATAGATTCCTAAATCCGTAAACTTAATTAAAAGGAACATTCCACCTACATTGAATAGTCCTGATAAAATCGTGAAAAAGCAAGGTACTTTATTCTTTAATGTTAATGTGTAAGTGTAATAAAGTGGATAAACCGCTCCTTCCATAATACCGCCGAATACTGCAATGATCGTTACCATATGTAGAAAATGTGCATCCTGACTGGGCGTCCAAAGTTTGTAATACACCTCTCCTAATGCAAAGAATCCTGCAAAAGCAAGGTTGGAAACCAATCCAGAAATTTGAATTCCTTTCTTAAAGGTTCCAATCACTGCCTCCTTATCATCCTCCGCATAGGCTTTTACTAGGGCTGGCTGGAAAGGCTGCGCTAATACCGAATACAAAGCACTGAAAATCGTAGCAACAACTTTTACAACGGATAGCTGTCCCATTTCCAAAGTCGTCAGCATAGTATCTGTAATAACCAAATCAAGTCCTGTATTTAATAAGTTCCCAAGACTATTAACGGAAAACCAAATACCATTTAACACCAATGTTTTCACAGCCTGCATAGAAAATGCTTTTCTGCGAATGTGTAACTCTGGTGTTAACTTACGGACACAGATTCCATTCATAATGAAAATGATAGCTGCGGAAAGAACAAGTCCTAATCCAACAAAAGAAATTTGGGGTGTACAGTTTTTATATACAACAAATAGAAAAATACCTTCTGATAAGTAAGCAACGGTCTGAATCTTTCCTGTAATGTCCATACGATTTTTCACAATGGCACCAGAAAGAAACGCTGTGCTAGCAGAAACAATTATAAAATTTAAGAAATCTAGTACAAATAATAACTTTACTTCTTTAGAAAGATCTGCAGGAATCACAAGAATCTGATCCAGAAATAGAATGGGAACAATCGTTAACAGAAGAATAATTACTCCCAAAATAAAATCCGCAAAGAAAACGCTACTATAATACTGCTCTGCTTTTTCTATATTTCCTTTATGATATTCCACAGAAATATAACGAGAAGCAAACACATTTAGCGCTCCCGTGAATATAATGGCATAATTCGAAACCGTCTTTGCCAGAGTTACAAATCCATTAGCTTCCACGCCAATCGTTTCTGTTATATAACTGGTTAAGACAAAAGAAATGCCATAATTGATTATCATGGCCAGTCCCATCCAAAACAGAGAAAAGCCAAGTCGTTTATTATTTTGCTGCATGACTATTTGTTTACCTGCTGCATTCTATTTAGGAAAGTCTCTACATTACGTTTCCAATCCAAATGTTCTTTATAGTATCTATATGCATTCTTTCCCATTTCTCCGGAGATGTCCTTATGCATCATCTGCTCTAATGCATGTACATACTCTTCCTCAGTTGCACATATATATCCTGTCTTTCCCTGTTCCATAAACTGGGTCAAACCTTCTTCATTAGAAGTAATGGCCGGTTTTCCATATGCAAAGGCCACAGGAAGTACACCACTTTGGGTTGCTTCATTATAAGGAAGCGTTACACAAATGGCATGCTCCAACAACCAAAGCATCTCCTCATCCGAAATATAACGATTTAAAGTCATAATTCGGGAATCTCCCTTTATACACTCCTTTTCTTCTTCTGTATAGGTTCCTTTTCCTGCCAGAATAAGAAGAGGTTTTTCTCCCTCCAATTTACAATAGGCCTTACAAATACGACTAATTCCTTTATACTTATCTATTCTTCCAAAGAATAAATAAAATGCTTCTTCTTTTATTTCTTCTGGCTTTACTGCCTCTGCTTTAGGCATAGTAGCACCAAGAGGCATGACAATACTTTTATCTGCAAAACGAGGATACAAACTCGTGAATGTTTTTTCACAACTTTCCGAAAGGAGCTGTACTTTATCTAATGCTTTCAAACTTAGTCGTAAAAGATGATTCGTATACTTTTGCTGAACCTTTTCCTTAAGTGTTAACTTGTTAGAAGGGTGATATGTTCCTGCATCATGTAAAGACAATACCTGTTTCACATCTTTTTGCAGCATAATACTTAACTGCATGCTTAAAATACTACTATCTCCATACCATACAAGATCTGGCTGATTTGTTTTTATTTGTTCTGCTAGCGCTTTTATTCTTTCATCATTTTTCTTAATGGTGCGAAATTTATCATAAAAAACAAATCGGTTTTCCATCCCTTCTGGAATGGTTACCGTACTTTCTCTTGGCAAAAAAAGAAGAGCCTCTTTCTGAAGCTGTGTATGAATCAGCAGAAGCTGCACTACAAAATGTAGCATGCCTCCATCTGTATTACTTGTAAAAAGAATGGTCATTTTATTGCCCTTTCTGTTTTCATTAATATACGGGACCAATATATGCCTCTCTTCAGTCAGAAAAGAATATTCCTTCAGAGAGGCATATACTGGCCCCTCCTTATTAAGATAAAATTGCAATCACTTTGCTTGTTGTTCTACTCACAAAAGCATAGCTTTTGTTCGTTAAAAGAATATCACAGAGTGATATTCTTTTATATTATACCATACCCTTTTTCAGTCTTTGTTATGGATTGTGTTATAATGAGAACGGCCTTTATGGTACTTTCTGCAAAGGAGACCAGCTATGAAAAGTCAAGCCTAAATTAGGCTGAAATTTATTTTCTCT